>NZ_JBFTKI010000008.1:0-153742 GCF_056395875.1 Arthrobacter sp. 05T45 | reverse complement strand
CCGCCGGAGGCGCCGAGCGGGTGGCCCATGGCGATCGCGCCGCCGTGCCGGTTCACGATTCCCGCGTCGATGTCCCAGGCGTTGATGCAGGCCAGGGACTGCGCGGCGAACGCCTCGTTCAGTTCGACGGCGCCGACCTGGTCCCAGCCGATCCCGGCCTTGGCGAGGGCCTTGTTCGCKGCCTCGACCGGGGCGTAGCCGAAGTACTGSGGRTCGTTGGCGTGCGCGCCGCGCCCGGCGATCCGGGCCAMAGGCTCCAGGCCCAGGAKCCCGGCGGCCTTTTCACTGCCCAGCCACGCCGCGGACGCGCCGTCGGAGAGCGGGGACGCGTTCCCGGCSGTGACGGTGCCGTTCCCGGTCCGGAACACGGTCTTGAGCCCGGCGAGCTTCTCCGCCGAGGACCCGGGACGGATGCCCTCGTCGCGGACCAGGTCCGTGCCCGGGACCGGGACGACGAGGTTGTCGTAGAAACCCTCGTCCCAGGCCGCGGCGGCGAGGTTGTGGGAGGCGGCGGAGAACTCGTCCTGCTGCTCGCGGGTCACGCCGTACTTCTCCCGGAGCCGTTCGGTGGCCTCGCCCAGGGAGATGGTCCAGTCCGCCGGCATGGCCTTGTTCACGAGCCGCCAGCCCAGCGTGGTGGAGGCCAGGGTCAGGTCCCCGGCCGGGTAGGGCTTCTCGGTCTTGGGCAGCACCCACGGGGCGCGGGACATCGATTCGGCGCCGCCGATCAGCATCAGCTCGGCGTCGCCGGTGTTGATCTGGCGGGAGGCGATGATCGCCGCGTCCAGGGAGGAGCCGCAGAGCCGGTTGACCGTGGTGCCCGGGATCGAGACGGGCAGCCCGGCCAGCAGGGTGCCCATCCGGGCGACGTTGCGGTTCTCCTCGCCGGCGCCGTTCGCGTTGCCGAACACCACCTCATCGATCCGCTCCACGTCCAGGGCCGGGGCACGCTTCACGGATTCGCGGATCACGTGCGCGGCGAGGTCATCCGGGCGGATCCCGGCGAGGCCGGAACCGAACTTCCCGAACGGCGTCCTCACAGCGTCATAGATAAATGCCTGATTCATGGGTTCTTGTCCGTTTCTGCTTCGTCCATGGCTGCGTCGTCCATGGAATGGAAGACCTGCTGGGCGGTCTTGAACGCGGTGTTGGCGGAGGGGACCCCGCAGTAGATGGCGGTCTGGAGCAGGATTTCCTTGATCTCGTCCCGGCTCAGGCCGTTGGTGATGGCGGCGCGGATGTGCATGGCCAGTTCTTCCCAGTGCCCGTGGGCCACCATGGCGGTCAGGGTGACGGCTGAGCGCATCTGGCGGCTGATCCCGGGCCGGGTCCAGATGCCGCCCCAGGCGATCCTGGTGATCATGTCCTGGAAGTCCTCCGTGAAGGAATCCTTGTTGGCGTTGGCGCGGTCCACGTGCGCGGCGCCGAGGACCTCGCGGCGGACTTTCATGCCGCCGTCGTAGATCTCTTGGCTGGTCGCGCCGGGCTGGACCACACCGTTGCGTTCGGGCCCGAGGAGTTCAGCACTGCCGGCTTCGGAGAGAGTCATGCTCCCGCTCCCTGGGACTCGGTCCAGGTGATGAGGCCCTTGAGCAGCTCGGCGACGTGACCCGGCGCCTCGAACGGCGCCAGGTGTGCCACGCCCTCCAGGCTGACGGCCGTGGCAGTGCCGCCGCCGGAGGTGATGCCCGCGGCGACTTCCCCGGCCATCGACGGCGGGGCGACGTCGTCCAGGGCGCCCGCCACAACCTGGGTGGGAACGCGGATGGTGCCGAGCTGGTCCCGCACGTCGAAGCCGGCCAGGGCCTCGCAGCAGAAGGCGTAGCTGAAGCGGTCGGCGTCCCTGAGGCTGTGCAGGAGCCGGCTGCTGAGCTCCGGCTGGCTCTCCATGAAGCCCGGCGCGAACCAGCGCTGCGCGGAACCCTGGATCATCACCGGGGTGCCCTGCGTGCGCACGGTTTCTGCGCGTTCCAGCCAGCCCTCGGCAGTGCCGAGCTTCGCGCCGGAACACTGCACGGAGAGGCTCTTGAGCCGGTCGCCGTGCTTGATGCCAAGCTGCAGTCCGGTGGCGCCGCCGAGAGATACCCCGGCGTAGTGGAAGCGCGCGCCCGGGGCGATCGAATCGACCAGGCCGATTACGGCATCCGCGAGGTCGGCGACCGTGAAGGTCTCCTCCGCCGCGGGCGAGACGCCGTGCCCCGGCAGGTCCCAGGCGATGACGTCGACGTCGGCGCCCAGCAACGTGCCGGCCTGGCTCCACAGCAGGGAGGATGTTCCGAGCGAGGGTCCGACGATGAGGAGGGGCTTGTCGCCGAGTTCGCGCTGGGGCGACAGCAGGACTGCTTTGACGGTGGGTCTAGCCACGGGAAGCTCCGTTCTGGATTTGGTGGGCGAGGGCGCCGGCCTGGCCGGTGTATTCCGGATACGCCGCGAGGATGCGGCGGGAGACCTCAGCGGCCTGGCCGAGGTAGTTGGCCGGGTTCAAAAGTTCCTCAAGCCGGGCGTCGCTGAGCAGCTCCTGCGGGACAGCGGCGCGGAGCAGTGCCCGGTAGGTGTCCGCCTGCTCCGCAGCCGGGGCCAGGAGCGTTTCGTCCACGACGGCCTGCAGCCGCTGTTTCCCGGTCCGGGCGGCTCCCGGGCCGGCACCGGTCCCGTCCACAACGGTCCCGTCCAAGAGCGGTGCGACGGCGGCGTTGACGGCTTCGGAAAGCAGCAGCGGGCCGCCGAGCTCGAGGTTGCGGCGCATCGCTCCGGGGAAGACCGCCATCCCTTCGGCCAGTTCGCGCAGCTGCACCGCGGCGCCGAGGGCCAGGCGCAGCAGCTGGCGCAGGGCCGCCCATTCGCTGTGCCAGGCGCCGTCGGGGCGTTCGTCGTTGAAATTGGCGGCCGCGAGATGCAGCTGTGCGGCCAGTGCCGGGGCCTGCAGGGCGGCGCTGCGGATCAGCACGGAGAGCACGGGGTTCTGCTTCTGCGGCATGGCCGAGGACACGCCGCGCCCCGCGACGCGCGGTTCCGCGATCTCGGCAACTTCGGGCCGGCTCAGGAACAGGACGTCTGCGGCCATCTTTCCGGCCGCGTCGGTCACCGCCGCCAGCGCGTCGCCGAGCGAGGTCACGGCCAGCCGGTTGCTGTGCCAGGGGGCAGGAACGGGAGCGAGACCCAGGCGGGCGGCCAGCCGGTCGGCGAGGTCAAACGGGGACAGCGTCCCCGCGGCCGGCCCAGCGCCGTCAGTGAGTACAGTGCCGTCAATAAGTACAGTGCCGTCAATAAGTACAGTGCCGGAAGCCAGGGTCCCGGCGGCGCCGCCGGTCTGTACCGGCAGTTCGAGGGCCTCGAGCCGGCCGGCCGCGGCGGCCAGCCCGCTGAACCATTGCGCGGCCCGCAGCCCGAAGGTGTAGGGAAGCGAGTGCTGGGTCAGGCTGCGGGCCACACAAAGCGTGTGCCCGTGGGTTTCGGCGAGGCCGGCGAGGGCGGCCGTTGCCGACCGGAGCTCCGCGAGCAGTTCGCGGATGGCCCCGGCGGCCAGCACCATCAGGGCAGAGTCGAGCACGTCCTGGCTGGTCAGCGAGGTGTGAACGGCGCGGACGGCACCGAGTCCGGCGGTGTCCAGGTTCCTGACCTGCTCCCGGAGGTCGGCGAGCAGCGGGATGACGGGGTTGCCGCCGCCTTGGGCCCGGACGGCGAGGTCCGCGACGTCGTACCGCTGCACGTCCGCGGCGGCGGCCACCACCGCGGCGGAGCCGGCCGGGGCCAGGCCAGCCTCGTCCAGGACCGCCGCCCAGGCGGCCTCGACCTTGAGGATGGCGGCGAGCACCGCACGGTCCCCGGTCAGCGCCGCCACGAACGGCGACGCCGACACGGGACTCAGCAGGCCGGCGTCGCCGTCGGTTTCGAAGAAGGTCACTTGGAGGCACCCTCGGCGCTGCTGAAATCCAGGAACACGGTCTCGCCCTCGCCCTGGAGGCGGATGTCCCAGTTCAGTCCGCCGTCGGGATCCCGGCGTGCGATCAGGGTCCGGCGCCGGTCCGGGTCAAGCGAGCTGAGCAGCGGATCCTTGGCCAGGGCTTCCTCGTCTTCCGGCAGGTAGACGCGGGTGAACAGGCGGTTCATCAGGCCCCGGGCGAAGACGGCGACGGCAATGAACGGCGCCGCGCCCTCCTCGGTGGGGCCGGGGTTCACCGTGGTGAAGGTGAAGGCGCCGGTGTTGCCGACAGCGCTGCGGCCGAAGCCGGTGAAGGTGTAGCCGTCCCGGACCAGGGAGCCCGTGCGGTGCGGGACCTTGCCGTCCGCGTCGGCCTGCCAGATCTCCAGGATCGCGTCCGGGATCGGGTGCCCGGCGCCGTCATAGACGGTGCCCTGGAGCCGGATGGAACCCGGGGATCCGGGAGCCAGGAGCTCGCGGTCCTTGGCGAAGGGCAGGGCGTAGCCATAGAACGGCCCCACGGTCTGGCCCGGTGTCGGGGTGAGTTTACCCACGGCGTTGCTATTCATTCTCATCGCCTCCTGCGCCCAATGCCTCGTTTTCGGTCCAGGTCCGCTTGGACCCGGTCAGGACGATGTCCCAGTTGTACGCCAGAGCCCATTCAGGCTTGGTCTGGTCGTGGTTGTAGGTGGCCACGAGCCGGTCGCGGGCATCCTGGTCCACGATCGACTGGTAGATCGGGTCCAGCGGGAACAGCTGGTCACCGGGGAAGTACATCTGGGTGACGATCCGCTGGGTGAACTCCTGCCCGAACAGGGAGAAGTGGATGTGGGCCGGGCGCCAGGCATTGAGGTGGTTCTTCCACGGGTAGGCGCCGGGCTTGATGGTGGTGAAGCTGTAGGAGCCGTCCGCGCCCGTGATGCAGCGGCCGACGCCGGTGAAGTTGGGATCCAGCGGTGCCGGGTGCTGGTCACGCTTGTGGATGTAGCGGCCGGCGGAGTTCGCCTGCCAGATTTCGACAAGCTGGCCGGCGACGGGGCGTCCGTCGCCGTCGAGCACCCGGCCGGAGACCACGATGCGTTCGCCGAGCGGCTCGCCGTTGTGCGCGATGGTCAGGTCCGCTTCCAGCGCGTGCACGTCCATGTGCCCGAACGCCGGCGAGTACAGTTCGATGGTTTCCGGATCCGCGTGGTGCAGATCCTTGGTGGGGTGGCGCAGGACGCTGCTGCGGTACGGCGCGTAGTCGAGCCGCGGCTGGGTTTCGGCCGGGGCTCCGCCTTTGAGGGCCTGCGCGTACGCTTCGCCGATCGCCTTCATCTCGGCGCTGAGGTCCGCCTGCGACTCCGCGGCAGTATCCAAGGCATGGGCGGCGGGCGCATACGTCTTTGGTGCGGCCTCCGTGGCTTCGTCGGACACGTCCTCGGTGATCGGGTCGGCGTTGAAGACGTCGAGGTTGATTTCTTCAGGCACAGCAGCCTCCTTTCGTTGGTGTGTTTGTTGTTCGGATGGGGTCAGGAAGTACGGGTCAGCTGGTGCAGGTGGTCGTACTGGACGGCGTGCCGCACCGGGGCATTCGGGGCGCCATAGCCGTCGTAGGCACCGCGGCGCTCCACCATTTCGAAGAACACGCTGCCCACGGTGGCGGTGTAGAAGTGCAGGAACTCACCGTCAGCATCGCGGTCATAGAGCAGGTTGAGCTCACGGAGCGTGGCCAGGAATTCCGGGTCCAGAGCGAACCGGGCGTCGAGGTCCTCGTAGTAGTTCGCGGGGATCTGCAGGAAGTCCAGTCCGCGGTCCCGTGCGGCCCGGGCCGTGGCTACGAGGTCATCCACGGCGAAGGCGATGTGTTCCTGGTAGCCGGGGCGGTGGCCGGTGCCGGCAGTCCCTTCCTGCTGGATCAGCGGGGCCAGGTTCAGCACCAGGCGGACGCCGCGGTCCTGCGTCAGCATCACCTGGGACCGGACCAGCCCGGTGGGGCTGGCCACCTCGGCGAACGGCTGCGGTTCCAGTGCGAGGGCGCTGGTGTAGAAGAGCACGGCCTCGTCGAAGTGCTGCCACGGCTGCGCGAGGTTCACGTGGTCGATCACTGCGCCCGGGTGCTCTGCCGGGTCCGCCGCGGCGACGTCCAGGCCGTCGCCGAATTCCCGGGTCCACGCGGGGGTGCCGTCCGGGCTGCCCTGGCAGAGGAAGATTTCGGTGGAGTCCGGCGCGGCGAAGCCCTGGAAGACTTCCTCGTTGGCCTGGCTCTTGCGCGGCACGGCGGGGGCCTTGAGCTGCTGGGCGCGGGCGGCGGCGATAACGGGAGAGTCGACGTCGAAGCCCAGGGCGGAGATGGCAGGGGCGGCGGGAGCCGGCTGGCCGGTACCGGCGGCAGCGGTCGCTGTGCCGATGGCTGCCGGTTCTTCGTTGATGATCACGCGCGCGTGGCCCATGGTCCACAATTGCACATCCTTCGTGCGATGCCGCCCGTTGAACGCAAACCCCAGCTGGCCCAGCAGGGTTTCCAGTCCGGCGGTGTCACCGGCCCGGACCTCGGCGAAGTTGAAGCCGGCGGGCTCGGCCACGCGGGGAAGCGTGGCAAGCTCCATGGGGTAGCGGCGCCGGGCACCGGACACCGGGCCGGCCGCCCCGCTGGTCATCCCGCCTGCTGCATTCGCCGGGTTTGCCTCGAGCCAGGCGGCGCTCTGTTCTTCGAGCCAGATCAGCGACCGCATGGCGTCGACGGCGGTGCGCTCGACGTCGGCCTGGCGGAAGACGTCGTTGAACACTTCCAGCGACACCGGTCCCGTGTAGCCCGCGCGGACCACGTGGCCCATGAACTTGGCGAGTTCGAACTGGCCCTCCCCTGGAAACACCCGGTAGTGCCGGCTCCAGGACAGCACGTCCATGGACAGCTTGGGGGCATCGGCGACCTGGACGAAGAAGATTTTCTCCGGGTCGAAGGCCTCGATCGGCGCGGTATCCCAGTCCCGGGAGAGGATGTGGAAAGAGTCCAGACAGGTGCCCAGGTTGGGGTGGTCCACCATCCCAACCAGCCGGTGGGCGTGCTCGTAGTCGTTCACGTACTTGCCCCAGGCCAGGGCCTCATAGGCGACCTTGACGCCGTAGTCACCCGCGAGGTCCGCGAGCCGGGAAAGCTGTGCGGCGCGGAGCTCGTCATCGTCGATCGTGGCGGTGCCGACGTTGGAGCAGAGCAGCATGGTGTCCATGCCCAGGCGGGACATGAGCCGGAACTTGGCGTCCGCGCGGCGCAGGTTGGCGGCGAGCAGGTCCTCGGGAACGCTGTCGAAGTCCCGGAACGGCTGGTAGAGATCCAGGTTCAGGCCGAGGTCGGCGGCCAGCTTCCGGACGTCCTCCGGGCTCAGCGGGGACGTCACGAGGTCCTGTTCGAAGATCTCGACCCCGTCGAAGCCGGCCACCGCGCAGGCCTGCATTTTTTCCCGCAAGGTGCCGGCGAGGCAGACGGTGGCGATCCCGGTGCGCATCAGGCGGGCACCTCTTCCGCGGCCACAAGTTCCAGGAAGTGGGAGCGCATGCGGTCGGCGTCGGCCTGGCGCCCGGTGAAGATCCGGAAGGCGTCCGCCGCCTGGCCCACGGCCATCCGGCCGCCGTCGAGCACCTCGCAGCCCTTGGCGCGCGCCTCGCGGACGAGCTCGGTTTCGATCGGCCGGTACACGATGTCGGCCACCCAGTGCCGGGACTCCACGAGGGACATGTCCAGCGGAACCCCCGGATGGGCGGCCATGCCCACGGGGGTGCAGTGCACCAGGCCGTCGGCCTGCGGCATGAGCTGCGGGAGCTCCGCCGTCGTCCGGGCGGTGACGGTCCGGTCCGGGAAGAACCCGGCGAGCTCGGCCGCCCGTGCGGCGGACCGGGCCGCGTCGGTGTCCACGAGGTCCAGCTCGCGGACCCCCGCGGTGAGCAGGGCGTAGGCGACGGCGGAGCCGGCGCCGCCGGCCCCCAGCTGCACCACGCGATCCAGGGTGGCGCCGGGAAGCCCGGAGGCCAGCGCCGCGGCGAAGCCGGAGAAGTCGGTGTTGTGGCCAATGAAGCGGCCGTCGCGGATCACCACGGTATTGACGGCGCCCAGGCGCCGGGCGTCGGCGGAGACCTCATCCAGGTACTCGAGCACGAGCTGCTTGCAGGGGTGCGTGATATTCAATCCGTTGAACCCGAGGCTTCGGGCGCCGGAGAGCAACTCCCCCACGGCCCGGCCGGGCAGGCCGAGTTCGGTGAGGTCGATGGGGCGGTAGAGGTACCGGAGGCCCTGCACGTCGCCCTCGCGTTCATGCATGTAGGGCGTGAGGGAGGGCATGACGCCGTCTCCCACGAGGCCCACGAGGAAGGACTCTGCTCGATTGCTCATCCAGTTTGCTCCTTTGACAACGGCACTCGGCGGGCTGCGACGCTTGCGGCGTCCGCGGCGGGCCGGGTGATAGGGATTACATTACAGACTTTGTTCACATGTTGCACTGTTGTTCGAATGACGAACATATTATTACGGCGCCGGCTCGTTTCGGCGCCCGCTTTCATGACGCAGGCTTTCATGACGCAGGCTGGTCGGCCGTCACCGCTGGGGCAGCCGGGCCGACAGCTCGGCGGCCGCCGCCTGCAGCAGCGGCACGAGGGCCACGAGGGCCTCCATGCTCAGGCGGAAGACCGGGACGGCCGTGGCCAGCGAGGCGAAGGCGTGCCCCTGGGCGTTGAAAACCGGGACGGCGACGGCGCGCATGCCGAGTTCGTTTTCCTCATCCATGGTGGCGAAGCCCTGGCGCCGGACCTGCTCGATTTCGGCCCGGAAAGCCTCGCGGTCCGTAATGGAGAGCGCCGTCAGCGGCTCCAGGGGCAGCTCCTCGACGAGCTGGGCGCGGGTGGCGTCGTCGGCGAACGCCACCAGTGCCTTGCCCACCGAGGTGGTATGAAGTGCCCCTAGATGCCCGGGGTCGCTCGTGACCCGGAAGGTCTGCGGGCCGTCCACCTTGTTCACCGTCAGGTGGTGGATGCCGTCCCGCACGGAGAGGATGGTCGCCTCACCCGTTTCCTCGGTCACGCGCCGCAGGATCGGCAGGGCCGTACCCGCGAAGCCGTGGTGGTTGGAGACGCGCTGGCCAAGCTGGAAGACCCTCAGTCCCAGGTGGTACCGGCGGCCGTCCGGCTCGTAGTCAACGAAGCCGTCCCGCGTCAGGGAGCCGAGCAGGCGGTAGGTGGTACTGAACGGCAGATCCGCGCGGCGGGAGATCTCCGCGGCGCTGGCGCCCCGCGGCTCGTCGCCCAGGAGGACCAGCAGGCCCAGGGCCTTGCCCACCATGTCCGTCCGCGAGTCCTCCCTGGCGGCCTTGGCAGGCTTCGAAGGGGCTTCCGCCGGATACCCGGAAGCGGCGGGAACATCTGTGGTTTGATTCACACTCATGCATCGATGTTCCCACATAGTGAGAGCTATTTCTAGATGGTGATTATTTTTGTTGACAAGTGACTGTGCTCACAGTCATGATTGCTACATCGCACAAGTAGCTTCCACCATGTGGCTACTAGTCCGGGTCTTTCCACGGACCTCCGGCTGCACCACACTTAAGCAAGCGGCAGCCGAGACCTTCCTGATCCATCCGCGACAACGTCGTCACACCAAAGGAACACCATGAGCCACACTGTCCCGTCCACGACGCCGGGTATAACCACAGGAGGGACGCCGAAGAAGGCGGCCCTTGCCAGCTTCCTGGGCAGCGCCGTCGAGTATTACGACTTCTTCATCTTCGGTTCCGCAGCCGCGCTGATCTTCCCGCATGTCTTCTTCCCCGATGCGGACACCAACGCGGCGATCATGTCGTTCGCCACCTTCGGCTTTGCCTACATTGCCCGCCCGGTCGGCGCCGTTATCCTCGGCCACTTCGGTGACAGGATAGGGCGCCGGAAGGTCCTCATGTTCACGCTGTTGCTGATGGGCGCCTCCACCTTTGCCATCGGCTGCCTGCCAGACTTCAAGACGGTCGGCTGGTGGGCCCCTGTCCTGCTGGTGCTGGCGCGTCTTTGCCAGGGCTTTTCCGCCGCCGGCGAGCAGGCCGGCGCCTCGTCCATGACGCTCGAGCACGCCCCGGACAACCGCCGCTCCTTCTTCACCTCCTGGACCCTGACCGGCACCCAGGGCGGCCAGATCCTTGCCGCCCTCGTCTTCATCCCGGTCCTCGCCCTGCCTGACGACATCAAGTACACGATCGGCTGGCGCATCCCGTTCTGGCTCAGCGCCGTGGTTGTGCTGATCGCGTTCTTCATCCGCCGCACCCTGCACGAACCGCCGGCGTTCGAGGAGGCCCAGAAGACCAAGCAGATCTCCAAGCTCCCCGTCGCGGACCTCCTCAAGAGCCACTGGCGCGATGTCCTCCGCGTCATCGCCTGCGCCTTCATCGCCGCCGTGTCCACCGTCTTCGGCACCCTGGCCATCAGCTACGCCAAGAACGTCGCCGGCGTGGACGGCACCACCACCCTCTGGCTCGTCGTCGGCGCCAACTTCATGGCACTGGGCACCCAGCCGCTCTTCGGCATGCTCGCCGACAAGATCGGCCGCAAGCCGGTCTTCATCTACGGCGCACTGTCCAGCGCAGCCCTGACCCCGGTCTTCCTGTTGAGCCTCGAATCAGGCAACGTCGCGCTGATGTTCCTTACGGCAATCGCGTTCTTCTCCTTCGGCTACGCTGCGGCCAACGCGGTCTGGCCCTCCTTCTACGCCGAGATGTTCAGCACCAACGTCCGCTTCTCCGGCCTCGCAATCGGCACCCAGCTGGGCTTTCTGATGGCCGGCTTCGCCCCGGCGATCGTGGCGGCCATGGGCGGCATCCAGCCCGGTGGCTGGGTCCAGATCTCCATCTTCACCGCAATCATCTGCCTCATCGCCACCGTCGCGGCGCTGACGGCCAAGGAAACATTCCGGGTCCCCACTAAGCAGCTCGGCCAGCGGTAGCCCCCGCACCGGCAGCGGATCTCAACCGCACTTCCGCACAGCTTTACCGCCCCAACGACGGCGGCCCGTCCCGTTGGGGGCGGGCCGCCGTCGTTGATGCGTTGAGAGGGTTGGCGGGCTAACCGGTTAGCGGGCGGCGCCCAGTACCGCGGCGAGATCGAACTTCACCGGTTCCTCCAGCTGGTCATAGGTGCAGGAGCGCGGATCACGGTCCGGACGCCAGCGCAGGAACTGGGCTGTGTGCCGGAACCGTTCGCCCTCCATATGGTCATACTTCACTTCCACCACGCGCTCGGGCCGCAGCGGGGTGAAGGACAGGTCTTTGCCGCCGCTCCACCGGCTTCCCTCGGCCTTCCGCGGAGTGCGCGCCCCCTCCTCCTGCCGGGCCCAGGCCCAGGGGTGGTCGTCAAAACCGGTGACCAGCTCCTGCAGCTCGGCAAACAGCTCCGCGCGCCGGGCCATCGGGAAAGCTCCCACCACGCCGACGTTCGCCAGCACCCCGGCGTCGTCGTAGAGCCCCAGGAGCAGCGAGCCGATCCGGTCCGGACCGGAGGTGTGCACGCGGTATCCGGCGAGCACGCAGTCCGCCGTCCGTTCGTGCTTGACCTTGACCATCGCGCGCTTGTCCGGCTGGTAGCTGCCCTCCAGCGTCTTGGCCACAATCCCGTCCAGTCCGGCGCCCTCGAACTGCCGGAACCAGCGCTGCGCCGTGTCCCGGTCGGAGGTCGCGGCTGTGAGGTGGACCGGCGCCGCGCTGGCTGCCAGTGCGCGCTCCAGCTGCCGGCGGCGCTCGGAGAAGGGTTTGCCCGTGAGATCCTCGTCGCCGAGGGCCAGCAGGTCGAACGCCACGAAGCGCGCAGGGGTCTTTTCCGCGAGCAGCTTCACCCGGCTGGCGGCCGGATGGATGCGCTGCTGGAGCGCGTCGAAGTCCAGCCGGTCACCGGAGGCCGCCACCATGATGATCTCGCCGTCCACCACGCAGCGTTCCGGCAGCTCCGACTTCAGCGCCTCGACAAGCTCGGGGAAATAGCGCGTCATCGGCTTGCCGTTCCGGCTGCCGATCTCCACCTCGTCGCCGTCACGGAAGATGATGGAGCGGAACCCGTCCCATTTCGGCTCAAAGAGCCAGCCCGTTCCGGCGTCCGGCGACGGCAGGGCCGGCAGTGCTTTGGCCAGCATGGGCGCAATGGGAGGCATCAACGGCAGGTGCATAGCGCCCATTCTTGCGCCGCGGACCCGGGACCGCCAGCCCCACGCTGTGGGTCCTCGCGAGGGGCTCCACAACTCGGGGCTCCTCGACACGGCCCGGCCCCGGCGGTAAACATGGGTGATGGCTACCATCGGGTTCCACGCCTCGCATGAGCAGATCAGCCCCCGGCGCCTCCTGCAGGACGTTCAACTGGCCGGGCAGGCAGGCTTCGATGCCGCCATGTGCTCGGACCATATTGAGCCGTCGTCCGCCCGGCAGGGCCACTCCTTCGCCGAACACGTCCTCCCCCAGCTCCGCCCGGCGGCGGGACAGGCTCCGGCCGGAACGGACGGTGCGCTGTGAGAATCGCCGAGACCTCGGACCTCTGGTGGAAGAACGCGGTGATTTACTGCCTGGATCCGGAGACGTTCTTCGACGGCGACGGCGACGGCACCGGAGATTTCGGCGGACTGATCCAACGGGTGGACTATCTTGCCGCGCTCGGCATCACGTGCATCTGGCTCATGCCCTTCTACCCTTCCCCGGACCGCGACGACGGCTACGACGTCACCGACATGTACGGCGTGGATCCCCGGCTCGGAAGCCTGGGGGACCTGGTGGAATTCATCCGCACCGCCAACGACCGCGGCATCCGGGTGATCGCGGACTTTGTCATCAACCACACCTCCGACCGGCACCCGTGGTTCGTCCAGGCGCGCAAGTCCGTGGACAACCCCTACCGCGACTACTACGTCTGGCGGAAGGACACGCCGCCGGACACCTCGGACCAGGTGGTGTTTCCCGGCGAGGAAACGTCCATCTGGACCCAGGACAAGGCCACCGGTGAGTGGTATCTGCACATGTTCGCCAAACACCAGCCGGACCTGAACGTGATGAATGCCAAGGTGCGGGACGAGATTGCGAAGTCAATGGGATTCTGGCTGCAGCTGGGCCTGGACGGCTTCCGGCTGGACGCGGTGCCCTTCTTCCTGGAGCTGGTCGGCGAGCCCAAGGATGAAGCCGCGAAAATCGACCCGCACCAGTACCTGAGCGCCCTGCGCAGCTTCCTCAACCGCCGCCATGGCAGCGCGGTGCTGCTGGGCGAGGTCAACCTTCCATACAAAGAGCAGCTGAAGTACTTCGGCGGCCCTGCCGGCAACGAGCTGAACATGCAGTTTGATTTCCTCTCCATGCAGAACATGTACCTGTCACTGGCCCGGCAGGACGCCCGGCCGCTGGCCCGGACGCTCGGCAGCCGTCCGAAGGTCAATCCCGACAACCAATGGGCCATGTTCGTCCGGAACCACGATGAACTCACCCTGGACAAGCTCAGCGATGCCGAACGCGAGGAGGTCTTCGCGGCCTTCGGTCCGGATCCCGACATGCAGATGTACGGCCGCGGACTGCGGCGGCGGCTGCCCACCATGCTCGGCGGCGACCCGGCCAGGATCCGCATGGTGTACTCCCTGATGTTCTCGCTGCCGGGCACCCCGGTGCTCTTCTACGGCGAAGAGATCGGGATGGGCGAAGATCTGCGCGCGAAGGGCCGCTCGGCCGTCCGCTCCCCCATGCAGTGGGACCACACCGAAAATGGCGGCTTCTCGACCGCCCCGCCGGGGGACCTCGTCGCCCAGCCCGTGGACGGACCGTACGGGCCCGCGCGCATCAACGCCGCGGCCGCGAAACGGGATCCCGATTCGCTGTGGAACTTCATCGCGACACTGATCCAGCGGTACCGGGAATGTCCCGAGCTCGGCTGGGGCAGGTTTGCCCTCATCAAGCAGGCCTCACCGGCGGTGTTGCTGCACCGTTGCACGTGGGACGGCTCTACAGTAGTGGTCGCCCACAATTTTGGCGCCGAACCGGCGTCTGTGACGGCCTCGGTGGTCCCGCCGGAGGGCGAGGAAGGCGGCCCGGCGGGTCCGGACGGGAAGGGCGCGGCGGGGCGGTCTTACGCCGGGGCCGTGCTCCGGGACCTGCTCGGCGGCGAGGACATCCCGCTCTCCGACGACGGCGCCTTCGAAGTCCCGCTGGACCGCTACGGGTACCGGTGGTTCCGGGTCGAGCGCCCGGGCGAACGCCAGCTCCCCTGAGGGCGCCCGCAGCCCTGATGGTGGCCGGTATCCGCTGCGCCCCCGAAATCTAACCGGCCCCTTACCGTGCCGAAACGCGGACGCAACATTGGCGCAGGAGACTGGAAGTGCCGGCAAGAGCAGGCACCGACTCCAGTCCAGGAGGCCCCGCCATGTTGAAGGAAGCGAAAGCCCATGTAACCCGCGTCCGCGCGCTCGACCAGCTGCACCGCGGCGACGAGATCGAGGCCCGCCTGCGGGTGGGCCCGAACTACGATGACGTCGTGATCCGCCGCGGCAGCGTTCAGGAAACGGCCCCCGGAATCGGCGTCGTCTGGATCATGGACCGCCACACCGGCATGCGCAAGGCCATCAATGCCGACGAATGCAGCGTCTGGCGGGTCGCCTGAGGCGTCAGCCTCCGGCCACCGACTGGATGATGAGGACTTCCTGGCCCGGCGCCACCGCAGTCACCAGACCCTGCAGCCGCCGGATTTCATTCCCGTTGACGTATATATTCACGTAACGGCGAACACTTCCGGTCTCGTCCCGCAACCGCCGCGACAGCGCCGGATAGCCCCCGGTCACCGTATCCAGCACCCACTCCACCGTCACCGCTGCCTCGGCGGGCGCAGTCAGGATGGACTGCCCGCCGGCGAGCGGTTGGAGGACGCTGGGCAGGACCACGCTGATCGCCGAGTCTGCCGGCATGGCGTCGCCGCTGATCTCGCCGCTGTTCATGCGCTTTTTACCCCTTCACGCCTGCGCCGGGAGCAGGGCAGTGGAGACCACGGCTGCCCGCACGCACAGCACATCCGGCAGGTGCGAGGCGACCTCGGTAAAGTGTTCTCCCTCGTCAGCGCTGGCGTAGACACTGCCGCCGCGCGTCCCGAAGTAGACGCCCGCAGGCTCCGCGCTGTCGACGCTGGCAGCATCACGGAGCACGGCGTTGTACTCGGCTTCCGGCAGCCCGGCATCGAGCCGTTTCCAGTTGGCGCCGGCGTCATCGGTCCGGTGCACGGCCAGCTTCCCGTCCGGCGGGATACGTTCGCCGTCAGCCTTCAGCGGGACCACCCAGGCGGTACCGGCCCGGCGCGGATGCGTCAGCATCACAAAACCGAAGTCCGCCGGCAGCCCTTCGGCGATCGACTCCCACGATTCGGCGCCGTCGTCGCTGCGGTACACGCCGTGATGGTTTTGCGCGTACAGGCGGCCGTCGACGGCGGCGTCGGCCGCGATCTTGTGGACGCACTGGCCGAATTCCGGGTTGGGATCCGGCATGAAGTACGCGGAAATTCCCTTGTTGCGCGGCTCCCAGGAGGCGCCGCCGTCGAGCGAGCGGTAGACCCCTCCGGTGCTCATGGCGACGTGGACTTTCTCGCCCGTGGGGTCGACGACGATCGAGTGCGCCGCAGCGCCGCCATAGCCTGCGCCCCATTCGCTGCGGTGCGGATGGTCCCAGAGGCCGCGGTTGAGCTCGAAGTGCTCGCCGCCGTCGGTGGATTTCCAGACCGAGATCGGTTCGCAGCCCGCCCACACGACGCCCGGGCGGGAGTCGGCGTCGGGATAGATCTGCCAGATCCGTTCCAGGGCGGCGTCGGTGCCGTCGGGGAACGTGATGGCGCCGTTTTCGGGTTCGGTCCAGGATCCGCCGAGATCATCTGAGTGGAAAACCGTGGGGCCCCAGTGCTCGGAGCGGACCCCCACCAGGATCCGGGTCCTGTCATCGCGGGTATCGATGGCGATGCTGGGCACCTCACTCATCAGAAAATGCGGGCCGGACAGCGACCAGTCCTTCCGGTCCCGGCTGGTCGCCAGCCAAAGGCCTTTCTTGGTCCCGATCGCCAGGACGTAACTCTCTGCAGTAGCCATGGGGTCCATGCAACCATCCCCGCCCGAAGGCCGCAACGGTTTTCTCCCGGCGCCCGCCGGCATGCGCTGCCGCGCCGGTGGCATCTTTCAGTCGACGAACTCCGACTGCGTCTCGATGAAGTCCCAGTCCGCGGCCGTCAATACGGCCGCGCCGGCGGCGGACGGCTCAGCCGGACCGGGCCCGCCGGCATCCGCGATTCCCCGCTGCACGGCCTCGGGCAGTTCAATGGTCCGCAGGTTTTCCCGAAGCCATTCCTTGCTCGCCAAATCCAGATCCAACCACCACATGTAGATCTCCACGGCGGCCACCTCCTCCTGTGTTCTTCAACCGTAGGCCCCACCCCCCGGGCTGTTCAAGGGAGGCCGCGGCAAACGGCGCCCGCACCGTCCCGGGCCGGCAGACGGGAAGTAAGCCCCTGTTCAGGGCCGCACCCCGGCGCCAGAATGAAGTATGCCTGACGACTCCGCCCACGGCCCGGCGCCCCTCGTGGTGGGTGTGGTTCCGGGACAGCATCCGGAAGTGCTGCAGACGGCGGCATCCCTCGCGAAGTCCCTCGCCGCGCCCTTGATCTGCGCCTACGTGGACGAGGCCAGCTACCTCGTGGAGTGGGACCCGGCGCGGTCCGCGCACCGCCTGTCCCTGCACCCGGACGCGGACGACGCCCGGATCCGGGCCACCGCCCAGGAGCTGCGTTCCGCTGTTGAGGCACTCTGCGTTCCCCTGGGAATCGACTGGACGCTGCGCACCCTGGCCGGGGATCCCGCCCGGGCGATCGGCAGGCTGGCCGCGGACACCAACGCATCCATGATCGTGGTGGGGACCCCCGAACGCGGCATCGGCCACCGCATCTCCGCCGCGCTGAACGGCTCCGTGGCGGCATGGCTCAGCCACCATCAGGAACGTCCGATCCTGATCGTTCCGGGCGTCGCTCCGGCAGGAAGAAAATAAAGCGAAAGTACTTATTCAGAGCGCTGGTGTTACCCCACTACCGGCGAGTAAGCTCGATCTGCAGGCCGGAGGAACGGCCTACCCCAAAGCTGCTCCGGAGTGCGTATCCCCCAATAACGCACTCCGGAGCTCTTTGTTTTACCCAACATTCCACATGCTGCGCCGGCCGGGCCGCGGGCTTGAAACATACCCCTAGGGGGTATATGTTGAGGGCATGAGCGAGTCAGAAGTCCCCGGCACGGCACGTCTGGACACTGTTCCCCTTGACGCCCCGCCCCATGAACACGGCTACACGTCCAACAAGGACGCCTACCTTCGCCGTCTCAAGCGGATCGAAGGGCAGGTCCGCGGCATCGCCCGGATGGTTGACGAGGACAAATACTGCATCGACATCCTCACCCAGGTCGCCGCCGTCACCAAGGCCCTGCATGCCGTGAGCCTCGGGCTCGTCGAAGAGCACATCGGCCACTGCGTTGTCGGCGCCGCCGCCGAGCCAGACCCGGAGCTTCGGGCGGAGGCCATCGATGTCAAAGTCAAGGAGGCCACCGATGCCATCGGACGCCTGCTCCGCTAGTACCCGTACCACCCACCACACCACCGGGCCGGGGAACCACACCCGGCCCAGCGACAAGGAGCACCCCATGGCCCCCGTTTCCACCACCGTCAACGTTTCCGGCATGACCTGCGGCCACTGCGTGTCCTCTGTCAGCGAAGAACTTGAGGCGCTCTCCGGCGTCGAAAAGATCGACGTCGACCTCAACGCCGGCGGCATCTCCACCGTCACGATCACCTCCAACGAAGCACTGTCCTCCTCCGAAATCGGCGAGGCAATCGCCGAAGCCGGCTACCTCGTGGTCGCCAGCGAAGCCTGAGTGACAACAGCCCCGGGCGGGCGCAGACACCGGAACGGCAGAAAACCAATCGAGCGGGAAAAGAAGGGCGCCGTGAGCAGCGAGCAGTTGTTGGACCAGCAGTTGTTGGACCGGGCCGGGAGCCGTGTCATTGACCTCGATATCGAGGGCATGACGTGCGCGTCCTGCGTCAACCGGGTCGAGCGCAGGCTCGGAAAGCTCGACGGAGTCGAGGCCAGCGTCAACCTGCCCCTCGAATCCGCCCGGGTCAGCGTCCCGGCGGACATCACCGATGACCAGATCACCGCCACGGTCGCGGCCGCGGGCTACAAGGCCACGGTCCGGTCCGGCAGGTATCCGGGCACGCCGGTGGAGGACGCAGGGCTCCCGGCCGGCACCGGATTTCCGGCCGCCACAGCCGCACCCTCGCTTCGCCCGCGGCTGGTTGTGGCGGCCGTACTCACCGTCCCGGTCTTCGCGATCTCGATGATCCCGGCACTCCAGTTCCCGAACTGGGGCTGGGTGGCCGCGATCCTGGCCCTGCCGGTAGTTGCCTGGGCGGCGTGGCCGTTCCACCGCGCCGCGGCCATCAACGCGCGGCATCTGGCCTCGACCATGGACACCCTGGTGTCCATCGGCGTGATTGCCGCCTACTCGTTCTCGGTCGGGCAACTCCTTGCCGACCCGGGCATGACCGAACATCCCGCAGCGGAGGGCATGGGCTCCGGCGGCCTGTATTTCGAGGTCGCATCCGTGGTCACCACGTTCCTGCTGCTCGGCCGCTACCTCGAGGCCAACGCCAAACGGAAGGCGGGCGACGCCCTCAAGGCCC
Source organism: Arthrobacter sp. 05T45 (assembly GCF_056395875.1). Taxonomy (NCBI): domain Bacteria; kingdom Bacillati; phylum Actinomycetota; class Actinomycetes; order Micrococcales; family Micrococcaceae; genus Arthrobacter; species Arthrobacter sp. 05T45. The sequence continues at coordinate 135,103 of NZ_JBFTKI010000008.1, read as the reverse complement.
TCCTGGACCTGGGGGCCAAGGACGCTACGGTGCTGCGCGGCGGCACCGAGCACAAGATCCCGGCCGACCAGCTGGCCCTCGGAGACGTGATCGTGGTCCGCCCCGGCGAGAAGATCGCCGCCGATGGCGTCGTCATCGACGGCGCCTCTGCGGTGGACGCCTCCCTCGTGACCGGCGAATCCGTGCCCGTGGAAGTCGGCCCGGACAGCCAGGTCACCGGGGCCACCATCAATACCTCAGGCCGGCTCCTGGTCCGTTCCACCCGCGTCGGGTCCGAGACCACCCTGGCCCAGATGGGCAGGCTCGTCTCCGCGGCGCAGACCGGAAAAGCACCCATCGCCCGGCTCGCCGACCGCATCAGCGCCGTCTTCGTACCGGTCGTCCTGGTCATCGCCGCCCTCACCTTCGGGGCCTGGCTGATTGCGGCCGCACCGGCCGTCAGCGCCGGCGAGGTCCGGGCCGCCTTCACCGCCGCCGTCGCCGTGCTGGTCATTGCCTGCCCCTGCGCCCTCGGGCTGGCCACGCCCGTCGGACTGCTGACCGGGACCGGGCGGGGCGCCCAGCTGGGGATCCTGATCAAGGGTCCGCAAGTCCTCGAGGACACCCGGACGGTGGACACGATCCTGCTGGACAAGACCGGGACCGTCACCACCGGCCGCCTTGCCGTGGACGGCGTCCAAAGTTTCGGGCCGCACAGCGAAGCCGAGGTCCTGCGCCTGGCGGGGGCTGTGGAAAACGCCTCCGAGCACCCGATCGCCCGGGCCATCGCCGCTGCGGCGTTGGGCGCGGCGGCGCGCGTGAACAACGACGGCGCGGGCCTCCCCGCCGTCGCCGGCTTCCGGTCCGCACCCGGCGGCGGAGTCGATGGCACGGTCGAAGGACGGCGCGTGGTCGCGGGGCGCACCGGCTGGCTGTTGGAGTCCGGCGTCGCTCCGGCCCCGGCTCAGCGCGAGGCGCTTGGTGCTGCCGAAGACTCCGGCGCCACGGCCGTCTGGGTTGCCGTGGACGGCGAAATCGCCGGAATCATCAGCCTGCGGGACACCGTTAAGCCCGGTTCCGCGGCCGCAGTTACCCGGCTCCGGGAGCTCGGGCTCCGGCCGATCCTGCTGACCGGCGACAACGCCACTGTGGCTGCCCAGGTGGCGGCCGCCGTCGGGATCAGCCCGCGCGACGTCTTTGCCGGTGTGCTCCCGGCGGGCAAGGTTGAGGCCGTGCGGACGCTGCAAGCGGCCGGCGCCACTGTGGCCATGGCCGGGGACGGCGTTAACGACGCCGCGGCGCTGGCGCAGGCGGACCTGGGCATCGCCATGGGTTCCGGCACCGACGTCGCCATCGAGGCAGCCGATCTGACGGTGATGGGCAACGACCTCGGACAGGTGGCACAGGCGATCGAGCTTTCCCGCCGAACGCTCGGCACCATCAAGACGAACCTCTTCTGGGCCTTCTTCTATAACGCCGTGGGCATCCCGGTGGCAGCCCTGGGCCTGCTCAACCCGATGATCGCCGGCGCCGCCATGGCCGCCAGCTCCGTGCTGGTGGTGGCCAACTCGCTGCGGCTGCGCAGCTTCGGAAAGTAGTCAGGCCTTGGGCCGGGCGCCCCGCCTCAGGCCGCGCCATAGCGGATGGCAGCCCTGGCTTTGGCTTTGGCCGCTTCCTCCCCGCGGTCCTTTGACGGGGCGTGGGTCACCAGGGAGTCGAGGAGGTGCTGCGTCGCATGGGCAATCTCATGCACAGCCCGGTTGAAGGCCTCCTCGTTGGCCTTGGACGGCTTGGTGCTGCCACTGATCTTGCGCACGTATTGCAACGCGGCGGCCTCCACCTCCGCGGTGGTGGCGTGGGGTTCAAAATTGTGGAGGGTCCGGATATTTCGGCACATATCTCCATGCTAAGGGCCTTGTGGTGATTGAGGCAGGGTTAGGCGCGTTGTAGGCTGTCGGCCGATTGGGATTCCTTCGGCCCGGGAAGGAGGTGCCCGGGCCCGAACGGACAACCGACTACGGCACGGGCTCGCAGTCGTTCGCGTGGTCCAGCGCTGCCGCGCCGGTGCCGGACGGGGCCCGGAGCTCGTCCAGCCGGACCAGCACCACCCCGCCGACGATCAGCAGGCCGCCCAGGAGCTGGATGGGTCCGGGCAGTTCGCCGAGGAGCAGCCACGCCCAGATGACGGCGAACAGCACCTCGGTGAGCGAGACAAAGGACGCGACTTTCGAGCCGAGTGCCCGGGCGGCGACAATTCCGGACACGTACGCCACCACCGTGGCCAGGACCACGAGGCCGCCCAGCGCCACCCACCACGGGGTGATCCAGGCCCCCAGGCGGGTGTCGGCCGTGCTGAAGGCCATCGGCAGCAGCCCGGTTGCCGCGGCGAGCCACATGACGATGGCGCCCACCATGAGCCCGCCGGAGGCCAGAAGGATGGGCGGCAGGGTGTCGTTTTCCTTGGCCGTGATGAAGAAATAGATGGCCAGGCACACCGCGGCCGCGATCCCCCACAGCACCCCGATGAGGTCGACTTTGACGGCTCCGGTGAGGTCCAGGACCAGGATCAGCCCGCCGAGGGACAGGAGGGTGCCGGCAATCGTCAGTGGCCGCGGCCGTTTCCGGCTGGCGGCCCACAGCCAGAGGACGATCAGCACCGGCGCCAGGTACTCCAGCAGCAGGGCGACGCCGACCGAGAGCCGGGATACGGCGTTGAAATAGAACAGCTGGCAGGCGGCGACGCCGATGAATCCGAACAGCAGCACGGTCAGCCAGTTGTCCCGGAGCTGGTGCCAACGCCCGCGCAAGGAGGGAATGGCGAAGACGGCCAGAATCAGGGCCGCACCGGTAAGCCGGGCCGTGACGGCCGCCCCGGGAGTCCAGCCCGTTTCCAGGAGCGCCTTGGCGAATGATCCGGAGAGCCCGAACACCGCGGACGAAAACAGGGCGACGCCCAGGCCCGATGCCATGAACCCTGATGGTGCGGCGGCCGGCGTAGTGCTCTGCCTGGCGGCCTGCTTGCCTCCCCGTTTGCCTTCGAGTTTGCTTCCCTGCGGGGTGCCGCCCGGTTCGGAGGCAGACCGCTGGGCGGCTAAGTCTCGGACCGGCGTGGCGACGGGGCGCTGGGGGGCAGACACGGGCATTCTCCTGTCAGGAGTAAAGTAGGGTTATGCTCATGACATTACGCCCCGGCAAGGTAAGGAGTCAAGATGGTTTTTGCCCCTGACACGGAAGTTGCCCTGCGTTCTGTGGTCAACCTCATCAACACCGCGGCCAACGGTGAGGAACATTTGGCCACGGTCAGGGATCTGGATGCCTTCCTGGAGGCCGAGGGCTTCACCGGTTCCCGCACCCGGGACGGGGCCGAGCTGGCCAGCGTGCGGCGGCTCCGCGGCGAGCTCGCCGAGCTCTGGCAGGCCGAGGAGTCGGCAGCCGCGGGAACCGTGAACCGGCTGCTCCGGGAGGCCCGGGCGCTGCCCCAGCTGGTCAAGCACGAACCCTGGGACTGGCACCTGCACGCCACCACCCCGGAGGCGCCGCTGGCCGACCGGATGAGTACGGAGGCGGCCATGGCGATCGTGGACGTGATCCGCAGCAAGGAAATGGACCGCCTGCTGGTGTGCGCCGCGGACGACTGCGACGCCGTCGTGCTGGACCTGAGCCGCAACCGTTCGAAGCGCTACTGCGACACGGGAAACTGCGCCAACCGCGCGCATGTGGCCGCGTACCGGGCCCGGAAAGCCGCGTCCTGACGCCGAGGGTGCCGGCGGGAGGGGCCCGCGGTGTCGGGCCCTGCTGTCAGGCCGGCCTGTCGGGCCTCACCGTGGGGCCACGCTGCCAGGCCTCGTTGCTAGGCCTGCGGGCCGCTGTCACGGGAATCGCCGGGGCCGGCCTCGGGCCGGGGCTGCGCTGACGGGCCGCCATGGCCGGAGGGCGTGCGCTTGGAACTGAGGTTGACGCCGGAGCCCTTCCCCAGGTCAGCGGGATTCTCCTTGTGACTCATGGCCAGCATGGCGGCCACCACCAGGATCACAATAAAGGCGATGCCGGCGCCGGTGAGCGCCAGATCGAACCGGGGCGAGCGGGCGCTGCCGCCCGAGGCGAAGATCAGGACGCCGAAGAAAACCACCACGGCCCAGAACGCGGAGAACATGAGCGGTCCCTTGACCGAGGTCCGCAGGCTGCGGGGCGCTCCGGGTTTCTGCTGTGCCAAGGTGTTTTCCTCCTGCAGCCCGCGCAAATAGCGTGGCTGTCTTGTTACCGCAATTGTTCTACGCCGGGTAGAACCTGTCGGTACTAGTTTACGGCCTCCGCGGAATCGCCCGGAGCATCATGGCGCAGGGTCAGTCCGGACAGCATCCACAGGACGCCGCTGATGATGGCCCCGCCGCCGGCAACCCCGAGGAGGGCGTGCGGGCCGAGGCCGATGAAGAACGGCAGCGCGATCGCAGTGCCCAGTCCGATCACGCCGGAGGCGATCCAGTCACGGGCCAGCACGGACCGGCCGCGGCCACGAATGCCCGCGAACAGCTCCGCGGCGCCGGCCACGCCCAGGCCCAGAGCCGCGATGGTTCCGAAGACGAGCGGGGCGGGGATCAGGGCCACGGCCGCGCCGGCTCCGGCCAGGGCTGCCCCGCCGGCGGAGAGGACTCTGCCAGCGCCTTCCCGCGGGGGGAATCCGGTCTTGGGCACGGTCCAGATCATCACCACACCGGTGGCCAGCAGGTAGAGGCCGCCGGCCCAGCCCATGCCCGATTCTGGCGGTGCCGCCCAGAACACGGTGACCGCGCCAAACACGAGCGCGACGGCCGCCCTGACAAGCACGGGCTTGAAGAGGTCGGCCGCGGCGCGGATGGCAGGGGTCGCGTCAGGCGCTGCGGGAAGAGTCACCCGTCCAGTTTAGTGCGAAGCCGCGGCTTCGCACGCCTGCCGGCGGCGCCAGCCCGCACTCACCGCGCGCCGAGCACCATCCACCGGTCCGTCCGGGCCCGGAGGCCCAGCGTCAGCGCCCGCGCCGCCATGTAGCCGAGCGAGAACGCGGCCCACAGCCAGAGCAATCCCGCGCCGGCACCGGCGCCGGAATACAGCACCGCCAGCAGCAGCGGCAGGTAGGCAGCGAGGTTGACGACGCCCGCGATCGCCAGGTAGCGGGCGTCGCCCGCGCCGATGAGGACGCCGTCAAGGACGAAGACGTACCCGGCCAGCGGCTGCCCGGCGGCGAGCACCCACAGGGCGAGGGTAAGTGCCGCCCGGACTTCGGCGTCGGGTGTGAAGAGGGCGCCCGCCCACGGTGCCGCGGCTGCCAGAAGGATTCCGGTCAGGACGCCGAAGCCGACCCCCCACCGGGTCATGGTGCGCGTCAGCGCTCGTGCCGCCACCGGCCGGGCCGCGCCGAGTTCCTTGCCGATCAAGGCCTGGGCCGCGATCGCGAGGGCGTCGAGGGCGAAAGCGAAGAACGTGAAGATGGTCATGGCCAGCTGATGTGCGGCGAGATTGACCGGCCCCTGGGCGGTGACCACCACCACCGTGGCGAGAATCGCGATCCGCAGGCTGAGTGTGCGCAGCATCAGCCAGGAACCCACCCCGGTCAGGGCCCGGATGCCACGCCAGTCCGGCCGCAGGGACACCCCGTGGTTGCGGGCGTTGCGCCGGACGATCAGCACATAGACGGCCGCCATGGCCCACTGCGCGATGCTCGTGCCCACGGCCGAGCCGGTCACGGACCAGCCCAACCCGTAGACGAGGACCAGGTTCAGCGCGATGTTCAGCGTGAAACCCGCGGCGGCGACGATCAGCGGGGTCCGGGTGTCCTGGAGTCCGCGCAGCACCCCGGTGCCCGCGAAGATGAGCAGCATCGCCACGAGGCCGGGCATGGACCCGCGCAGGTAGTCCACGGCAAAGGCATGCACCTCGCCGTCGGCGCCCATCAGGTCCAGGAGCGGCCCCGCGGCCAGGAACCCGGCGACCGCAAGGACGAGTCCGAGCAGCAACGCCAACCAGATGCCGTCGCGCCCGGCGGCGAGGGCTTTGGCCAGCTGGCCGTTGCCGATGGCCCGCGCCACTGCCGGGGTGGTGGAGTACGCGAGGAACACCATCAGTCCGACTGCCGTGTGCAGGACCGCCGATGCCAGCCCGACGCCGGCCAGTTCGGCCACGCCGAGATGGCCCACAATGGCCGAATCCGCGAGCAGGAACAGCGGCTCGGCGATCAGGGCGCCGAAGGCCGGCACTGCCAGGCGCAGGATTTCCCGGCGCTGCCCGGTAGTCGGCGGCGGGGCGGTGGACAGCTGCGGGGAAGGTTGCACGCGTTAACCCTAGCCGGGCCGTTGAATCGACCCAGCACGTCATTTAGTTGACATTTCAACTAAATATCCGGAAGACTGGATCTTGAACGCAACCGAAGCCGCGGCGGCTGAGAGCCGCGACGCCCCCTACTTACGAAACGGTATTTCCCATGAACCAGCCCGCCCTGACCACCTCCGCCCGAACCATCCTGCGCGTCATCGCCGGCTTCCTTTTCGCCGCCCACGGCTGGCAGAAGTTCAACGAATTCACGATCGCAGGCACCCAGGCCGCCTTCACCCAGATGGGTGTTCCGGCAGCCCAGGCGGTGGCTCCCGTCGTCGCGACCCTCGAGCTCGTCGGCGGTGTCGCGCTGATCCTGGGCGTGCTCACCCGCGTGTTTGCGGTCCTCCTCGCACTGGACATGCTCGGCGCCCTGTTCATGGTCCACGCCTCCGCCGGCGTCTTCGTCGCAACCGGCGGCTATGAACTCGTCCTGATCCTGGCGGCCGCCGCTGCAGCCGTGGCCCTCGTCGGTGCGGGCAAGTTCTCCGCCGACCGCGCCCTCTTCGGCCGCGCCGACTCGAAGCTCCGCGTCCTGGCCTAAGGCCTCCACGGCATAGCTCACGGCCTGGAGCGCGACGGCGGGCGGTCACCTTTTGGTGGCCGCCCGCCGTCGTGTGTCTCCGGGTTATGGCGTGGTTGTGGCCTGCAGGAGAGCGATTGTGTCGCCGGCCGGCCGCGCCCGCCGGGCCAATCAGTAAACTCACAATATGAGCGAGAACGCGCCCAATTCCGTGACCCTGCGCTTCCTGGCGGCCCCCACCGATGTCGGCCACAGCGGCTCGGTCGACGCCGGCACCGTGCTCGAGTGGGTGGACAAGGCGGCCTATGCCGCCGCCGTCGGCTGGGCAAAGTCCTACTGCGTGACGGCCTACGTGGGGAACATCCACTTCGCGGACCCGGTCAACAGTGGCGACATGGTGGAGGTCGAGGCCACGATCGTGTACACCGGGCGGTCCTCGATGCACATCCGGACCGTGGTGTCCTCGGGCGATCCGAAGGGCGGCCCCGCCACCATGCGGAGCCAGTGCATCGTGATCTTCGTGGCCGTGGGCGCGGACGGCAAGCCCATACCGGTGCCGCAGTTCGTCCCTGAGACGCCGGACGAAATCGAACAGCGGGACCACGCGCTGGCCCGGATCAAGGTCCGCGAGGACATCGTGGAGGCCATGAGCGGACAGGAATATACCGACGCCGGCACGGCCGAGAGCGTGGTGCTGCGGTTCATGGCCGCGCCCACGGACGTGAACTGGGGCGGCAAGGTGCACGGCGGCATCGTCATGAAGTGGATCGACGAGGCTGCCTACGTCTGCGCCTCCCGCTACTGCGGCAAGGACACCGTGGCCGTATTCTCCGGCGGCGTGCGGTTCTACCGGCCGCTGCTGATCGGCCACGTCGTAGAGGTGGAGGCCCGTCTGGTCTACACCGGCACCAAGGGCATGCACATCGCCGTCCACGTCCGCTCCGGAGACCCCAAGGGGCGCGAGCTGAACCTGACCACATACTGCCTGACGGTCATGGTCGCCCGCGACGAGACCGGCACCTCGGTCCCGATTCCGCAGTGGGTGCCGGTGTCAGCGGAGGATATCCGGCTGCACTCCCACGCCCGCGAACTGCTGGAAATCCGCGGCCGGGCCCCGGGGAACCGGCTGCCCAACCACCTGCTCGCGGCCCGCGACCACTAGCCGGGCGGGGCTAGAAGCCGCCGCCACCGCCGGCGTCGGCGGCCATGTTGGCAAACCGCGAGTAGTGGCCCTGGAAAGCCACCACAATGTCTTTTGTGGGGCCGTTACGGTGCTTGGCGATCAGGATGTCCGCCTCGCCCGCGCGCGGGGACTCCTTGTCATAGACGTCTTCGCGGTGCAGCAGGATCACCATGTCGGCATCCTGCTCGATGGAGCCGGATTCGCGCAGGTCCGAGACCATGGGGCGCTTGTCCTGGCGCTGCTCGGAGCCACGGTTCAGCTGCGACAGCGCGATCACCGGCACCTGGAGTTCCTTGGCCAGGAGCTTCAGGGCACGGGAGAACTCGGAGACTTCCTGCTGGCGGGATTCCACTTTCTTGCCCGAGCTCATGAGCTGCAGGTAGTCCAGGATCACCAGCTTGAGGTCATGCTGCTGCTTCAGGCGCCGGCACTTGGCCCGGATCTCCATCAGCGACATGTTGGGGCTGTCATCGATGAACAGCGGCGCATCGTTCATCCGGCCCATGGTGGTGGCAATCTTGGACCACTGCTCGTCCTTGATGGTGCCCTTGCGGAGGTCCTGGAGACCGATCGTGGCCTCGGCGGACAGCAGGCGCATGGCGATCTCGTTGCGGCCCATTTCGAGGGAAAACATGACGGTCGCAAGGTTGTTCTTGATGGCGGCCGAGCGGGCGAAGTCCAGCGCGAACGTGGACTTGCCGACGGCCGGGCGGGCGGCGATGACGATCATCTGGCCGGGATGCAGGCCGTGGGTGAGTTCATCGAGCTCGTAGAAGCCGGTGGGGACACCCACCATGCCCTCGCCGCGGTGGCCGGAGGCCTCGATCTCGTCCACGGTGGATTCCATGACGTCCTTGAGGACCACATAGTCCTCGGCGGTCCGGCGTTCGGCGACGGCGTAGACCTCGGCCTGGGCCTGGTTGACCAGGTCTTCGACCTCGCCGTCCTGTCCGTAGCCGAGCTGGACGATCTTGGTGCCGGCGTTGACGAGGCGGCGCAGCACCGCGCGTTCGCCCACGATTTCAGCGTAGTAACCGGCGTTGGCCGCCGTGGGGACGGTCTGGATGAGTTCGTGCAGGTAGGCGGGTCCGCCGATCCTGTTGATTTCGCCGCGCTTGGTCAGCTCGTCCGAGACGGTCACGGCGTCCGCGGGCTCGCCGCGGCCATAGAGGTCGATGATGGCCTCGTAGATGGTTTCGTGCGCCGGACGGTAGAAGTCCTGGCCACGCAGGATCTCGACGACGTCGGCGATGGCGTCCTTGGACAGCATCATGCCGCCCAGGACTGACTGCTCCGCGGGGATGTCCTGCGGAGGCTTGCGGCTGCCCTCGGCTCCCCGCGTACCCTCGACTGAGTCCAGATGCGTAACTGACAAAACTGCCGTCCTTCATTGTGTGCCGTGGCGGATGTCCGTTCGCCGCGGCGCGTAAGCACTGCGCCTTATGCCCAATGCCGTCGTACCCAGTGCCTCAAGGCCAAGCACCGTATCCCGGCGGGTCAACGCCCAGCCGCTGCGGTGCTCAACGGCCGTGATGCCGAACTGCTGTCATTGCGGAGCTGTGATGCGTACCTGCTGTGTTGCCGAACTACTGTGATTGCGAACTGCTGTGTTGCCGAACTGCTGTGATGCGGGCGGCAAAACCCGGCACATGCCGGCCGCTCTATTCTTACCAGTCAGCTCCGACAGTTCGCGCCGGAGCAGCAACCGCCGTTATCCACAGTGCTGGTGCGGCCGCAGGGCACCGGATCCCGGAGCCGGTGTCCTGGTGGGCACCATCCGGCGACCGCAGGTTTTTCCGCTTCCCACGCCCGATATCCTGCTACGTTATCCGCCGCCGGGGCAGGCACCAACCCGGCCGCTCCGCTGCCCTGTGGATAACCTGTGCACTAGTGCCTGATGCTTGTGCACAGTCTGTGGGTAGAGCTGTGGATAGAAAAAAAGTTAAGCCTGTAATCAGTGCTTGACCTGCGGAAATGTTGCATTCATCTTGTGGACACAAAACAATTTCCGCCAAGCTTCATCCACAGCCTGCACCTTGGAGCTGGGGATACGATGCGGCACAGGAGGCCACATTTGCCGCCCGATACGCACATTTTGTGACCGGATTCATTCCCGCCGAGCCGAATTGACGCCAGCAGCGGCGCACTGTACGCGAGGTGCGGAACATGCTGTGGATAACCGCAATCTGGCATAAGCTCTAATCATGGGCGATGTACTGATAGTCATGTTGCCTGCCCTCATCCTCGCGGCGGTGCTCTGGGCGGCGGTCACGGCGTTGAAGCCGCGGAACCACGGCATCTCAGAGGCCGAGCGTTACCAGCAGGAACTGGCGCTCAAGTCCCAGGCCCACTACGCGGCACAGGTCCGGGCTGCCGAGGCCTCCCGCGCCCGGATTGAAGCTACCACGCGCCCCAGCCAGAACTCCCAGCAGCAATCGCAGCAGGCCGACCACGCCCGCTCCGCCCTTTTGGGCCGGGACAGCTCCGGCCACCAGGATGCGTTGTCCGCCATTGGACACCTGAGCCCACAGCTCCTCTTGCAGCTCCAGTCGCTGGCCCACGACGGCCACAAGACGAAGGCCGTCCGGCTGCTGCGGCAATCGACGCGCTCGGACCTGAAGACCGCAAAGAATTACGTAGATCGGCTCTAGCACATGGACTCCCTGCTCATTCCCGTACTGATCCTGGTGCTCGTGGCCGCCGCCGTACTGCTGGCGATACGGGCGTGGAGCCGCCGCGGCGAACGCACCATGCCGGCACCAGCGCCGCAGCCGGACCCCAACTCCGCGGGGCTGGCCCGGACGGCGGCCGCCAGGCTCACCGAGGACCAGCACCGGCAGCTCTACGCGCTGATCGCGCAGGGGCAGGCCATGACCGCCATCAAGGTCTACCTCGAGGCCACAGGCGAGGGCCTCCGGGCGTCCCGCGACGCCGTCGCGGCGCTGGCAGCCCACCCCCAGCCCTTCCGCGCCCCTGAGCCGGCGCCGGCGGCCGTTCCGGACGACGACGACGTGCCCCAGCGGTTCTCGTACCGCTACCGCGCGATCGCCAGCAAGGGCGATGTCACCCGCGAGGTGAGCAGCAACATGCTCAATGATGAGATCTACGGGAGGATCCGCACCCTGGCCAAGAGCGGCGACACCGAGGCCGCAGCGACCGCCCTGACCCGCCACTCGGATATTTCCATGAAACAGGCCCGGGAATTCATCGCACTGCTCGGCGACTGAGCCCCGCGGGGCCCACGCCGGCTCCGGGCCACCGGCACGGCCGGGGACCGGCAGGGCTAGAAGTCGAACAAGTCCCCCAGCCAGCCTTCCTTCTTCTTCGGACGGCGGCGGTCATCGTAACGCGGCTGCTCATACCTGGACTGGTCGGGACGCGGACGGTCGCGGCGGTCATCGTACCGGCGCTCGTCATAGCGGCGGTCATCCGGACGCCGGTCGTCCCGGCGCGGGTCGGGGTTGTACAGCGGCGGCGGAATGTGGCCAGCAACCGCAGGTGAAAACTCAGCAGGTGGGAACGCCGCAGGTGGCATCGCTGCCGGCGGCAGTGGTGCGGCGGGGACGCCGGCTGCCGGGCCCAACGACTCCGCCGTACGGTCAATGATCTTGTCCAGCTCTCCCCGGTCCAGCCACACCCCGCGGCATTGGGGGCAATAGTCAATCTCCACGCCGCTGCGTTCACTCATGATCAGGTCAATAGAATCCACGGGACACTTCATGTCCCGGACAACGAGCGGGCGGCCGAAAAGGTTCGGACGGCGCTGCAGGCCCGGGAGCCCTGCGCGGGCAGACCTACCGCTGGGCAGCGATCCCGGCCAGCAGCTGCTCAAACGGCAGGGACTCCAGCGCGACCGGCTTCTGCTGCGGCCCTGAGTCCTGCAGCAGGGCGACAAACTCCCCCGCCGCCCGGTCCACGCGCACCGACAGTGGCGAGCCGCCGTCGTCGTTGTTTCCCCAGTCCTGCGGCCCGGCGAAAACCGCGGTGGCGGCGATCCGGGTGCGCAGGTAGGTGAACAGCGGCCGCATCGCGAAGTCCAGCACCATCTGGTGCCGGTCCGTGCCGGCGGTGGCCCCGATCAGCACGGCCTTGCCTTCGAGCGCCTTGGGATCGAGCACGTCGATGAAGGACTTGAAAAGCCCGCTATAGGACGCGCTGAACACGGGGCTGACGGCGATCAGGCCATCAGAGGCCTCGACGCCGGCAATCACTTCCGCGAGCCGCGGAGCCGCATACCCGGTTACAAAGTTGTTGGCGATGTCCACGGCGAGGTCCCGCAACTCCAGGACCTCGATGTCCACGGCGTAGCCGGCCGCGGCAAGCTGCCGTTCGGCCGAGGCCGCCAGCTGGTCCGCGAGCAGGCGGCTTGAGGAGGGGACGCCGAGTCCGGCGGAGATAACGGTGATACGGCGGGTTTCCACGGAGTGCTCCTAAGTTGAATCCTGGTCAGCAACGCGACTACATGCGTTTGCATCTACCTTTAGAAGCGGCGGGATAGGGGATTTATTCCCGGCCACCCTCCCCGCCTGACAGGAATGTCGCGCTCTGCAAGACTGCCCTCATGGCTGAAAACAAAACGCAGGCAACCGGCGCGTCGGTTCAGGAGTTCCTGGCCGCCGTCGAGCATCCGGTCCGGCGCGCCGACGGGTTCCGCCTGCTGGCACTGATGTCCGAAATAACGGGCGAACCGGCGCAAATGTGGGGTCCGACGATTGTGGGCTTCGGCCGCTACCACTACAAGTACGCGAGCGGCAGGGAGGGCGATGCCGCGGCGGTGGGCTTCTCCCCCAGGAAATCCAGCCTGTCGCTCTACGGCCTGACATATGGGCCGGAGGCCGCCGAACTCCTCGGCAGGCTGGGCAGGCACAAGCTCGGCGCCGGCTGCCTGTACGTCAACAAGCTCGACGACGTCGACGAGGCCGTGCTCACCGAACTGGTCCGGCTCGGCTACCGGCATGTCACCACGGCGCTGCATCACGCCTAAGGGGATCCGCCCCGCCAAAGCAACGCGGGGTCACCTACGGCCCATGACGCCGTCCAACATGGACCGCAAGTGACCTCGTGTTGGGGTTAAAGCAGAAGGCCCCCGCCTTCGGTCCTCAGAGAGGTCCGGAGGCGGGGGCCTTCCAGCAGTTCAGGACTGCAGCCGGTGAGGGCTACTTGCCTGCGACTACGTCGAGTTCGATCACAGCGGAAACGTCGTCGTGCAGACGGACGTTTGCCTGGTAGGAACCGGTCGACTTGATGTGTGCCGGCAGTTCAACCTTGCGCTTGTCGATGCGGCCCAGGCCTGCGGCCTCAACAGCGTCGGCCACGTCGCCCTGCTTGACGGTGCCGAACAGGCGTCCGGTTGCGCCAGCCTTGACGACCAGCTTGACCGGCTTGGCGGAGAGTGCAGCAGCCTGCTTCTGAGCGTCTTCCAGGGAAGCGTGCTCGCGGGCAACGCGGGCAGCCTTGATGGACTCAACCTGCTTCTCGCCACCCTTGGACCAGGTCAGGGCGAAGTTGCGGGGCAGCAGGTAGTTACGTGCGTAACCGTCCTTGACCTCGACAACGTCGCCAGCAGCACCGAGACCGGTTACTTCGTGGGTCAGAATGAGCTTTGCCATTTTAGTTAATCCCTTCCTTAGCCGCGGCCAGCGCCGGAGTAAGGCAGCAGAGCAACTTCGCGGGCGTTCTTGATTGCCTGGGCGATCTTGCGCTGTTCCTGCACCGTGACGCCAGTGACGCGACGGGCGCGGATCTTTCCGCGGTCGGAGATGAACTTGCGCAGCAATGCTACGTCCTTGTAGTCGATGACAGTGATGTCAGCGGCCTTCAAGGGGTTGGACTTTGGTTTGGGCTTACGGAGTTCAGCCTTAGCCATCGTGGAGCTCCTATTCGATGGAGCCCGTGGATATTGATCCACGGGATGGTGGTGATCCGGCGCAGTCTGCACCAGACCGCCTTGCGGCGGCCAGTCGGTTTTCGTTGCCGGACCTTAGATGTTGTTTAGAAGGGAGGTTCGGAATCCGGGCCGTTGCCCCAGCCGCCGCCCGCATTGCTGACCCCGGGCGTGGCCCACGGGTCTTCCTGCGCGGCGGGCTGGTTGCCGCCCCATGTCCCACCGGTGTTGCCGCCCTGGTTTGCACCCTGGCCGCCACCGAATCCACCGCCGCTGTTGCCGCCGCCGAAGCCACCCTGACCACCCTGACCGCCGGAGCGCTGGGTGCGGTTGACCTTGGCGTTGGCGTAGCGCAGGCTCGGGCCGATTTCATCGACCTCAAGCTCGATAACAGTGCGCTTCTCGCCTTCTTTTGTTTCGTAGGAACGGCTCTTCAAGCGGCCGGAGACGATAACGCGCATGCCCTTGGTCAGGGACTCGGCGACGTTTTCGGCTGCTTCGCGCCAGACCGAAGCGCGGAGGAACAGGGTTTCCCCGTCCTTCCACTCATTGGACTGCCGGTCGAAGGTGCGGGGAGTAGAAGCGATGGTGAAATTCGCTACGGCCGAACCGGACGGTGTGAACCTGAGTTCGGGGTCATTGGTGAGGTTACCGATAACCGTGATAGTGGTTTCGCCTGCCATCTACTGCCTCCTTGTGCGTTCCTGCGGGGATGAAGATTGAAGGTTGGCCGCTGAATTACTCAGCAACAACTTTCTGCTCTTCGGGGCGGGTGATCTTGGTGCGCATGATGGTCTCGTTGAGACTCAGCTGGCGGTCAAGTTCCTTGGCGGTAGCCGGCTCAGCGGTGAAGTTCACCACGGCGTAGATACCTTCGGACTTCTTCTGGATTTCGTAAGCCAGGCGACGACGGCCCCAGATGTCAACCTTTTCGATGGTTCCACCATCGTTGGTGATGACGTTCAGGAACTTCTGAAGCGACGGCTCAACGGCACGCTCTTCGACCTCGGGGTCGATGATTACCATCAATTCGTAAGGACGCATATGTGAACCCACCTCCTTTGGGCTAAGCGGTTACGGCATTTCCGTAACAGGAGGTTCATTTGCGGTGTCATGCATGCCCGGCCGCCGGAACGGAGGCAGGGCGCAGCACAGACTTCAATAGCTTAGTGCATGCGGGCCGGAATCCGCGATTCCGTGCCTCCACCGTACGGCCCCGCGGCGTGGCCGGGAAGAGCGTCGGCGGCCATGTGGATAACCGCCACACGGCCAGCGTTCAGTCGGGGGGCGCATCGGCTGTGCCATGATCTGAAAATGCACACCAACCCCTCGTCAGCCGTGCCGCCACCGCTCCGCCGCAGCCGTCTCCGCTTCGCCGCCATGGTGCTGTTGGGGCTACTCGCCGCCGGGGCGGCCGGAATGTCAGGGCACTGGGTGCAGGCTCCCACGATTGGCTGGTGCGCCGCCGCCTTGACCTACGTCGTCTGGGTCTGGCTGGTTATCGGCCGCCTCGACCCCGCGGACACCCGGTTGCACGCCACAACGGAAGACCCGGCCCGGAGCACGACAGACCTGCTTATCCTGGCCGCCAACGCCGCCAGCCTGGCGGCGGCGGGAGCGGTCATCGTGGATTCGCACAACAACACTGACACCCTCTCCAGGATTGCCGGCGGGCTGCTCGCGGTAGTCTCGGTGGCGCTGTCCTGGACCCTGGTCCAGACGCTGTTCACACTGCGGTACGCGGAGCTGTACTACGGCACGGGCACGAGGGCTGGCTACCGGGTGGGCGGCATCGACTTCAACCAGAGCCGGCCGCCGCAGTACACCGATTTCGCCTACTTAGCCACAAGTCTGGGCATGACGTACCAGGTATCGGACACCGCGCTGCAGAACCATGGCATCCGGGCCGAGGCCCTCAAGCACAGCCTGCTCTCCTACCTCTTTGGGACCATCATTCTGGCAACCACCATCAACCTCGTAGTCGGCGTCGCCGCGTAGGGCGCCAGGCGTCAGGCCGCCGTCCGGAAGAACGTCCGGGTCACCGCGGCCAGCCGGTGCGGGTCCTCGACGCCGCAGAGCTCGCGCGCCGAATGCATCGACAGCAGGGCGACCCCGACGTCGACCGTCCGGATTCCCAGCCGGGTGGCGGTCAGCGGGCCGATCGTCGACCCGCACGGCATCACGTTGTTGGAGACGAATTCCTGGTACGGAATACCGGCGTCGGTGCACAGCCGGGCCCAGAGGGCGGCGCCGGCGGCGTCGGTGGCATAGCGCTGGTTGGCATTGATCTTCAGCAGCGGACCACCGTTGAGGACCGGCCGGTTGGCGGGATCGTGCCGCTCGGGATAGTTCGGGTGCACGGCGTGGCCGGCGTCCGCGGAGACGCAGAACGACGCCGCGAAGGCCTGCCGCCGCTGGCTTGCAGAGGCGCCGAGTCCGTCCGAGATCCGCACGAGGACGTCTTCGAGGATGGGCCCG
This sequence comes from Arthrobacter sp. 05T45, assembly GCF_056395875.1. NCBI lineage: Bacteria > Bacillati > Actinomycetota > Actinomycetes > Micrococcales > Micrococcaceae > Arthrobacter > Arthrobacter sp. 05T45. The sequence goes on along the minus strand of NZ_JBFTKI010000008.1, from coordinate 118,711 downwards.
CACGCCCCGGACCGGGACGCCGAGCCGATTTCCTCGTGGTCGAAGGCGGCCAGCACGGCAATCGGCGCACCGTCCGGCACGGGTGTGGCGGCGTGCGCGATCAGCGCCGTGAGCCCGGCGTGCGTCGCGGAGAGGTTGTCGAGCCGGCCGGAGGCGAAGAATTCGCCCCTGGCGCCGAACACCGCCGGCGCCTGGGTGTCTGCGATGACGACGTCGTACCCGCCGATCTGCGCCGGATCCACCTCGGCATTGGCAACGCGGTCCGCGAGGAGTCCGAGCAGGTCCTCGCCGGCGGGATCGCCCAGGCCAAAGACCGGATTCATGTGCTGCTGCTTGTCCAGGGCCAGGCCCTCATTGACGGCCCGGTCCAGGTGGATGGCGAGCTGCGGGAAGCGCAGCAGCGGACCGGTGGCCGTGAGGTGCTGCGTGCCGTCGCGCATGACGAGCCGGCCGGCGAGCTGGAGTTCGCGGTCCAGCCAGGAGTTCAGGAGGGGTCCGCCGTAGACCTCGACGCCGGCCTGCAGCCAGCCGAACTTGCCGGTAGTGGGCTTCGGCTTGAGTTTGAAGGAGGGCGAGTCCGTGTGCGCGCCGAGAATGTTGAAACCCGTGGTCGGTCCGGCGCCTGCCGGCACCACCCAGGCGATGAGGGCGCCGTCGCGGATCACGTAGAACTTGCCGGCGGCGGCCGCGGGCTCCGGCCAGGGCTGCAGTTCGTCCAGGCCGGTGAAGCCCGCCGCGTCCAGCCGGCGCGCGGCCTCGTGGACGGCGTGGAAGCTCGACGGCGACGCGCTGACGTACGCGCCGAGGTCCTGGATGTGCTCTGCGGCAGTGCTCGGTGTGGGCATGGCTCCGAGTCTAGCCCGGCACGCACGGGCCCCGGGGGCCGCGGTGCCGGGCGACGCCGCGCCTAGACGGTGACGTTGAGACCGGCGGCGTAGCCCGCGGCCACCGAGCCGGTGATGGTGGCCAGCTGGTAGATGCCGCCGTCGTTGCCGAACACGTTGTCGGACTTCAGCGTGGTGCGGGGGAAGTTCTGCGCGCTGGATTCGTACCCGGCCGACGCGTAGACCTCCTTGCACGCGGCCTCGGTCAGCGCGATCTGTGACACCGCCAGGACCTGGCCGGCCGCCGTCGCATTGTTCATGGACTCGAACACTTCGAAGTGGATGTGCGGCCAGCGGCCGTTGTAGGCGCCGGGGTAGATGGTCTTGAACGTGACCTGGCCGTTGGCGTCGGCCTCCTGGACGCCGCGGAGGTAGTTCTCGTTCTGAAGCCCCGAATCGTACATGGAGTATTTGCCCTCGCGGTCACAGTGCCAGGCGTACACCGCGGCACCGGCCAGTGGGGTGCAGCCGTTGGCGTTGTCGAGAAGGGTCAGCGTGACGGTCAGCGGTACGCCCTCGGCTGTGCTGGTGGAGGTCCCGAAGCTGGATGTGATGTCCTGACGAACCACGCCGGATGCCTCGAGGACGTTGGGCCCGTTGGAACCGTCACCGGGGTAGGGGCCGGCGGTTTCCTGCGGGATTTCGACCCCGCACTCGGCGATCGCCCGGGTGAGCGTCGGAGTGGCCGACGCCGACGCGGCCGAGGGCGCCGGGGCTGTTGCGGCCGAGGTCCCCGCGGCCGACGTCGAACTGCCGCTGGTGCCGCTGGTGCCGCCCGGGCTGCAGGCCGCAAGGGCTGCGGCCGTTCCCGCGCCGAGGAACATGCCCAGCGATCGGCGGCTGACGAGGGTGGAGAGATCGAATTCCAGGCCGCGGTCGTGGTTGGGGTGCGGCTCGTGCGGGGGCTGCGGCATTTTTGTCATGACCCCATCGAACCCGGCAGCGCTATGGGCTGGCTAGTCCCTTCCTGTGACGCGGCTGTGCCCCGGCACGCATGGACATGCCCTCCCCTCGGCCCGGGGACTGGGCATGTCCCCCCGGCACGCATGGATATGCCCTCCCCTCGCGCCGGGCAGTGGACATGATGGCGCTATGTCCAGTGGTGGGCGCAGGGGGAGGGCATGTCCGGTGGAGCGGGACGGCCGCGGGGGCCTTCCGGGGCTACGACACCGGGCGGGCGCCCACTGTGGCGTCTTCAGCGCCAGGCTCGGCGTCAACCGGGGTGGCGTCCCCGGCAGGAGCCTCGCCGGCCCCTGTTGCGGGAACAGCGGCCTTGGCACCGTTCCTGCGGTAGCGGATGACCCCGATCCCCACGACGGCGGCGGCGAGAGCCAGCGAGAGCAGCAGCGATTCCCGCGTGGTTTCCAGGATCACCATGCCGATCAGCAGGGCCACGATGCTCACGATCGACACCCAGGTCAGGTACGGGAAGAGCCACATTTTCAGCTGAAGGTCCTTGGCGGCGGCGCCCATGCGGCGGCGCAGGATCAGCTGGGAGGTCGCGATGACGAGCCACACGAACAGCGCGATGGCGCCGGAGGTGTTGACCAGGAACAGGAAGACCGTGTCCGGGGCGACGTAGTTCAGTCCGACGGTGACGAAGCCGACCACGGTGGAGGCCAGTACCGCGGCGGCGGGCACGCCGCGCTTGGAAATCCGCATCCACGACTTGGGGGCGTCGCCGCGGCGGGACAGCGAGAACAGCATGCGGCTGGCGGTGTAGAGCCCGGAGTTCAGGCAGGAGAGCACCGAGGTCAGCACCACAATGTCCATGATGGTTCCGGCGCCGGGGATGCCGAACAGCTCAATGACCGCGACGTAGGGGCTCTTGGCGACGGAAGCGGAGTTCCAGGGCAGCAGGGTGACCACAATGGCGATGGAGCCGATGTAGAACACGAGGATGCGCCAGACAGTGGACTTCACGGCCTTCTTGACGGCATCGACCGGGTTCTCGGATTCGCCGGCGGCAATGGTGGCAATTTCCGCGCCGAAGAACGAGAACACCACCACGAGGATGCCGGCCAGGACGGCGCCGGGGCCGTTGGGCATGAACCCGCCGTTGCCGATCAGGTTGTCCAGGCCGGGCGCCGGAACGCCGGGGATGAGGCCCAGGATCGCGGCGACGCCGAAGAGCAGGAAGAGCACGATTGCCGCGACCTTGATGGAAGCGAACCAGAACTCGAACTCGCCGAACGACTTAACGGACCCGAGGTTGGTCAGCGTCAGCAGCACCATCAGGGCAAGCGCCCACACCCACTGGTCAATGCCGGGGACCCAGCGGTGCATGATCGCTGCCCCAGCCGTTGCCTCGATGCCGAGGACAATGATCCAGAACCATGCGTAGAGCCAGCCGATGCTGAACCCGGCCCAGCGGCCCAGGGCCTTGTCCGCGTAGGTGGAAAATGAGCCGGTTTCCGGGTTGGCCGCGGCCATCTCGCCCAGCATCCGCATGACGAGGATGACGACGAGTCCCGCCGCGGCGTACGCAACCAGGATGCCGGGGCCGGCCTGCTGGATCGCCGCACCCGAACCGACAAACAGTCCGGCGCCGATCACTCCGGCGATGGCAATCATGGACAGATGCCTGGGTTTCAGGGATTTTGAAAGCTGCTGGTCAGCGGGCATGGAAGCGCCGTCCTTCGTGGGGGGTTCAGGCCCGCTCGATGCCGGCACGGAATCGAATCCATGCTGTGCGGCGGACCACAATGTCGTTTCACACTAGACCGCGCGGCGGACCGTCCGTCTTGTGCAGTCCCACAAATGACGGCCGGTCAGACCGGGCCATCACCCAACGCGAGGGCCATAGGGTCAACCAAAGTTGCCTCACGGGCAATTCGGCAATGTGCCTGAAACCACTGCTTCAGGTACTACCTGCCGGTAACCTGCCTTGCGGCGGCAGGGCGGCGGCCGTCAGTAGTCCGCGTTGCTGGGCACCACGAGGCCGGTCTCATATGCGTACACCACGGCCTGGACGCGGTCGCGGAGGTGGAGCTTGGTCAGGATCCGGCGCACATGCGTCTTGACGGTGGCCTCGGACAGGAAGTACCGGTGCGCGATTTCGGCGTTGGAGAGTCCCTCCGCCATCGCCCCGAGCATCTCGTTTTCGCGGGGTGTCAGGTCCTCCAGCAACGGGTCCCGCGCCGGGCGTGCGGGGCTGCCGGCCTGCTGGCCGCCCTCGTCCGCCCCGGCGTGCTGGCCGCCGGCGCCGCCTGTCCCTGCAGGATCCGGGCCGCCTGCACCGCGGACATAGGTCTCCAACAGCCGCTGCGTAACACGGGGTGCCACCACGGCGTCGCCACTGGCCACCACCCGGACCGCGCTGACCAGTTCTGCCGGCGCCACGTCCTTGAGCAGGAACGCAGAGGCCCCTGCCCGCAGTGCTGCAAAGGCGTATTCATCGAGGTCAAAGGTGGTCAGGATGATGATTTTGGCGTCGGAGCCCGAGGCGGCGATCGCCCGGGTGGCCTCGATCCCGTCCAGCACCGGCATCCGTACATCCATCAGGACGACGTCGGGCGCGAGCTCCCGGACGTGGCGGACCGCTTCGGCGCCGTTGGATGCCTCGCCCACGATGCGCAAATCGTCTTCACCCTCCAGGATGAGGCGGAAGCCCATCCTAAGCAGCGGCTGGTCATCCACCAGCAGGACGCGTACCGGCGTGTTGTCGGACATTGTTTCCCCTTGATTCCGTGGCATTCTCGCCGTTGCAGTTCAGTTCCGCGTGCACGCGCCAGCCGCGGTCACCGGCGCGCCCGGCGTACACGGTGCCAGCGTAGATCCTGGCCCGCTCCCGCATCCCGGCGATTCCATGCCCGGTGCCGAAGGAGTCCAGTGCGTCAGGCTTCGCCTGCGCGCCGGTCCCGGGAGCGCCCGGGTCAACGGTGCCCCTGCCGTCGTCGAGCACTTCAATGGTGACGCGGGAGCCGTTCCGGACAATGCTGACCTCCACCCGGCTGAGGGCGCGGCCGTAACGCAGCACGTTGGTCAGCGACTCCTGCACAATTCTGTAGACGGTCAGCTGGAACGCCGCATCGTCGGGCAGGGACGGGCCGGTGTGCGTGTAGTGCAGGGGCAGTCCCGCGGTGCGGAAGCCCTCGAGCAGTTTGGCCAGGCTGCCCCCGGCCACCAGCGGCTCGCGCGGGGCATGTCCGGTGGGGGCGTCCTCGCGCAGCACGCCAAGGACGCGCCGCATGTCGGCCAGCGCGGTGCGCCCGGTCCGGGAGAGTTCGGCCAGGACGCCGGCGGCGCGCTCCGGATCCTTCTTGACCACGACGGCGGCGCCGTCCGACAGGCTGATCATGACCGTCAGCGAGTGCGCCACGACGTCGTGCATTTCGCGCGCGATCCGGTTCCGTTCCGTGACCGAGCCCAGCTGCTGGGCCCGGGCGGCCCAGGCCGCGATCTCGTGCTCGTGCTCGCGCCGCTGCCGCACCGAGATCCCGATCCCCGTGGCGATCACATTCGAGAGCGCGATGCCGATGCCCGCCGCGATGCCCGTCAGCAGCTGGAAATTCTCCGGTGTGCGGACGGCCATGTCCGGGAGCCGGCCGTCCAGCGGGCCGACGGCCAGCAGGAAGTACAGGAGCAGCAGCGGGGCGGTGGTCAGGGCCAGGGCGGCTAGGGCGAACCGCCGGGTGCGGACGACGGCGACGGCGTACAGCGAAAACCAGAGCCCGGCGGAGACATTGGACCCCCAGGGATGCAGGAAGGTGACCGCCAGTTCCAGGGCCCCCACAACAGCCGCCACCCGCACCGGATACGCCCGCCGGAAGAGCAGGACCGGCGCGGCCGCGGCGAGCAACACGGCCACCGGCCAGTCGCCGTGGATGACCGATTCGACCGCCGTGGGCGTGACCAGGACCAGGTAGCAGAGCACCACCAGGACGTCCATGACCCGCGGATTGGCCAGCAGGTAGCGCCGGAGCCGGCCGCGGCGGCGGGCCGTGAGTTCAGCAAGGGACGCGTCGGCCGGTCCGGCCGGCGCGTCCCTGACAGGTACCGCATCGATCATGCTCTGAGCCTAAATGCTGAAGGGCTTGGACGCTGCCCGTGGCGCCGGCCTAGACGTCCCGCCTCTTGAGCAGGACGGCGGCCAGGAGCACCGGGATGACAACCCACGCGCCCAGCACCAGGGCCGCCTGCCAGGCTTCGAGGGTGTCCGGGATGTGCTCCACCGCGGTCAGCGGATCCACGGTGTTGCCGGGCAGGTATTTGCGGGCCTCCACGAAGAAGTCGCCCGGAATGAGCTGGAACGCGATGGGTGCCACGAAGAACAGTCCCACCAGGCTCATGATGCCGCCCGCCGAGTTGCGGATCAGCGTGCCCAGCGCCATGCCGATGGCCGCGACCGCCGCCACGTAAATGCTGTTGACAAGGAGCAGCTTGACCGACTGCGGGCTGCCCAGGTCCAGGCCCAGGCCGTAGTTGTCCAGGATCGGCACGGATACGAATCCGGCGGCCAGGGTGGATGCGGCGGTGACGACGAAGGAGGTCACCACCACCACCACGAGCTTGGCCGCGAAGGCGGGGATGCGTTTAGGCACCGCCGCGAACGTGGACCGGGCCATGCCCGTGGTGAACTCGGAGCTCATCAGCAGCACGCCGAGGGAGCCCAGGATCAGCTGGGCGAACGCGATGCCGGAGGTGGGAACGCTGACGGCGATGTCGCCGCCCTGGGCCGCGAGCCTGGCCCCGACCTCCGGGTCCCGGGCCGCGGCCTCGGAGAACTGGCCCGTCCCCCAGGCCGAAAGCGCCCCGAACCCCACCATGACCACCACTGTTGAGCCGAGCAGGATCAGCGTGGAGAGCAGGGTGCGGAACTTGATGAATTCGGAGTTGAGGACCCGCAGGAAGCTGGGGCCGGGGCCGGAACTGCTGCCGTTTCCGGACCGCTGTGAGTCGGCGCCGCGGCGCGAGGGCGTGGATTCAACGGTTGTGGAGCTCATGGCTTAGTTGCCTCCGGCTTCGACGGGAACGGCGCCCGTGGTGATCAGCGAGTGGTATTCGACCTCATCCTTGGTCAGTTCCATGTAGGCCTCCTCGAGGCTGGCCTGCAGCGGGGTGAGTTCGTAGATCATGACGTGGTTCTCCAGCGCCGCAGTGGCGATCTGGCGCGGGTCCAGGCCTGTGACTTCGAGGAGTTCGCGCTCTTGGACCTCCACCGAGACCCCGGTCCCGGCCAGCAGCTGCATGAGCCGGTCCGGCTGGTCGGTGCGGACCCGCGTCCGGCCCTGGCCCTTGCCTGTGATGATCTCCTGGATCGGGGCGTCCGCAATGATCCTCCCGCGGCCGATCACGATCAGGTGGTCCGCCGTGACTGCCATCTCGCTCATGAGGTGGCTGGAAAGGAAGACCGTGCGGCCCTCGGAGGCCAGGTACTTCACCAGGTTGCGGACCCACACCACGCCCTCCGGGTCAAGGCCGTTGACGGGCTCGTCCAGGATGACGGTCTGCGGGTCGCCCAGAAGGGCGGCGGCGATGCCCAGCCGCTGGCCCATGCCGAGCGAGAAGCCGCCGACCTTCTTCCTGGCCACCTCGGCCAGCCCGGTCATCTCAATGACTTCGTGGACCCGTTTCTTCGGGATGCTGTGGGTCGCCGCCATGGCCAGAAGGTGGTTGTAGGCGGAGCGGCTCGTGTGGACTGCCTTGGCATCGAGCAGCGCGCCGACGTCGCGCAGCGGGGCGGCGTGCCTGGTCAGCGGGGACCCGTTGACGGTCACCGAGCCCGACGTCGGCCGGTCCAGCCCCATGATCATGCGCATGGTGGTGGATTTTCCGGCCCCGTTCGGACCCAGGAAGCCGGTGACCCGGCCGGCTTCGACGGTGAAGTTGACGCCGGCGACGGCGGTCTTGTCGCCGTAAACCTTGGTCAGGCCTCGTGCTTCGATCATGGAAGCGTTCCTTTGCGTAGCGGGAGATGATCCGGGGCACCGCAGTCACGGGCCCGTCTGCACACCACGCTACCGAGGCAAGCTGCGTATTTCGCCGGTCTCAGGGATGATTCAGGGGCTAATCAGGGTAGTCCGGGAGGATGACAGGGGTTGGATGACGGGTTTGGATGACGGGGTTCAGCCGAGGGGCGAGTAGTAGGTCAGCGCGCCGGGGCGGACCGTGAATTCCACCCGCCGCACCCCGGGCATGACCTCTCCGTCGACGGCGAGGACCATGGGCCCGTTCCCGGGTTCCACCGTGATCCGGTCCGTTTCGCTCAGATGGGTGATCCCGGACGTGGCCACGGTGCCCGTGAGCACGGCCCAGAGCAGGCGCAACCGGGCGAACGGCTCATCGGCAGTGATCATCCGCAGGTCCAGGACACCGTCGGCGAGTACCGGGCGCACCAGCGGCGCGTGGTCGCGGGGGTAATAGCGGCCGCGGCCGATGTACAGGATCCAGAGCCGGTGCCGGACCCCGTTGACGATCAGCGTGGTGGGGGTGCCGGCCGCGAAGGTCCGGAACATGGCCACCACTCCGGCCAGGGGTTTGCCCAGTGCCGGCTGGAGCTGCTCCCGCCGGCGGACCAGGTTCGGGTAGAGGCCGATGCTGGCCGTGTTGAGCATGATCAGCTCGAGCTGCTCCGGGCTGTCGGGGAGCCCGCGCTCGACACTCACGTGGCCGACGTCGGCCACGGCGGCCTCGCCGCGCGACGCCGCCTGCACGGCGTCCGCCAGGGTGGGGGTTCCGGCGTCGCGGGCGAAATGGTTCAGCGTTCCGCCGGGGAGCACCAGCAGCGGAAGGGAACGTTCGACGGCGGCGGCCGCCGCGGCGCCCACGGTTCCGTCGCCGCCCCAGACGCCCAGGGCCGCAATGCCCGGTCGGGTCGCGACCTGGGCGATGCCCGCGTCGACGGACTCACCGGGCCCGATTTCCTTTATATACGCCTTAGGGAATACTTTTTGCAGGGCGTCGACAGTCTCGTCAGCATAGGACCCGCCGAGGGTGTTGACCGCGATGCCGAGCCCCTGGCCGTCCGGTAGTTCCGCGGCCGGGGCGGCGCCGCGGCTGGTTTCCGGGAACGGCGGACGGACGGGCCACCACTTCCGCGTCACCATGGCCGCGCCGGCGCCGATCGCGGACCCGAACAGCACATCCGAGGGCCAGTGGGCCCCGGTGTGGACCCGGGAGTAGGCCACTCCGGCCGCGACGGGGGCCAGCGCCGCACCGAGGGCCGGGCGGACCATGCCCACCCCGAGTGCGAAAGCCACCGCGGAGGCGGAGTGTCCCGACGGCATCGACGAACTCGTCGGTTGCGGGTTCACGAAGCGGAAGACCGGAAGGTGTTCGGGCAGGGGGCGGGCCCGGGGCAGGAGGGTCTTGAACACGACGTTGGTGACCGCCGAGGCGGCGCCTTGCGCGATGAGTCCGTGCACCGCTGCCCGGCGCGTCTTGCCGGGCACCAGGGCCATGGCTCCGGCAACGCCGAACCAAAGTTTGCCCTTGTTGGCGGCGGCGGACAGACGGCGGAAGAAGTCGTCATGGCCTCCTCCCGGCAGATTGGAGACGGCGCGCACCAGTTTGCGATCGAATTTCGACAGGCGGCCGGGGGCCTTCCTCAGCATGGTTCGCATTGGACCACCATACTGCTACCTCGCGGGCAGCGGCTTCGCGGCTCCGGCGAGGACCAGCGCCACCACAATCGGAATCCCGATCGCCAGCAGGGCGGTCCTGACACCGGTGACATCGCCCAGGTAGCCGAGCAGGGGCGGCCCGGCGAGGAAGGCAATGTAGCCCAGTGTGGACACCACGGACACCCGGGCGGCCGCCTTCTTGGGGTCGTCCGCGGCGGCGGACATTCCGATCGGGAACGCGAGGGCCGCCCCCACGCCCCAGAGCACGGCGCCGGCGGCGGCCAGCCAGATGGTGCCGGCGAACACGAAGAGGCAGAGGCCCGCGGTCGCCGCCGCCATGCTGGCCCGCAGCACGGCAACGCGGCCGTAGACGTCGATCGCACGGCCACCGAAGAAGCGCATGGCGGTCATGGCCAGGACGAACGCGGCGAACAGCAGCGCCCCCGTGGACTGTTCGGCGCCCAGGCCGTCAACCGCGGCCTTGGCAATCCAGTCGTTGCCGGCGCCTTCGGTCAGGGTGGCGCCGAGGACGACGACACCGATCAGCAGCGTGCGCCCGTCCCGCCAGGCCGAACCTGCGTTGCCCCGGTCCGCGTCCCCCGCGGCGGGTGCCTCGGCAGGCAGATGGGGCAGGAAATACCGGGGGGCCACCGTGGTCAGGACGGCGACGACGGCGGCTATGACCAGCAGGTGCTCCGGGAGCCCGACCCCCAGGGTGGATAATCCGGCGCCGATCAGGGCACCGACGAACGCGCCGCCGCTGAAGGCCGCGTGGAACTGCGGCATGATGGTGCGCCCGAGCCGGTGTTCGACGTCGGCACCTTCAATGTTCTGCGAAACATCCCACAACCCGACGCCTATCCCGAAGAAGAACAGGGCAATGGCAGTCCCAGGGATGGAGGCCGCCATCAGGGAGAGCGCGACGCCGACACCGGCCGCCGCGGCCACGAGTCCGGCGCTGCGGACGGTGTTGGCGGTGCCGATCCGGCCGACGACGAACCCGGCCGTCGGCAGGGCGATCAGCGAACCGACCGCGACGCACAGCAGCAGGGTTCCCATCTGGCCCGCGGTGATCTGCAGGATCTCCGTCACGGCCGGGATGCGGGCTGCCCAGCTGGCGAAAACTAATCCGTTGATCCCGAAGACAAGGAAAGTCGCCCCGGTGGCAGCCTTGAGTTGCGGGACGGTTGCGGTACTGGTCATACGATCACTGCTTCCACCGAGTGCTGGGCGAGTTGGTCAAGTTCTTCAGGGCTGAGCTGCCGGTCGGTCACGATGGCATCCACGGCGTCCAGAGATGCGACGAGGGCGACGGCGGTGGCGTTCCATTTGGCGGCGGCACAGGCGACGATCACCCGGGCGGCGGATTCGAGGCCGGCGCGTTTGACTGCGGCGTCGTCGAGGTCGTGGGCCAACAGCCCGTCCTTGAGGTTCAGGGCGCAGGGCGTGACGACGGCGGTGTCGAAGCGCAGCGAGCGGATGTTGGATTCCGTCATCGGCCCCCGGAAGGAAAGTTCGCCGGGGACGAGGCTGCCGCCGGGCATCAGGAGTTCGGGGCGGCGCCCGGCCGGACCGTCGTCCGCGGACAGCGCGGTGACGGCCCGCAGCGACATCGGCATGATCGTCATCTCACGCTGGCGCAACTGGCGGGCGATCTCCGTGGCGGTGGTGCCGCTGTCCAGCCAGACGTGTCCACGGTCCGCGAGCATGGCCGCCACCCCGGCGGCGATCCGCATCTTGGCGGTGTGGTCCTCGAGTTCGCGTTGCCCGTAGTGCGGGTTTTCGCCGCCGAAAACGAGGCTCTTGGCTCCGCCGTGGACCCTCCGCAACACGCCGTGCAGGGCCAGGATGTCGAGGTCACGGCGGATGGTGGCGCCGGAGGCGCCGCAGGCGGCCGTCAGATCGTCCACCGTCACGTGCTCCCGGTCGCGCAGCAGTCCGCCGATCAGGCGGTGCCGCTCATCAGTGTTCATGCTCAAATGCTAGCGGTTGGTGATCATTTAATCATTTGTTGCGCGTTTCAAATAGCAACGCGGGGTCACTTAGCGCCCATAACCGCCCCGGAATGGGCGGTATCTGACCCCGCGTTGCTTAGTGGACCCCGCGATGGCTCTAGCGGGCGCGCTCGACGCGCTTTTCGTCCCAGACCGGTTCGGCGGACTCGTAGACCCTGCCGTCGGAGCCGAAAACCAGGAAGCGGTCGAAGGTTCGGGCGAACCAGCGGTCGTGGGTGACGGCCAGGACGGTGCCCTCGAAGTGGTCGATCGCCCGTTCCAGGGCCTCGGCCGAGTGCAGGTCCAGGTTGTCCGTGGGCTCGTCGAGCAGCAGCAGCGTGGCCCCGGAGAGTTGCAGCAGCAGGATCTGGAACCTCGCCTGCTGGCCGCCGGAGAGGGATTCGTACTTCTGCTCGGACTGCGCCGCCAGCCCGTAGCCGTCGAGGGCCCCGGCGGCGGCTTCGCGGCCCATGCCCGAGCGGTGCTCGTCGCCCCGGTGCAGGATTTCGAGCAGGGTCTTACCCAGCAGGTCGGGCCGGACGTGGGTCTGGGCGAAGAATCCGGGCCGGATCCGGGCGCCGAGTTTCACGGTGCCCTCGTGCGGCACCTCGGCGATCTCGACGTCGGACACCGGCAGGTGCTCCCGCTCGGGATCCGTGCCGCCGGTGGCGAGCAGGCGCAGGAAGTGGCTCTTGCCCGAACCGTTGGAACCCAGGACGCCCACCCGGTCGCCGAACCAGATTTCGGTGGAGAACGGCTTCATCAAGCCGGTCAGTTCCAGCTTGTCGGCCACGACGGCGCGCTTGGCGGTGCGCCCGCCCTTGAGCCGCATCTGCACGTTCTGTTCGATGGGAAGGGCCTCGGGCGGGCCGGCTTCGAGGAACTTCGCGAGCCGGGTCTGCGCCGCGTGATAGCGGTTGGCCATGTCGGAGCGGAACGCGGCCTTGTTCTTGTACATGTTGACGAGTTCCTTGAGCTTGACGTGCTCCTCGTCCCAGCGCTTGCGCAGTTCCTCGAAGCGCGCGTTCCGGTCGGCCCGGGCGTCCACGTAGGACCCGAAGCCGCCGCCGTGGATCCAGGCGCCGGCGCCGTTGATGCCCGGTTCCAGGGTGACGATGCGGCCGGCGGCGTTGTTGAGCAGTTCGCGGTCGTGGCTGATGAAGAACACGGTCTTCTTCGAATCATTCAGTTTGGCCTCGAGCCAGCGCTTGCCCGGAACATCGAGGTAGTTGTCCGGCTCGTCGAGGAGCAGCAGTTCGTCGGGGCCGGCGAAGAGGGCCTCGAGGACCAGCCGCTTCTGCTCGCCGCCGGACAGGCTCGACGCCGGGCGGTGCTGTGCCCGGTCGAAGGGCAGTCCGAGGGCGGCCATGCAGACCTCGTCCCAGACGGTTTCGACGTCGTAGCCGCCGGCATCCCCCCAGTCCACGATCGCCTGGGCATAGGCCATTTGGGTGGGCTCGTCGTCGTGCTCCAGCATGGCGAGCTCTGCCTCGTCGACGGCCCGCGCGGCGGCGGCCAGGGCAGGCGGGGCGGCGGAGACCAGCAGGTCGCGGACCGTGGACTCGTCCCGGACCTGGCCCACGAACTGGCGCATGATGCCCATGTTGCCGGACCGGCCGATCACGCCTTCGTCCGGGACGAGATCGCCGGAAATGATCCGGAACAGCGTGGTCTTGCCGGTCCCGTTGGGCCCGATCAGCGCTGTCTTGGTGCCGTCCGGGACCTTGAAGGTCACCCCGTTGAGCAGCTGGGTGCCGTCGGAGAGGAAGTAGTCGATGCCGGATACGTCAATATGAGCCACGCGTTCAATCTTCCCACGGCCGGGAAAGCGTCCGCTCAGCCGGCCCGGGTCAGGAACTCCTTGAGCAGCGGCCCGGACGTGGTGGCCCCGAGTCCGCCGTCCTCGACGAACACGGCGACGGCGAGGTCACCGTGCACGGCCACGATCCAGGCGTGCGTCTTGGGCGGGGTGTCGTTGCCGAACTCGGCCGTTCCGGTCTTGGCCCCGACGGGCTCGCCCGGGACGGAGGCCAGGAACCCGGCATGACCGCTGGTGACGACGGCCCGCATCATGTCAGCCAGTGCCGCGGCTTCCGCTGCAGTTACCGGCTTTTCGACGGCCGTGGCCGGTGCTGGGGCCGTCGGCGTCGCGTCACCGGAGGCCGGGGCAGCCGGCGACGTGCCGGCTGTAGCCGTTCCTGTGGGGGCGGCGCCCTGGGCATCTGGGGGACTGTCGCCCTCGTTCGGATTCAATACCAGCTGGGCGGCCACCGGGGCTCCCTTGGCAACCGAGCCGGCCATGACGGCGGCGGCCAGGGGGGACAGGAGCACTTTGCCCTGGCCGATCATGGAGGCGGCATGTTCGGTTCCTTCGGCATCCCCGGGGACGGAGCCGAGGAATGCGGCCGCGCCGAGCGCAGGTGCTTCAACTGCCACGCCCAGGGAGGTCGCGGCGGATTCGAGCTGTGCCTGGGTGACGGTGTCGCGGGCGTTGATGAACGCGGTGTTGCAGGAGTGCGCAAAGGCGTCGCGCAGCGTCACGGACCCCAGGGAGGACTCAGGGTATCCCTCGGCGTTCTTGAAGGTGCGGCCGTCCACCGTGAGGGTGGGCGGGCAGTTCACCTTGGAGTCGGGCGTCATGCCGTTGCGGAACATGGCCAGGGAATCGACCATCTTGAAGATCGATCCGGGGGCATACTGTCCCAGCATCGCGGTGTCGTAGCCGTTGCTGCCCGGCCCGGAGGCGGCCGCCAGGACGGCGCCGCTGGAGGGCCGGAGCGCCACAATCGCCGACGCCGGGCCGACCTTGCCGAGGACGTCTTCCGCAAGCTGCTGCAGCTTCGGGTCCAGGGTGGTTTTCAGCGGGGTGCCTTCTTTTATCTCAGTCTGAAAAAGTACGCGGCGTCCCGCGTTGGGCAGAGCCTGCTTCTCTGCGGCGGTGAGGCCTGCCTTCTCGGCGAAGACCTGAATGCCGTCGCTGCCGCGAAGCTGCGCGTCGTATTGCTGTTGCAGGCCACCGGTGCCCGTGGTGTCCCCTGCTTTGAGTGCGCCGTTCGATTTTTCGATCTGTTCTGCATTCGCCTCCGCTGCCGTGCCCAGCAGGGCGCGGGCGAAGGTGCGGTTTGGTGCCAGCGGAAGGGAGTCGCGGATGGCACGGGCGCCGGGAATCTCACCGATCTGAGCGTCGGTGATGGTCCGTCCTTCTTCACGCAAAGTGATGGCGGCAACGAACGCCTCGGGGCCGGCCGCCGCGACCTGCTGGCCGTACGCCGCAGGGTCGACCCCCACCAGTTGGGCAAGCTTGGTGGCGGAATCGGCGGCGTCTGCACCGCCGAGCGCCGGCTTGTCGATGCCAACATTGACCACGGGCCGGTACGTGACCAGCGGGACCCCGCCGGCGCCCAGGATGTCGGCGCGCGACGGCGAATGGGTTGCCGAGCCGACGAGCTCGCCTTCGGCCAGTTCGGGGACCAGGGTGGCCGGGTTCCAGACCGTCAGCCATTTGTCGCCGGACTTCTTGAATTCGGCGAAGGTGGTGTACTTCCACTCTTCGGAGCCGATCTTCCAGCGGTAGTTGAGCGGGACCGTGGCCTTATCGGACTCCAGCGTCAGTTGGCCGCTGTCCACTGCAGGCCGGGCCGGGTCAAGCCCCTTGAATATTTCCTTGAGCTGGTCGTTGGCGGCACCGGAGTCCTTGCCCTCAAAGGCGACGGATCCGACGTCGAGCGCGGACACCGCGGAGGCGAGCTGTTTGGCAGCGCTTTCGGCGCCCTCACGGCCGTCGCCGCAGGCGACCAGCGAGCCGCCAAGAACAAGGCCCACAAGGGCCAGTGCAAGTTTTGATGAGTTCCCCATGGCGCCCATTATGCCCCGGGCCACCGACAATTCTGTTGTCACATAACACCGTCACCTGCCCGCCGGGGACGCCTAGGGCCGCCGGATGATCCTGCGCTGCGCTGCCACGGCGATCGCGGCGGTGCGGTTGTCCACGCCGAGTTTGCCGTAGATGTGCACCAGGTGCGTCTTGACCGTGGCCTCGGAAATGAACAGCTGCTTCGCGATCGCCCGGTTTCCCATCCCGGTGGCCAGCAATCCGAGCAGCTGGACCTCGCGGGCGGACAGGGCGGGCTCCGGATTCCTGATCCGGCCCATCAGCCGGGCCGCGACCTCGGGGGCCAGCGCGGTGCCGCCCGCCGCGGCAGAGAGCACCGCCTGGCGGATCTGCTCGGGCGGGGCATCCTTGAGCATGTAGCCGCTGGCGCCGGCCTCGACGGCGGCCAGGATGTCGGCGTCGGAGTCATAGGTGGTCAGGATGAGCACTGGCGGCGCCGGCTCGCCGGCCTCTCCTGCCTTGATCCGGCCGGTCGCGGTGACGCCGTCCATGCCCGCGCCCATCTGCAGGTCCATGAGCACCACGTCCGCGGGCTCGCCCAGGGTGTGGAGCCTGGCCAGTCCGGCCAGCGCGGCGGCGCCGTCGGCGGCCTCGGCCACCACTGTGATGTCCTCCAGATCACCCAGCATTGCCCGCAGACCGGCCCGGACCACCGGGTGGTCGTCCACCAGGAACACCCGGATGTTGTTCATTTCCGGTCCCCGCGGGCCGGCGCCGGCGCGGCGTTGGAACCGGGTGCTTGGCCCAGTGGCAGCCGGATGGCCACCACGGTTCCCTCACCCGGGGCAGACTCGATGTCCAGCTGCCCGTGGAGGGCGGCCACGCGGTCCCGCAGCGACGTCAGACCATAGCCGGACCCGTCCGGACGGGCCGGCAAGGCCAAGGGGTCGAATCCGGCGCCGTCGTCGTAGATGTCCATGGCCACGTCCGGGCCGAGGAAGGAAAGGGTGACGACGGCGGTGCCCGCCTGCGCATGCGCCCGCACGTTGGCCAGGCTCGCCTGCGCGGCCCGGAGCAGGACCGTCTGGTGGGCGCCGGGGAGTTCCAACGGCACGCCTTCGACGTCGAGGCGGCAACGCAGCCGGGCACCCCGCGCCGCGGTCTCCGCTTCGGTCGTTTCGCACAGCCGGAGAAGTCCGGCCACGAGGGAGCCGTCCTCAAGATCGGGGGACTGCAG
The DNA here is from genome assembly GCF_056395875.1 of Arthrobacter sp. 05T45. Taxonomy (NCBI): domain Bacteria; kingdom Bacillati; phylum Actinomycetota; class Actinomycetes; order Micrococcales; family Micrococcaceae; genus Arthrobacter; species Arthrobacter sp. 05T45. The sequence continues at coordinate 102,200 of NZ_JBFTKI010000008.1, read as the reverse complement.
GGCCCGGACGAAGTTGCGGGCCTCTGCCAGGTTGGCGGCGGCCGTGTCCCGGACAATGCGGAGCCTGTCCCGTGCCACGGCGGGTTCGCCGTCGTCCAGGGCCTTCTCGGCCGCGCGCCCCATCAGCACAATGCTGGACAAGCCCTGGGCGAGGGTGTCATGGATTTCGCGGGCCAGCCGGGTCCGCTCGGCCAGGGTGCCGGCATTGTGCTGGGTCCGGGCGAGTTCGGCACGGGTGCGGCGGAGCTCTTCGGCCGCCAGCCGCTGGTTTTCCGCTTCCAGGAACAGTGCCCGGTAGGCCAGCCCGGTGACCACAGCGAAGGCTGCGCCGAAAACGGGCCCGAGCACCATGGGCAGCTGCAGCCCCACGCTGGCCGGATCCGCACTGGCCAGATCGGGAGACGCGGTACCGCCGTTGTGGAACCAGAGCGCCGCAATGACAAACACTGTGCTCAGTGCGATCGCCGGCAGCGCCAGCCGGCGCCGGAGCACGTGCAACTGCAGGAAGAACAGCGGGAAGGCCAGCCAGACGAAGTCGGCACTGGCCCAGACCAGCAGTAGCCAGAGGAGGCAGACGCCGCCCAGCCACCAGGCCGAGTAGGGCCGCGGATCGAACCGGGACCGGCGGGCGGCGTGCCGTTTCTCCAGCACCGTGCCCGCGAGGTAGAACGCGGCGAGCAGCACGGCCAGCAACAAGGTGATCCACTCCTGGCCCGTGATGCCACCGGCCAGGAGCCGGAGCAGCGCCACCAAGAGCAGCACCGCAAAGCCGACGTGCAGGCTCACGCGAAGGACGCGCAGAATGACGGCCGCCCCGGTGGGCTCCGTGCCCGGCGCCGGTGCGCCGGCATGCCCAGCGCCCTTGGGTCCTGTGCCGTTGTGGACCGTGTTGCCGGCGTCGCCCTCCATGCTTCCAGCGTAGTGCCGGTGCGGCGGGGCTCCTGCGGAAAACGGCCCGCCCCCGGCGGAATCAACCTTTTGGTTGATCGCAGGGCCGTCCGACCGGTGCCGGCGGTCCAACCGGGCGGCCGATGCCCCGGAGTCCGGCGGAGGGAAGGCTGGAAGAAACGCCACAAGCGCCTCAAACGACACCACGAAGGACACCATGTATCTCGCCATCCGCGATATCCGCTTTGCCAAGGGACGGTTCGCCCTGATGGGTGCGGTCGTCGCCCTCATTACCCTCCTGCTCGTCATGCTTTCCGGACTGACGGCCGGCCTCGGAAACCAGTCGACGTCGGCCCTCGCCGCCCTCCCGGCCGACCAGCTGGTCTTCGGCGCCCCGGCCGGGAGCGAACCCAAGGCCTCGTTTACCGAATCCGAGGTCACGCGCGCCCAACAGGGCCTGTGGTCGGCGCGCGACGGCGTCGCCCGCGCCGACGCCGTTGGGATCAGCCAGAGCCGCTTCCAGGCACTCGGCGCCGGAGGCGTGCCGGCACGCACGGCAAGCGTTGCGGTCTTCGGCACCGAGCCCGGCGCAGGCCTGGCTCCCGCCCCGCTGGCAGAGGGAACCATCGCCGTCGGAGCTGGACTGGCGGAGGACCTGGAGCTCAGCATCGGCAGCCACGCCTCGGTGGGCGGCGCCGACCTCGTGGTGACGGCGGTCGTGCCGGAGCAGTGGTATTCCCACACCGGCGTCGTGTGGACCACGCTGGCCGACTGGCAGAAGCTGGCCCATATCCAAGACGCGGACGCCGCGACGGTGCTGGCCGTGACATTCGACTCCACGTCCGGTACAGGGGTGGATCTCGGTGCCGCCAATACCGCCGCGGGAACCGTCAGCACCACGATCGAAGGGTCTTTCCAGGCCCTCGGCTCGTACAAGAGCGAGAACGGCTCGCTGCTGCTCATGCAGGCCTTCCTTTACGGCATCTCAGCCCTCGTGATTGTTGCCTTCCTGACGGTCTGGACGGTCCAGCGCACCCGGGACATCGCCGTTCTGAAGGCACTGGGCGGGTCCGCCCGCTACATCCTCCGGGACGCCATGGCGCAGGCGGCCCTGGTCCTGCTGGCCGGCGCGGTGGCCGGCGGGCTGGCCGGTGTGGCCGGTGGAGTCCTCGCGTCGCAGGCGGCACCGTTCCTCCTCACGCCTTGGACAACGCTGCTGCCCGTCGCCGGAATCGTGCTCCTGGGCCTGGCTGGGGCAGCCCTCGCGGTCCGCAGCGTGGCCCGCGTCGATCCGCTCATCGCCCTCGGCGGCAACTGAGCAGCCCCGGCCCGCCTCATATATTCCTAGAAAGGCATATCTCGTGAACTCAACCCTGAACAACACCGCCCTGAACCTCGTCAACGTCACCCTGGAGTACGCGGACGGAGACGGCACCCTTAAGGCCCTGGATTCCGTGAGCCTCAAGGTGAGCGCAGGCGAATTCGTGTCCCTGATCGGCCCCTCGGGGTCCGGCAAGTCGTCCCTGCTGGCCGTCGCCGCCACCCTGGTCCGGCCCACCGCCGGCCTGGTGGTGGTCGACGGCGAGGACGCCGGCGGATTGCCCGACTCCGGCCGCACCGCACTGCGGCGAGACAAGATCGGCATCATCTTCCAGCAGCCCAACCTCCTGCCCTCCCTCACCGCGGTGGAGCAGCTCGTGATCACCCAGCGCCTGCGCGGCGGGACGGCGCGGGCGGCCGGGGAACGTGCCGCGGCTCTGCTGGACCTTGTCGGTCTCGGGCATGCCCTGGCGAAGCGGCCGCACCAGCTCTCCGGCGGCCAGCGCCAGCGCGTCAACATTGCCCGGGCACTCATGGGCAACCCTGCCGTGCTGCTGGTGGACGAGCCGACGGCAGCCCTTGACCACCAGCGCAGCGAAGCGATCATCCGGTTGCTGCGGCAGGTCACCGACGAGTTCAGCGTGGCAACGGTCATGGTCACCCACGACACCGATTACGTGCCGCTCACCGACGCCGTCGCGAGCATGCGCGACGGACGGCTGTCCGCCAGGGCGGCGACGGCGGCCGCTGCGGCGCCGCGTCGGGGCTAGCGGCTAGGGGACCCGGTATCCGAGGTCCGGGACGCCGAGACCGAACATGTCCTTGAGGGCATGCCGGGCGGCGTGGAAGCCGGGCATCCCGGTGACGCCGGGACCGGGCGGGGTCGACGACGAGCACAAGTACACCCCTGGCAGCGGCGTCCGCCAGGGCACCGGGCTCAGCACCGGCCGCCGCAACATGCCCCAAAGGTCCATGCGGCCTGCGCCGAAGTCCCCACCGACGAAGTTCTCGTCGTACGCCGCCAGCCCTGCGGCCGTGGTCACCTTGAACTGCACCACCACATCCCGGAACCCGGGCGCGAAGCGCTCCAGTTGCGCCATGACCGCATCGCTCATGTCCACAGTGGAACCGGCCGGAACGTGGCAATAGGTCCACAGGATGTGCCGGCCGGCCGGCGCGCGGCCGGCATCAAAACGCGAGGGCTGGGATACCAGCACGTAGGGCCGGTCCGGATGCCGTCCCGAGGCGACCAGGCGTTCCGCTTCGGCGGTTTCCGCCCGGGTGCCGCCCACGTGCACCGTCCCGGCATCGGCGAGGCCGTCCGCCGCCCACGGCACCGGTCCGGAGAGGATGAAATCGACCTTGCAGGAAGCGTTCCCGAAGCGGAAGGACGCCAGGGCGCTCTTATAGCGCGACGGGAGCCGGCCCTCCGCCAGGTGCAGCAGCGCGGGGGGTGCCACATCCAGCAGCGTGGCCCGGGCCGGCGGCAGCTCCGCGAGCGATGTGATCCGCCTGCCGGTCTCGACCACCCCGCCATGGGCCTCGATGTCAGCGGTCAGCGCCCGGGCAATCGCGGCCGATCCGCCGCGCGGAACCGGCCAGCCGCCGGCATGGCCCAGGGCGCCCAGCATCAGCCCGGCGCCGGCGGCGGTGATCGAGGGCAGCGGCGCCACGGCATGCGCAGCGACGCCGCTCAGCAGTGCGGGAGCCAGGTCCTGGCTGAACCTCGCATTCCACAGCGGCGAGCCTTGTTCGAGCGCCCGGAGGCCGAACGCGGCGGCGGCCAGGGGATCTGCCGGAATCCGCAGCAGCTGGTTCAGGGTGAGGTCCGCGACGCCCTCCACCCGCCGCACGAGGGGCTCCATGAGCTGGCGGTAGGCGGCGCCGTCCCTCCCGAGTTCCGCAACGGTGCGGTCCAGGGAACGGTAGGCCAGCGCCGCGCGGCCGCCGTCGAGCGGGGATCCGTACGAGAGCTCGGGCACCTCCAGGGGCACGCGCCTGGACAGCTCGAACCGGCGGAAAAAGGGTGAGGCCAGAACCATGGGGTGCACGGCCGAACAGACGTCGTGGAAGTGGCCCGGTTCCATCAGTTCGGCGGTGCGCAGTCCGCCGCCGGGTGTGGCGGCTGCCTCGAACACGTGGACTTTGAGTCCGGCCCGCGCCATGGTCACCGCCGCGGCCAGCCCGTTGGGGCCGGAACCGACGACGGCGACGTCAGTCATGCGCTGTGGCTTTCCGCCACGGCACGCTTCCGCCACGGCACCAGGGACGCCGCGGGGCGGCGCAGATCAATCCGCAGCCAGTCCGGTGCACCGTCGAAGGGGCCGCCATGCGGATCATCGATGCGGTGGCGGCGGATCACGTCGCTGGACGGATCCCAGATGTCCCAGGCGACACGGGCCATCAGGTACGCGGTGGCGAGCATGTGGGCAACCACGGCCAGGACGTAGTAGGGCATGTCGATGTTGTGCTGGGTCGAGCCGCCGCTGGTTGCCTGCCCGAGGTACATCCAGATGGCGCCCCAGTGCAGCGCTTCGATGGCTTGCCAGATGACGAAGTCACGCCAGCGGGGCCGGGCAAGGGCGATCAGGGGGATCAGCCACAACACGAACTGGGGGGAGTACACCTTGTTGGTCAGGATGAACGCGGCCACGATCAGGAACGCCAGCTGCGCGATCCTCGGCCGGCGGGGTGCCGTCAGTGCCAGGACCGCAATCAGGATGCAGGCCAGGAGAAACAGATCCAGTGCCAGGGAGTTGATGGCCGCGGCCTCAAGCGGATTCCAGCCCAGCCGGGCGGCCACCAGGTTGTAGGCGAACCAGGGCGAGCTGTAGCCCGCCGGCCGCTCCTGCGTGAACTGGTAGAAGTACTTCCAGCCGTCCGGATTTGCCGCGGCTGCCGGGACGTTGACCGCCAGCCAGGCCGCGGTTGCGGCACCGGCCGTGATCAGCAGCGCCCGGATGCGCCCGCTCCGGAGCGCCAGCAGCAGGACGGCGCCGAGGATCAACAGCGGGTAGAGCTTGGTGGCCGTGCCCAGGCCGATGAAGATCCCGGCGAGGACGAGCTTGTTCCGCGCAAAGAAGTACATGCCAAGAGCCAGCATGCACACGGCCCACATGTCCCAGTTAATGACGCCCGCCAGGACAATGCCGGGGGCGAGGGCAACCATCGCCGCGTCCCAGGACCGCCGGCGGTTCGTCCGCGCCGTGGCCAGCACGGTGATGATCCAGACGGCGGCGATCAAGGTGGCGTTGACGTCGAAGTAGCCAAGGACGCGGGGATCGTCGGTGCCGGCGCCGGGCACCAGAAGTGCGGTGGCACCCGCAATCAAACCCATCAGCACGGGGTACTCGAAGAGGCTTCCCGGGGTAATGAAGGGGAAGGCGCCATCGCCGAGGCCGCGGTTGCGGAACAGCTCCGGAAAGTCCGAGTAGCACGTGGCGTAGAACTGCCCGGGTGTTTCCCAGCCGTTGGTGCGGCAGAAGTTCTTGAGCAGAATCCCGGCCAGGGCGGCGAGGACAGTGAGGATGACCAGAACACGATCCACCGTAAAGAATCCCGGCGAAACGATCCCGGGCGCCGAGCGGTGGCCCAAGGGACCGCCTACCAGTTCCGTGAAGTTTCGGAGAAAAGGGTCGCTGCGGCTCGGGATGACCAATCGGACCCGTTTGCGCTCCGGCGGCTTTGTCTCCTGCATGACCTTGAGCTTACCGGGGGACATTGACCCGTGCCGCGCCGCGGTCTTCGCTGGCACGTCGTATCGGAGCCGCCACAACGGCTGGCCACGAAGGGATGCTTAAAAGGGGGAGCCCGTGCGGCGACGCACGGGCTCCCTGGGATCGGTTCCAATGTCAGTCATCAGGTCCTCCTTCGCTGCGGACAGTCCTGCCGGCAACGGGCTCCGCCCCTGCACGGGACTAGTCCATGCGCCGGTGGCGGAAATGTCCGGCCGTCAGCAGATCGGGCGTCAGCGAATCAGGCCGGCCTGATGCATGGCGAGGAACGTGTCGTCCCGCCTTTGGTCCAGGAGTTGGCCGTTGAAGCGTGTCGACTCCCTGCGGCTCAGCTTTCGGAACAGGACCGTATAGAGCTTGTTCATCATGGTTCTTACCTCCCCTCGGGGACTCGATCGGCGCGCCCTGGTGGCGGGCAGGGCTGTGCGGTGGGCAGGAGCGGTGGTTGCGGTAGTCACAGGGACCTTTCGTTGGTGGGGATTGAGCCGCCTTGGTTCAATGGGGCGAACAGGAGGCAGCAGGAATGGGCGGATGAACGGGCCGCCGTATTTTGGGCGCGACAAATAGAGCGCTGGATGCAGGGAATTCGAATAACCGGTTCCGGGCGTGGCAATTAGCCCGAAAATCCCTGGCCTTAATTAGGCCGGAATTCCGGATAGGAAAAAGTTATTCGATGGAGAATGGCCCCTGGACGCGGTAGCGCCGAAACCCCAACAAGAAGCTGGGTTCCGAACTATGGGGAGGCTGCGCAACCGCGTGGTTCCGCCTGTTCAGGCTGCCGTCATTGGGCTTTCCGTCATGGAAGGCCAACTGCCGCGGGCCCCAGGCTGCATTGCCTGGGACGGGAAAGCGGTCAGGAAACAGTCAGTCCGACATTTGGGCGCGGGTCAGCGAACGAGGCCGGGTTGGCGGTGGTGGAGTACATCCATCCGCTAGTCAAAGTAATCATCATTTTCCCAACCTCCTTTTCTGTTCTGCCGTGGCTCCGGCTGACAGGCCGGGCGACGCGCGCCGTGACCCCGGCAAGTCGCCTTGGGGTCAGAAATAAAAATACACTACGAATGCGGCAGTTGCCTACCGAATTCATAAACTTTTTTTAACTTTGTTTTAAAAACCGGTTTTAGAGTCCCCAGCGCACGATTGCCGGTGTCTTCTTATCCCATCCCAGTGTGCAGACTTTGGCGGTCCCCAACACGAAATGCCGGCCCTCGCGGGGGTCCAATCCGAGCCACCGGGCGGTCAGGATGCGGGAGAAATGCCCGTGCGCGACGATCAGCACATTGTCCAGGCCCGATTCGAGCACCCGGGCCACGATCTTGTCCGCGCGGGCGGCGACGTCGTCGAGCGCTTCACCATTGGGCACGCCGTGCGTCCAGATCAGGTATTCGGGGTTGTCCTTGCGGATGAGGTCCGAGCTGATGCCCTCATAGTCGCCGTAGTCCCACTCCACCGCCAGCGGCTCCAACTGGGCGTCGGGGTAGCCGGCGAGTTCGGCGGTCCGGCGGGCACGGCGCAGGGGTGAGGTCAGTACGAGGTCGAAGTCGACGGTCTCGAGCACCCTGCGCGCCTCCACGGCCTGCTGCTCGCCTTCCACCGTGAGGGGCATGTCCGTGAGACCGGTGTATTGCCCGCTCTTGGACCACTCTGTTTCACCGTGCCGCAGGATCCACAGTTGGGGGCGGGGGCCGTTGGATGGTGCAATCACTTAGGACTCCTCAGTGGTGGAGAGTTCGGCGCCGGCGGGCGCCGCCTCGGGCTGTGCCGCCCACCAGTCCCGCAGGCGGGATTCGGCGACGGCGGGATCGAGCGGGCCGTGCTCCATGCGTTCTTCCAGCAGGAATTTGTAGGCGCGGCCCACCACGGGACCGGGCTTGAGACCAAGCAGCGCCATAATCCGGCCGCCGTCCAGGTCCGGGCGGACGGCGTCGAGGGACTCCTGCTCCCGCAGCGCCGCAATCCTGTCCTCGAGGTCGTCGTAGGCGAAGGACAGCCGGTCCGCCTTGCGCTGGTTCCGGGTGGTGACGTCGGAGCGGGTGAGCCGGTGCAGGCGCTCCAGGAGGGGACCGGCGTCGGTGATGTAGCGGCGCACCGCGGAATCGCTCCAGCCGGCCTCACCGTAGCCGTAAAAGCGCATGTGCAGCTCCACAAGCCTGGCCACGGCCTTGATGGTGTCGTTGTCGAAGCGCAGCGCCTTCATGCGCTTGGCGGTCAGCTTGGCGCCCACCATGTCGTGGTGGCGGAAGCTCACTGCGCCGCCCGGTTCAAAGCGGCGCGTGGCCGGCTTGCCGACGTCGTGCATGAGGGCGGCGAACCGCAACACGAAGTCCGGGCCGGGAACCGGGCCGTCCGCCTTCGACTCCAGCGCTGCTGCCTGTTCCAGGACCTGCAGCGAGTGCTGGTAGACGTCCTTGTGGCGGTGGTGTTCATCGGATTCCAGGCGCAGGGCCGAGACTTCCGGCAGCACCAGGTCCGCAAGTCCGGTATCGACGAGCAGGTCCACGCCGGCCCGCGGTTGCGCGGCGCAGATGAGCTTGATCAGTTCATCGCGCACGCGTTCGGCCGAGATGATGCTGATCCGTTCAGCCATCCGGACCATGGCCTCGCGGACGTCGGCGTGCAGCGACACCCCCAGTTGGGCCGCGAACCTCGCGGCGCGCATCATGCGCAGGGGGTCGTCGGAGAAGGACGTTTCCGGCGGCCCGGGCGTGTTGAGGATCGAGGCGTGCAGGTCGCGGACGCCGCCGAAAGGATCGACGAGCTCCAGCATGGGCAGCCGCAGGGCCATGGCATTGATCGTGAAGTCCCGCCGCAACAGGTCATCCGTCAGGGATGTTCCGAAGGCCACTATCGGCTTGCGGGACTCCGGATCATAGGCGTCGGCCCGGTAGGTGGTGATTTCGATCTGGAAGTCGTCCTTGCGCATCCCGATGGTGCCGAAGGCGCGCCCGATCTCCCAGTAGTTGTCCGCCCATTTCTTGATCAGGGCAACCGTCTGGTCCGGAGTGGCGTCAGTGGTGAAGTCCAGGTCGGGCGAGACCCGGCCAAGAAAAAGGTCACGGACCGGCCCGCCCACGAGGGACAGCTCGTGGCCGGCGTCCACGAAGCGCTGCCCGAGCTCCAGAACCACCGGATCCACCTGGAAAGAAACGGTGTGGGAGTCAGTCTTGTGATGTGCGTGCGCCATAGTTACTTAAGCTTGTCAGAAAACCGCGCCAGCACCACACCGGAACCCGCAAGGATCCGGCGGGTTCGTCACGATTGCGCACGAACCGGCGCGGGCAGACTTTCCCGGCCGTCTACTTTCCGGCCATGTTTAGGTCATCAACAGCGGGCAAGAGTCGTTAGAGTGGACCTCATGGCCCATCCCGTACCGAGCGCTCCCGGCAGGAGGACAAACGCACCGTTGCCGTCGGCAATAGGTGCCAACGTCGCGCCTGTCCAGCACACGGGCCAGGCCTCCCTGCCCACCGTGGAGGAAATCTCCGCCGGCGGCGTCGTGGTGGACATGTCCGACGCCGACCTGCGGGTAGCGATCATCGCGCGCCTTAACCGCGGCGGACGTCTCGAGTGGTGCCTGCCGAAGGGCCACCCGGAAGGCAAGGAAAGCAACGAGGAAGCCGCGGTCCGCGAGATCGCCGAGGAAACCGGGATCGAAGGCAGGATCCTGGCACCGCTGGGAAGCATCGACTACTGGTTCACCGTGAGCGGGCACCGCGTCCACAAGACCGTGCACCACTACCTGTTGCGGGCCACCGGCGGGGAACTCACCATCGAAAACGATCCGGACAAAGAAGCCGTGGACGTCGCGTGGGTTCCGATCCAGGAGCTGGCGCGCAAGCTGTCCTTCCCCAACGAACGCCGCATCGCGGATCTGGCCAAAGAAGTCCTGCCGGAAGACCGCTGAAGGCCGCCGGTGCGGCCGGTCACGTCCACGGATAGCGACTAATGCCCCGCGCGGGTGAGACGATGAAGACGATGTCATCAGCCAAACCCGCCCCCGTACCCTCCGGCCCCGCCGATTCCAAAGCTGCCCAATCCGGAGAAGCCCGTTCCAGCGCCGTCATGGCTGCCGGAACCCTCGTTTCGCGTTTCCTGGGCTTCGCCAAGACCTGGATGCTGGCCGCCGCCCTGGGCCTGGGCTCGACGGTCAACGACACTTTCATCAACGCCAACAACCTTCCCAACCTGATCTTCCTGCTGGTGGCCGGCGGGGTGTTCAATGCTGTTCTGGTGCCGCAGATCATCAAAGCCAGCAAGGCGCCGGACAAGGGAGCGGACTACATCAGCCGGCTGCTGACGCTGGCGGTGCTGGTGCTGCTCGTTCTCACGCTGCTGGTCACGCTCCTGGCGCCGTCAGTCATTCAACTGACCACCCAGGGCTACTCGCCGCAGCAGAAGGCCCTCGCGGTGTCGTTCGCGTTCTGGTGCCTTCCGCAGATCTTCTTCTACGGCCTGTACGCCCTGCTGACCCAGGTCCTCAACGCCCACGGGGCCTTTGGACCCGCGATGTGGGCGCCAATCATCAACAACGTCGTGGCGATCGCCGGGCTGGGCATGTTCATCGGCATCATGGGGTCCAACGCCACCAACCCGCACACGATCGACAACTGGGGCCCGTTCCAGACCATCCTCGTCGCCGGGTTCTCCACAATCGGCGTCGTCACCCAGACCGCCGTGCTGCTCATCCCCGTGTTCAGGCTCCGGCTGGGGCTGCGGCCGCGCTTCGGCTGGCGCGGGGTCGGTCTGGGCCATGCCGCGAAGCTGAGCGTCTGGACCCTGGCGACAGCCGCCGTCGGGCAGTTCGCCTTCCTTTACGTCATGCGCATCGCGACGATCCCGGGCGCGGAACGGCTCCGCCTCCAGCAGGCCGGGGATCCCGCGGCAGCCTTCATTCCGGGCAACGCGGTGCTGGAGGTGGCCAGCCAGCTGTACCTGCTGCCGCACTCCATCATTGCCCTGTCCCTGGCCACCGTGCTGTTCAACCGGATGACCCGGGCGTCCCAGGACGGTGACCGGGCCGCCCTGCGAAACGCGCTCTCCCACGGGCTGCGGACCATGGCCGTGGCAACCGTCTTCGGCGCGCTGGCGCTCTTCGCGCTGGCCGGACCGCTGGGCATGTTCTTCTCCGGCAACAATCGCCTGGACGGCGTCATGCTGGCCCAAACCCTCACGATCCTGGCCCTCAGCACCCCGTTCATGAGCGCCAACTTCATGATGTCGCGGGTGTTCTACGCCAATGAGGACGCACGGACGCCGTTCTTCATCCAGCTGGTCCTGGCGCTGGTCAACCTGTCGGCCGCGTTCGCGATCCAGTTCCTGCCGTTCGATCAGATCATCTTCGCCATCGCGATCCTCTACACGGCCGGCAACATCCTTTCCGTGATCGTCAGCGCGACCTTCCTGCGCCGGCTCCTGGGCCACCTCGACGGGCCCCGCATCGCCAGCTCCTACATCCGCATGGGGTATGCGGCCCTGGGTTCCGCCCTCGCCGGAGCTGTGGCGTTGTGGCTGCTGGGCAGCTACAACCCGGACGGCTACGCCTGGAGCGACCGGACCGCCGCCCTGGTGACAATCGTCGTCGTCGGTCCCGTCATGCTGGCCGCCTATTTCCTGCTGCTGAAGCTCTTCCGGGTCACCGAGCTGCAGGACCTCCTGCAGCCGCTGCTTGGGCGGCTCCGGCGCAGCACCGCCGCAGGGCCCGGCACGGGGCCGCAGGCAGGCGGCGCGGCGGAGGTCCGGAGGGCACCGGAGCGGGCCACCGTCTCGGTGGATACGGGCCTGATTCCGCGAATTTCCGGCGAGTTCGACGCCGAGTCGTTCCGTGCCGGTCCCGACATCAGAGAAGAGGACTCGTTCCCTTACGGCCGTCCCGCGGGCCCGGAGGGCGGTTACCTGCCGGCAGAAGACCTCCCCAGCACCGCGCAGGGCGGCTTGGGCAAGGGCGATGTTCCCCTGCCGGGCCGCCGCACCTACCAGGGGCCGGCCGGCCACAACCCCTACTTCCCGTTTGGCGGGAAAAAGAAAAAATGATCCCGGCTCCGTTTCGAACTGCCGTGCTCACGCGGCCTGGACAGAGCATCGGCTAGGATCGAAGACTAACAAGGGAAGTTGCGGACCAGCGGTCAACCGGCTTACCGGAGGGCACACGGTCGCTCTCGGAGTGACCACGTCGGCAGGTCCCGGACAGTCTAGGAGGAGCCCGTGTCCCACCCGATCGATGTCGGATCAGTACTCGGTGGCCGCTACAAGGTCACTGCCACCGTACTGACCTCACATGACCAGGATCTGGTGCTGGACGGTGTGGACCAGGTGCTCAACCGCCCCGTGAGCATACTCGTCGCAGGCCCGGGCAACGCCGACCAGGTGGCCCAGAGCGCCCGTGAAGTGGCCACGGGCGAACGTCCCGGCAACGTGCAGATCCTCGATCTTGGCGTCAGCGACGCCACCACGTACCTGATCACCAATCACACCTCGGCCGCGGATCTGCTGGATCTTGTGGTCTCTTCCAACCCGCCGTACGTCGAACCCTTCTTCACGGACACGCTGGGCAGCGAGATCTTTGGGCAGGCCCGCTCCCACGAACCCGAAACCTACGACGGGCTTTACGACGACGAGGAAGTCGACGCCGGGTACATCAACTATGGCCAGGCCCAGGGCACAAACGCACAGCCGCCGGCTTCTCCGGCACCGCCCCCCGCGGGAGTACCGTCGCGGCCCGCTTCCGCTCCTGCTGCCGCGGCAGCAGCCGCGGCGGCCGCCAGGGCACCCAAGGCCCCCACAACCGCACCGCAGGAGACGGCGGCGCATTCAACGGCGCCGCAGCCCGTCCAGAACGGCGGCGCGCCCCGCCAGGCCGAAGCGGCAGCGCAGCAGCCGGCAACCGCCGCGGCACCAAAAGTTTCCTTGTGGTCCGACGACGACTACACCGGTGACGATCACCGCGGCGGAGAGCACCACGGCGGCGCAGCCGCGGCTGCCGGAGTGGCTGCTGCCGGCTTCGACTCGGCGGATCGGGCTCCGGGCAACTTCCCCGCCTCCGCCCGTGCCGCCGTCGACCAGGATGAGGACGAGTACGAGTACGAAGACGAGGACGAGCCCAACCGGGAGCCGCGTTCCATGCGCTGGCTGGTGGGCGGGCTCCTGGCTGCCGTGCTGGTGGTCGGCCTGATCTTCGCGGTCACCAACCTTGGCAGCCTCTTCAAGAGCAGCCCGCAGACCAACGCCGCAACCTCCGCCTCCTCCAGCGCACCGGAACCGTCCACCGCGCAGCCGTCGTCGACCGCCACCGAGGCGCCGGCGGCCGGACCGCCCGTCATCGAAGACGTGACGCGACTCGGCAACTTCGATTTCGCCGGAAATTACGACTCCGACCTCGTCAAGACTTTTGACGGGAACGGCGCGAGCTTCTGGTCAGACATGGAATTCGCGACGGACGACTGGGGCGGACTCGCCTCCGAAGTTCCGCTCGTGGTCAAGCTGAAGGACCCTTCCAAGGTCTCCTCCGTCACTCTGAGCCAGTTGGGGGCCTCCGGTGGCAACATCAGCGTCTTCACCAATGACAAGCCGACCCTGGACGGTGCAAAGCAGATTGGCAGCAACAGCTTTACGTCACCGGACCTGACCATGCCGCTGTCTGAACCCGTCACGGCGCAGTACGTGATCGTGTCCATCAAGAAGCTTCCGAAGCTGGCCGCACCCAAGACCCGCTATGGGTACGGCCTGCGCTTGGCCGAAATCAAAGTCCAGTAACGGCCCTGCGCGGCTGCCGCTGCGCCCAAAGGCGGCGGCTGCGCTGTAAGGCTGCGGCTGCGCTCTAAGGCTGCCGCTGCGCCCTAAGGCGGCTGTCGTGCAGCGGAGGCCACGCCCGCCGGATGGCCGGTAATCCTGGGCCGTCTCCGGCCCCGGCCCCGGCAAACCGGTACCCTGAGTAGTGGTGTTGCTCCGTGACGCCCATTTCGGCCGGAATATTCAATGCCCGGCAATAGTTGTGCCATGTGGCCGGCCATCGAGGCGGGCGCATCGACAAAGGAAGAGGTTCACCGTTCAGTGAGCAACGCAGAAAACACTGCCTCCGAAGTACGTGATGTCATCATCGTCGGCTCCGGCCCGGCGGGCTACACCGCAGCGGTGTACACGGCGCGCGCGAACCTGAAGCCGCTGCTCCTGGCAGGCTCGGTTACGGCCGGCGGCGAACTGATGAACACTACGGACGTGGAGAACTACCCAGGGTTCCCCGACGGCATCATGGGCCCGGACCTGATGGAGAACTTCGAGAAGCAGGCCGCCCGTTTCGGCACGGAGATCCAGTTTGAGGACGTCACCGATTTGGACCTCGACGGCGACGTCAAGACCGTCACCATCGGTACGGGGGAGACCTTCAAGGCCCGTTCCATCATTCTTTCCACCGGTTCGGCCTACCGCGAGCTCGGCTTGCCGAACGAGAAGAGGCTTTCGGGCCACGGTGTGAGCTGGTGTGCAACCTGCGACGGTTTCTTCTTCAAGGATCAAGACATTGCCGTCATTGGCGGCGGCGACTCCGCCATGGAAGAGGCCCTGTTCCTCACCAAGTTCGCCAAGTCCGTCACGGTGGTCCACCGCCGCGATGCCCTCCGCGCTTCAAAGATCATGGCTGACCGCGCCTTGGCCCACGAGAAGATCAACTTTGTGTGGAACACCGGTGTGGAAGACGTGTTGGGACAGGACAAAGTCACCGCATTGCGGTTGAAGAACCTGGTGGACGGCACGGAATCCGAACTGGCCGTAACCGGAGTATTCGTGGCAATCGGCAACGATCCCCGCACCGATCTGGTCAAGGGCAAACTCGAGCTGACCGCAGAGGGAACCATCGCCGTGGACGGCCGCACCTCGAAGACCAGCGTCCAGGGCGTCTTCGCTGCCGGTGACGTCATTGATCCGACCTACCGCCAGGCCATCACAGCCTCCGGTTCCGGGTGCGTGGCCGCCCTCGACGTCGAGCACTACCTCGCAGATTTCCACGCCTAACCGGCGCGCAGCAACCAACGGAAGAGAGACAAAGGTTATGAGCAACGCAAAAGACGTAACGGACGCCAGCTTCAGCACTGATGTACTGGCCTCCGAGAAGCCCGTCATTGTCGATTTCTGGGCCGAATGGTGCGGCCCCTGCCGCAAGCTCGGTCCGATTCTTGACGAGATTTCGGTCGAGTACGGCGAGAAGGTTGATGTGGTCAAGGTGAACGTTGACGACAACCCGGCCATCGCTGCCGAGTACGGCATCACCTCCATCCCTGCCGTGTACCTGTTCCAGGGCGGCGAGGTCAAGGGCACCGTGATCGGCGCCCGGCCCAAGCAGTTCTTCGAGAAGGAATTTGCGGACGTCCTGTCCTAGGCTGACCGAAAGTGGCCCCCGCTTCTGGCGGGGGCCATTTTTTTGTTGTGCTCCACGGCCCACGATCGGGGAGTAGGGACAGCCCCTAAATCTGCCATGAACGGTTTTGCAACCTTGGGTGGCTGTCTATCGGATTGGTTTTTTGGTCTGCTGGCTCACAATTCCCCTGGGCGCCGCCGTCTTGTGAAATGGGCTATCCCTCGGCCGGCGAACTGCTATTCGTGCTGACAGTCACGGAAGGTGTTTGGCCGTTGCTTAGGGGACGCCACCCTCTTGTTTCACGTGAAACATGATGACCGCTGCACCCCCACTTATCAGTTCGGTGCGCGATGTGAACCTGTGCGTAGACACAGCGGGTTCCCATTAGAACATCACAGTCGATTTGCGTTGACTGCGTTTATGCCGAGGGTTGGTTGCCCAAATTCCACCGAAGCACCATGCGCCATGTCGCGTAATGGACGTGTTTCACGTGAAACATCCAACTTCCAGGGTCATGAAGTTTGGGACGGCTTTCGGATGAGTCCGGACTCGAAATGCACTCCAACACTCGCGGCCCGCCGCGGGGGAGTCTACGGTAGAGGTCTCACTTATACTAGGTTCGTGGTTTTCTGACGGGAAGGCTTCCGCCGATACTGCCGTTAAGGCGGCGCCGCACTCCGCTGCCGCCCCGAGTTCGGGCAGGGCCAGGGCCCTCCTGCCAGCGCAACACGCCATGACTGCTCCTGCACGTCCGCCACGGGTCCGGGGAGAGTTGGGGGTCACCCGGGTCCGCGGCAAAATAGTAGACTAGTCGGCGGGTGACCAGGACTGCGATCGAATGTCTCTAACACACACATTCGCCCCGTTTTCCAAGAACGGCGATCAATGCCGGCCAGTCACGACCGGCCGTAGCCACCGGCCGCCCGGTTCGGACCCTGTTTCACGTGAAACAGGTGTGTACGTCGCAGCTGCCGAATTGTCCGGCCCACCTCCACGCTACCCATGTTTCACGTGAAACGGGTGTGCACGTCGCGAGAGTGCCGACTACTTCCGCCCACCCCCCCGCGCCGATGTTTCACGTGAAACACCCCTAGTCGCAATCCATAAATCGCAACTTGGAGCGAAGTAATAGTTAACTCTTCGATAATCCTCTGCGGTTACCAATTCAGCGTGCCCATTTCCGCAGGAAAAAAGGTCGGTGGGACGCAAAGATGCGCTTGATGGTCTGCGCCTCCCTGCTGGAAAGGCCTGGCCCAACCTTGGCCGAGCGGCCCCAGGGACGTTGGCCTGCGCCCGTGAACGCCATCGTTCCTCGCCCTAACGCTCGCTCCAGCACCGCCGGCTCCGACCCAAATTCCGCACAACAGACCGGATTTCGTACGGTTCACCGGATCCGATCCCGTCCCAACATCTCCAGACCGCCTAGTTTCACGTGAAACATGTCGGCGGACCAGAAACAGTCTGCGGCGAAGCAGACCCAAGATTCCCGTCCGTAGCCACCGACGGGGGAACGGCCGCCAGCCTTCAGGCCTCTGTGACCCGCCGTGTGTGGGGAAAGGCGAACGTGGGTGCCTTTGAAGCGGCGTGCAGTGCGCCCCGGAACCGGCGAGGGGACTTGCCTGTGCTCAGCCGCCGGAGCTTGGGGCAGAGTGTTCATGGGCGTTCTCGGCCGCCCGCCTACGACCATGGGCCTATGTTGTTTGATTTGAAAGCGAACCGATGATCAATTTCGGATCGCTGCGGCAGTCAGTCATCGAATGAACACGCCCCGCCGCCGTTACGGCCGGCGCAGTTCCCGCACCCTGCGCGGCGTGGGACGCACGGAACCGGTCCTGCATTCCATAGGGCACCCGACCAAACACAGGGCCCGGCTCGGAGGCGATTCTGACGGTTAGGTCCGACATTTTGTCCAATCCATGGCTCGTCCCGACAATTGGACCGTCGCAGCCTCCGGTCCGCGTCCTACGCCCCTGTACGAGTCGCTGCTCCGCTTCACCAAGGTTCCTGTCCAGGGCTCATCCGGCGGCGGCAAAGTCAATCGTGCACTGCCTGTTCAGAGTTCGTGGGCTGATCGGTTCCCCAAACACCATCTCCGTTCAGCTCGCGCCATGATATTGTCTCCGTTGATCAATGCCCACTGTCTCCGCCCCGGCCCGGTTCGATCTCAGGCTCCACTCAAGCTGCATTAAGCTTGCCCAAACTCCTGTGCCGTCAGCAGCTGGTCGCCCCATTTTGCTCTAGAGGGGACCGGATTGGGCCGGCTCTTGTGTCCCCGAGTAGGGCCAATTCGGCATTCGCGGGACAAGAAGATCGCACGCCTGCTCTCATGAAGTCTTGTTCTCATGAAGGTTGGTGTCTGTGCCCTGACAGTCGCGGCGCAGCAGGTTCGATTCCATGGCGGCAAGACCAAGGACACCCAGGTCCAGCCGCGAACCTGCCCCCGCCCCGGCAGGCGCCGCAACCGCCGCTGCCCGCTATGGATGTCCTTCGAGCCCTCGGCGTCTGTCCGCAATTCCCCACTCTCATAGTGACCGGTGCAGGCCTTCCGACCGTCAATCCACGAGCCATCACGACCGCCGACCTGGGTACCAAGCGGAGGTCGGCGGTGGCCGACACCCAAGCATTTCCGGTCTGTCCAGCGGCTATATGATCCGGAGCTCACTCGATATCCACCAGTTTCTCCACAGAAGTTATTCACACCGTTATCCACAGGTGCTGAGAGATTATTCACATGCCCTTCCTGGTGAGCGGCCGAGCGCCGTCGCCCCTCCGGCACTGGTCCTCTGACCAGCCACCCACCGTGCCGGGGATATGTCCTGGACCCCAATGAGGAACTCCGGCTCGCAATCAGGTGTTCGAGCGAATATCCCCGAAAAATTAACCGTTGAACGGCGATTTAGTACATCTTCGCGAATGCTTCGACCATCGTCGCTGCACACCATAATCATGTTTCACGTGAAACGGACAGTGGGCCCTTAAAGGAGCTTCGTGGCAGTTGTCACGGCAGCAGCTCGTACAAGAATCTGGCGTCCCGAGCGGGCTGCAGTCAGTCACTAATCCACAAAGTTATCCACAGCAATATCCACCGCCCTATCCACCGCGCCATCGACCGGCCGCTGGCTAAAACTCGGGCCGGGAGCGGCCCCGCGAACCTCACCTGGATGCAGCTTTGACCTGCGGTGAAGTACCCTCCGGACGTGTCATCCCAGGGCGGCCGGGAGCTGCAAATCCACGTGGGTCGAACCAAAACTCGTCGAGCGCCGGGACCGCCGACGTGTCATTGCATCGCCCGTCGCGCCGGCCGAAGCCAGCTTGTTCCACAGCGCAAGGCGGACTTCAAGAAGACCAGGGGAGCGGAGCCACTGTCCCAAGGAACCCTCCCGCCCCACGTCCAGGGGATCGTTTTGCCGGGCCAAGATGCGACGACGGCACCCGCTGAATCGTGGGCTTTGCCGGGCAGCTCACATGCTCTGAGCTCGGAGACCTTGGCGGGCCTCACGCACTCGCTGGGTCTGTCCGGTTGATCATCTTTCCACTCCGGTCCTCGCGGAACCGCCGTGTCCGTTGGCCGATGCAGACACGAAGAGGCTCGTCGACCGTGTTTTTGCCATGCGTTGTTTGCATTGAGACGGCCCTGGACGTGTCCCGACTGAAGCATTGCCAGTCGACCCGGGGATTTGGATGAGGGAGGCACCGGACTGCAAAAGCGGTCGGGCCGGTCGAGCCCGCACAGGTGACACGCGCAAGCACGAGTCCCGAACCCAATCAGATTGGTCCGGATGCAGACCTTCCTTCTTTGCGGTTTGAATCCCTCCGGTTGCCGCACCAACTTACGGGTCCGGTGCGATCAGCGGATTGGATCCTGCAGGCAACTGCGCCCTGGTGCCCGGGGCGACGAACCTGGCCGCCCGAAACACACTGGTCCGGGGGAGCGGACCCGGCGCGGGTAGCCGTGTAGTTGGAACATGCAGCAGCTCGGCTGCTTCCCTATGATGGCGGTTGGATGCCCACACAAGAGCCATCCCGACAGTTCCAGCCAGGCCGAATCCACAGGAAGGCGCGGTCGGCGTCTGGGATCAGTCGGCACGACCCCGGCCCTACTTCACATGGCCTCCGCTTCCCTTCTCGCGGGTGCGTCGCGCGGCCTGAGCTCCTACCGGAAGACTCCTTCCAACACTCTGCAGCAGGATCAGCCGGTGTGCAGCAGTACAGGATCTGCACTGCACTCTCATCAAGCGGGTACTGGCAAGCCGGCAGGTGCGTCAGCAGCGGCACAGTGTGGGGGGCCCGCGAGGCGTCCGGTGTGCTGTTCCGGATGAGGGGAGCCGTGTCCGGAGTGCCGGAATAGACCCCCAGAGTGCCATCTCGGCTATTGGATAAGGCGTCGGGCTCACCGGAGGAAGCTGAAAAATGCGGCAGGAACAGCACGCCCGCCGGGGCCCCAAGGAGATCAGGCATGCCTGGCACGCCGGCATGCCCCATGGCGCATGGTTACAGCTGGATGCGGCGATGGGACTGCAGCAGAACGTTGGCGGTCATGGCACCCGGCTACCTGGGTGGGGAGGATGCGTGTCAGGGCCCCGGTTCCCTTTGCCCGGGTCCCGGCAAACTGACAGGCACAATCATGTACCGAATGCGGAATCGGGGACGTGGGTGCAAGCCGGCGAAGGGGTGAGCGGCAAGTTAGCGGGGGAGTCGAAGGACGCAGACATCCGCAAAGCGAGGCAGTTCCGGTCAGCTTTCGCGATCAGACTCCCACAAGAGGTCTTCAACAATGCGATCGAGACTACATGCTTCCTGTGGCGCCGACGCCAGATCACCGTCCGCATCACGGCCCGCATCCGTTCCCGCGCCAAGGTCGGCGTCCAGGTCTGCGCCGTCGACTTTGTCCCGATCTTCGTCCACGCCCACATCGAGACCTCTGTTGAGGTTCGCTTTTCGAGGCGCGTGTCCGGCGCCAATTTCTACCGTAACCACCGGAACGTTCCTACAAAGCCATGGCCCGAACCCGACGAAGCAGCAAGCAGACCAACCTGCCGGCCCGCGCGCGAACCCACGGTTCAACCCACTTCAATTTTCGTTCACGGAAGCTGCCCCCACGACCCGTGATCGTAAGCAGCGAGAGAGTGCCGCCGGCCTCCGCCAGGACCGGACAGTGCCGTATTAGAGCATCCCGAGGCGTGCAAGGCTTCGGATGCCCTGCAGCCTGCTTAGCCTTCGTTCAGCCAACCACGCGGGCATACAACGCAGTAGCGGCGCCATATGACGCTTTCAGAGGCGCCCAGGAGCAGGTGATCCCGCAGAGACTGGGAACGGTACAACAGTCGCTCCGAGGTTCGTCTGTGGCTGCGGCGAGCTTGCTCCGCCGCCAAGCAGCAGCCGCGCCGTAGTGAGCCGCTTCTCCTGCTTCGCACCGGCATGGACCAATGTGGTCGCATGGCGCACCCGCGGCCGGCCCGGCCGACAGGCAAAAGTGGGCCATAGCTGTGGGTCGATTCCTTGCAAGGGGAAGCCGAACCATCATGACGCAGACGATGGACCCTTGGTCAAACGACTGGTCGGCACCCCAGTCCACCGGCATTGCGCTGACCACCTACGGCGCAATGGCCGAGCCGGATCGCCAATCCGCAGGCGGACTCGCATGGGCAGGGATGTGGTCCGGCTGCCGGATTGACGACTGCGCAGCGGTCTCCAACCGCTGGCCGGATTCATCTGCCCTTTTGTCTCCTCACATAGGTGCCCAGCCTGCCTGGCGTTCGATGGGGCAAGGCGCAGATTCGCGGCCCCGTTTCACGTGAAACATTGACGGACCACTCCAGCCCAGATGGTCAGTGAGCTCTGGAAGGCGGCGAAGATGGCTGTTGCTGACTAGCGCGATCGCAGCGGCACCGGCAGAGAGGGGGCCCTTCCGCAACAACGAGAACTGTGCAGCTGCCATTTATGCACGGTGTGGCCGTTCCATGCGATCAGAAGCTCCACCCACGGAACGCAACAGAGTGGACGGTACGGCCACCGGAAACGCATCGGACTCCACGCTCAGGAAGCTCCGCCCCAGTCAGGGACACCCGCCTGCCCAGCACCAACCCGTCGTTCCGCACGTGTCCCTCGGTCTCGCCCAAGCAGGGCCGCGATGCTGACGATTTCCACAGAAAGACCACGGCACTGCGTCGGCCCCCCACCCACGGCCGCAACCCGCGAGAGCCCGGGCCAGGACGGAAGCGAGAGAGCCGCCGGAACTAGTCGGCGCCACCGGTGCCGCCCCGTTAGCTTTTTCGTAGCCCGTTCCTGTTGCAGGATGAGGGTGTGCTGGCCTGCCGGCCCCGGCATGATTGCCGCCCCCAGTCGTCAATGATCCGGGGGGTGTTGTCACCGGGGTCCGGTAGGTGCCGGAGAGACCGCTAATAGAGGCAGGACAGTTTGGGATCGTCGTGCGTAACGTGGATGCCGGGCTCGGACACCGCGGACAGTCCAGCACAGGTATCAGCTGCTGTGACGGGGAGGTACAGGTGATCGGAAACCACGAAAGCATTGATGTCTTCATCGGCCTGGACGTCGGCAACGGCGAGCACCACGCCGTTGCAGTGGACCGGACGGGGATGAAGCTCTTCGACAAGGCTTTGCCCAACGACGAGGCCCGGCTCCGCGAAATACTGACTTCTCTGGGCAAACACGGCCACATTCTGCTGGTCGTTGACCAGCCCGCGACCATCGGTGCACTCCCCGTCGCGGTTGCCCAGGCCGCCCGTGTCACCGTCGGATACCTGCCCGGGCTGGCGATGCGCCGGATCGCGGACCTGCACCCGGGCGAAGCGAAAACCGACGCCCGGGACGCGTTCATCATCGCCGAAGCGGCCCGGACCATGCCCCACACACTGCGCTCCATCCAGATCGCCGATGAACAGCTCGCCGAACTGACCATGCTCTGCGGCTTCGACGACGACTTGGCCAAACAGGCCACCGCAACATCGAACAGGATCCGAGGCCTGCTGACCCAGATCCACCCTGCCCTGGAGCGTGTCCTTGGCCCGCACCTGGACCACCCGGCAGTGTCGGACCTGCTGCGGACCTGGCCAACCCCAGAAGCCTTGCGCCATGCAGGTCGGCGCAGGATCGGAAACCGGCTCAAAAAGCGTGCACCCCGGATGGGCGAACGCCTTGCCGGCGAAATCATCGACGCGCTCGGCCAGCAAACAGTCACTGTCGTGGGGACGAACGCGGCCACGATCGTGCTGCCCCAACTGGCCCGGATGCTCGCCGACATCCGCGAGTCCCGGGACACCGTCTTCACCCGGGTCGAGGCCCTCGTGGAGGCCCACCCTCTTTACCCGGTCCTGACGTCACTCCCGGCGGTCGGCGTCAGGACCGCAGCACGGATACTCACCGAGATAGTCGGCAAAGACTTCGCATCCGCAGGACACCTGGCCTCCTACGCAGGCCTCGCCCCAGTGACCTGGAGATCCGGGACATCCATCCGCGGCGACCACCCATCGCGGAAAGGAAACAAGATCCTCAAGCGAGCCCTGTTCCTCTCCGCCTTCGCCGCACTGATGGACCCGCCATCCAGGGCCTACTACGACCGCAAACGAACCGAAGGCCAACGCCACAACCAAGCCCTCATCGCCCTCGCCCGCCGCCGTTCCGACACCCTCTACGCCATGTTGCGCGACGGCACTCTCTACGAACCACGGCTAAACCCCAGCGGCTTGACGAAACCATAGAGGCACCCCCCGCAACTCTCCGGCAGTGGGCGAACACGGCAGCGCCGAACTCGGCTCCACCGAATCCGCCGGCACCGGCAGCATCGGTAGAGACAAAGAAGGGAGGGTCTGTTTCACGTGAAACAGACCCTCCCGGAGAACTCAGCGAGTCGCGACCTAGCTAGGCGCTCCCGGCGTGAGGACGTCCATGATGCGGTTCAGGTCCTCGACGCTGGCGAACTCAATGCTGACACGACCCTTGCGGGCACCAAGCGAAATCTTGACGTTAGTATCAAGGCGGTCAGACAGCGATGACGCCAGGTAATCCAGTCGTTCGTGGCGGGCTCCGGCCCGCGGGATGTTGTTCTTGGCCGGCGAGGCGGGGCTCTGATACAGGGTCACAGCTTCTTCGGTCGCCCGGACCGACATGCCTTCTGAAACAATCTTCTGCGCCAGGCGTTCCATGGCCGCGGCGTCAGGAAGTGCCAGGAGTGCGCGGGCGTGCCCTGCGGAGATGACATTTGCCGCAACCCGGCGCTGCACCAGCGGGGGCAGCTTCAGCAGGCGCAGGGTGTTGGAAACCTGGGGACGCGAACGTCCGATCCGGTCCGCCAGCTGCTCGTGCGTGGTGCCGAAGTCCTCGAGTAGCTGCTGGTAGGCCGCCGCCTCTTCGAGCGGATTCAGCTGGCTGCGATGCAGGTTCTCCAGCAGCGCGTCGCGAAGCAGGTCGTCATCGGTGGTGTCACGGACAATCGCGGGGATAGTTTCCAGGCCTGCGGCCTGTACTGCACGCCACCGTCGCTCACCCATGACGAGCTCATAGGGTTCGACACCCTCTTCGGTTGAGGTACGGACCACAATTGGCTGGAGGACGCCAATTTCCCGCACAGAGTGCACCAGCTCCGCCATGTCATCCTCATCGAAGACCGAGCGGGGCTGCTTGCGGTTGGGATGGATGTCCGTGACCGGGATTTCGGCAAATCTGACGCCGGGCACCTCTACGAGGTCAACAGTTCCCTCGTCACCGTGCTCGGGCGTGGAGTCAAACGTCAGCTGTTCGCCGGCGTCGGATGCGGCCGCCTTGGCAGCAGCGGTCGCCGGCTTGGAGGCAGCCGACTTTCGGGCGGGGGTTTTCTTGGTCACGGCGGCGGCAGCTGCGTCGGCTTTGTCGGCAGCAACGTCGGCTCCGGCAGCAGCGCTGGTTGCTTCAGTGGTGTCAACCGTGAGATCAGCGGAATCGTCGGCCTTGACAGGTGTGGACTCCGGCTCCTTGGCCAGCGCGGCCTTGGTGTCCGCGAGCGTCTCGGCGTCGGAGGTCTTTTTTCGGGCTTCAGGGAAGAAGAGGTCCACGGGCCGGGACGGGGCAGCACCGTTTCCGGAGGCATTAGCCGCGGCGGAACTTGGAATGAGTGCGCCAAGTCCACGGCCGAGGCCGCGTCGCTTATCGCTCATGGATAAATCCCTCCAGTGGAAGAGCCGGGATTCACCTGGCTCTGGTTAGTGCAATTCTTGAAAGATTCTAACGTTCCGCGATTTCCGCGGCGGCTTCCAGGTAGGACAGGGCACCGCTGGAAGAAGGATCATACGTCATGACAGTTTGCTGGTAGCTCGGCGCCTCGGAAATACGGACCGACCTCGGCACCACAGCGCCGAGCACCTGCTTCGGGAAGTGTTCCCGGACCTCGGCTGCCACCTGGGCGGCGAGGTTGGTGCGGCCGTCATACATGGTCAGCAGAATAGTGGAAACAACCAGATCAGCGTTCAGGTGCTTCTGGATCATCTCGATGTTCTTCAGGAGCTGGCTGAGGCCTTCGAGGGCGTAGTACTCGCACTGGATCGGGATGAGGACTTCGCCGGCCGCACAGAACGCATTGACCGTCAGGAGCCCGAGGCTCGGCGGGCAGTCGATGAAGATGTAGTCCAGCCGCTCCTCGCCATTCTTGGCGCGCTCCTTGGAGTACACATCGATTGCGCGGCGCAGCCGCTGCTCGCGGGCCACCAGGCTGACGAGTTCAATTTCGGCACCGGCAAGGTGGATGGTGGCGGGCGCACAGATCAGGTTGTCGATGTCGGGGCACGGGGCCACGACGTCCTTCAGCGGGACATCATTGATCAGCACATCGTAGATGCTGTCGACATCGGCGTGGTGCTCGATTCCCAGGGCGGTGGAGGCGTTGCCCTGCGGATCGATGTCGATGACGAGCACGTTCAGGCCAGCGGCCGCCAGCGCGGCGGCGATGTTCACGGTCGTCGTGGTCTTGCCGACGCCGCCCTTCTGGTTGGAAACGGTGAAGATCCGGGTTTTCTCCGGTTTGGGGAGCTGCCGGCCGAGCAACCGCTCGCGGCGCTTGTTTTCGTGTGCGAGTTCGCGGGCGATGGGACTGGAATCGTCGATGGAATCCAGCACGTTCCCCGTGTGCGGAAGGGATGTTTCACGTGAAACACCGGCCATCCCGGTCGTCTTCGCAACCGAAGCCGTGTGATTTCCGGAGTAGTCAAAAGCTACTGCAGGAGCCGTAAACGCCCGTGCGGACCCCAGGGACACAAACGGCGGGATCCGTTGTGTGGAGGCTTCGCTACTGCTCACTATGACACGCTCACTCTCATTCGGCTCTTACTGCCGGTTACTAGCCTAACCTCTTCCCCTCAGACTCCCCGGGCACCGGGGCCGGTGCTAGGTAATCTTTTGAGGCTTGTTCACTACGATTCGCACAACGGTGGTGGGTTCCTCAAGCAGGTCTTCACCCACCACCACCACGGACGTCTGAATGCCGCCCAGTTTGCGGATAACCTTGGCGGCCTTTTCGATTTCCTCGCCGGCGCTGCGTCCCTTGATGGCGACGACTTCTCCCTTGCCGGCCAGGAGCGGAATGGTCAGCCCGGCGAGATTGGACAGCGCGGATACGGCGCGGGCAGTCACGACGTCGGCGTTCACGAGTCCCACTGCGAGTTCCGCGCGGGTGCGCATGATCGTGACGTTCTGGAGGCCAAGATCATCCACCACCTCCTGGAGCCAGATGACGCGGCGCTCCAGTGGTTCGATCAGCGTCAGTTCCAGATCCGGCCGCGCAATGGCCAGGCACAGGCCAGGCAGGCCGGCGCCGCTGCCGACGTCGGCGACATGGCTTCCGTGGGCAATCTGGCTCTCAATGACGGCGCAGTTAAGCACGTGCCGGCTCCAAAGCCGCGGCACCTCACGGGGCCCGATCAGGCCCCGCTCGGTCCCGGATGTCGCCAGGTGCTCGACGTAGCGTTTCGCCAGTTCCAGGCGGTCGCCGAAGATGGACTCTGCTGCCTTGAGTTCCGGCGCGGTAATTTCAACCATCAAGCTAGTCAACGGTTCAGTCTGCGGAGACAACGATGTGCCGGTCGGCGCCTTCGCCTTCGGACTCGCTCACGAGTCCCAAATCAGCGACGGCGTCATGCACGATCTTGCGTTCGTAGGCGCTCATCGGAGCCAGGGCAACTGCCTCACCGGAATCCTTCACAGCGGCGACGGCGTCTTCAGCGATCTTCTGCAGGTCGCCGGCGCGCTCGGCACGGTAGCCGTTGATATCCAGCACCAGGCGGGAGCGGTTCTCCGTCGCGGAGAGGACCGCGAGCCGCGTGAGCTCCTGGAGGGCCTCAAGGACTTCGCCGTCACGGCCCACCAGGCTGTCCAGCCCGGCGGCTTCCTCTTCGGCGACGATCGAGATGTAGGTGCGGCCGTTGCGGACCTCGATGTCGATGTCGCCATCAATGTCCGCGATATCCAGCAGTTCCTCGAGGTAGTCCGCAGCGACGTCGCCTTCTTCTTCGAGGCGGCTGGCGGAAACACTCTTGCCGGTGCCGGCGTCCGCACCCTGTGACGAGTCGTCGGCCGCGCTCTGGGCGTCGTCCCGGTCCTCGTCAAACTCGGCGGAAATAGCGTGTTCGGTGCTCTCGGCGGACATTACTTCCTCTTCCTGTTCTTGCGTTGCGGCTGGACGCGCTGGGTCTTGGCTTCGACGGCGGCCGCGGCGGAGGCTTCGGCCTCGGCGTCGACCTTCTTGCCGCCCAAAAGGGGCAGGGCGGGCAGGCCCTTGGCTGCCCGGCGCTCGGCGAGAGCCTTGGCCGCCGGCGATCCCGGCGTAGGCATCCGGCGGATCACGAAGAACTGCTGTCCCATGGTCCACAGGTTGGTGGTGGTCCAGTAGATCAGGACGCCGATGGGGAAGTTAATACCGCCCACACCGAAGACGACCGGCAGGATGTAGAGCATCATTTTCTGCTGGCGCATGAACGGGCTGGCCAGGGCCTCTTCGGACATGTTCTTGGCCATGATCTGCTTCTGCGTGATGAACTGCGAGGCCGTCATGGCCAGGATCATCACGATGGAGAGGATCCACACCGACATCTGGTTCCCGCCGCCGCCGTGGAGCAGGGAGGCGGAGAGCGGGGCACCGAAGATGGTGGATTCGTCGAACTGCTTGACCTGTTCCGGGCTCATGGCGCCGATGCCCTGGCCGCCCGCCTTAGCCGAACTGATGCCGGAGAGCACCTGGAAGAGCGCAAAGAAGAAGGGCATCTGGATCAGCATGGGCAGGCAGGCGGAGAACGGGTTGGTGCCGTGCTTCTTGTACAGCGCCATCTGTTCCTGCGCCATGGCCTGGCGGGAGAGCTGGTCCGTCTTGCCCTTGTACTTGTCCTGCATTTTCTTCAGGTCCGGCTGCAGGAGCTGCATCCCGCGCTGGGCCTTGATCTGCTTGACGAAGACGGGAATCAGGGCGGCGCGGATGACCAGCACCAGCCCGATGATGGCCAGGGTCCAGGTCCAGCCGCTGGCCGCCGGCATGCCAATGGCGCTGAGTCCGTCATGGAAGCCGACCATGATGGCTGAGACCAGCCATTTGAACGGGGCCAAGATTGTTCCAAAGATGTCCATACGATTCCCTATTCGTCAGGCCGCAGTGCGGCCTTCTCCATCAGGCTGAGCAGCCAGGTATATGTCCGGATTGTTCAGCACAACAATTGTGGGGGTGCGGCCCGCGGGCCATTCCCGATGCCCGGCGGGGACATGGTCCACACCACCGGCATTCCATGGATGGCAGCGCAACAGGCGCCTCGCAGCGAGCCAGCTTCCTTTCACCGCGCCGTGGACGGTGATCGCTTCAAGGGCATAGGCCGAACAGCTGGGGAAAAAACGGCAAACCTGGCCGTACAGCGGTGAGATCACCTTGCGGTACGCCAGGAGCAACAGGATGAGGACATCGCGGGGCAGGTTCCAGACTGCCCGGCCCAACCATGCTGCTGCGGATCTTGCAGGAGGGACGACGGCGGCAGTTGAGTTACGCACGCGGGGTCCCTTCCTGTGTCGTCTCGTTAGAACCTGGTGAAGCAGCCTGCGAAAGGCGGTTGCCCAGCCTTTTCATGGTCGTCTCCAAAGCGGCGTCATAGTCGGCAAGCAGCTGGTCCCAGCTGGCTCCCGCTGCGGCGGGCAGGGCCCGGACCACAATGGCGAACCCGCTGCCGTATTTCTGCAACGACAATGCACCGGCTTCTCTCAGTCTCCTCTTAACGAGGTTCCTGACAACAGCGTTCCCGACACTCTTGGAAACGATGAATCCGATCCGGCTTGGTTCATCGGCAGCGAGAGCTGCCGCATATAACACTACGTTCCGGCGTCCATTGCGGACACCGGAACGTACAGTTGTTGAAAAATCGGTTGATGTCCGCAGACGGTTCCTGGTGGCTAGCACCGTTCAACTCGCACAGGGATATGGACCGACGAGTCAGTTATTTAGGCCGACAGTTCGGTGCGGCCCTTGCCACGACGGGCTGCCAGGATGGCACGGCCGGCACGGGTACGCATACGAAGGCGGAAGCCGTGCTTCTTGGCTCGACGGCGGTTATTCGGCTGAAAAGTCCGCTTGCTCACGTTAGTTACTCCAGTGGATCAAAGGTGCGCCCACCCGATCAAGGGGAAGAACTGGCCGACGCTAAGTTTTGGTATGTGCCGCTTCCCTCGTATCTCACACGACGCGGGGCGTCAGGAAAGATGCAGATGAGGCGAAAAGCGTACACATGGGACTTCACAACGTTAGGGCTTGCCAACCTCCCGAGTCAAACCGGGGACCGCTCCGCACGCTATCCCCAGCTGTGGCTAACTGCTCCCGCAGCCTGTGGATGAAGTGCGTCACGCGCCCCATTTCAGAACCACAACGGTGTAATTATCCACAGGACTGAACCCAGCTATCTTCTGGCGTTTTCATCCCCTACAGTGTCTCAGTAACCCCTTATCCACGGACTGTGCATAACCCTGTGGATTGAGCCGGCCGGTGGACAGCTCCGGACCGCGTGGATGCACGTAATGCAGGCCAGCAAGTTTGAGGAACTGATTGATGACAGTAGACGAAGCCAACCAAGCCAACACTGTCGGAAGTTCCTGGCGGCGGGTAGTGAGCCTCCTGGAGAACGACCACCGTGTCTCTCCCCGGCAGCGCGGCTTCGTCATCCTCGCCCAGGCGCAGGGGCTCATCGGTTCCACCCTGCTGGTGGCAGTTCCGAATGAGCTCACCCGCGAAGTGCTGCAGACCCAGGTCAAGGAAGCCCTCGACGACGCGCTCCGCAGCGTGTTTTCCGACGAAATCCGCTGCGCGATCGACGTCGACACGGATCTGGTGCCGCTGCACACAGAACCCGAACCCGCCGTCGAACTTTCCCTGGCCGCCGACCCGACCGTGGAGTTGAAGCCGCAGCCGATGCTGCCGAGCACCTCGCATGAATTCGGCCGGCTTAATCCGAAGTACGTTTTCGACACCTTCGTGATCGGTTCCTCCAACCGGTTCGCCCACGCAGCCGCCGTGGCAGTAGCCGAGGCGCCGGCGAAGGCCTACAACCCGCTGTTCATCTACGGGGACTCCGGACTCGGCAAGACCCACCTGCTTCACGCGATCGGCCACTATGCGCGCCGGCTCTACAGCGGGATCCGGGTCCGCTACGTCAATTCCGAGGAATTCACCAACGACTTCATCAACTCCATCCGCGACGATGAAGGCACCAGCTTCAAGACCACGTACCGCAACGTGGATGTGCTGCTGATCGACGACATCCAGTTCCTGGCCGGCAAGGACCGGACGCTGGAGGAGTTCTTCCACACGTTCAACGCCCTGCACAACAACAACAAGCAGGTGGTCATCACCTCGGACCAGCCGCCGAAACTGCTCGCCGGCTTCGAGGACCGGATGAAGTCGCGCTTCGAATGGGGCCTGCTGACCGACATCCAGCCGCCCGAACTGGAGACCCGCATTGCGATCCTCCGGAAGAAGGCCCTCAGCGAGGGCCTTT
This sequence comes from Arthrobacter sp. 05T45, assembly GCF_056395875.1. Taxonomy (NCBI): domain Bacteria; kingdom Bacillati; phylum Actinomycetota; class Actinomycetes; order Micrococcales; family Micrococcaceae; genus Arthrobacter; species Arthrobacter sp. 05T45. Next base: position 71,910 of record NZ_JBFTKI010000008.1, on the reverse strand, counting down.
CCGCGCCGGACGATGCGCTCGAATACATCGCCTCCAAGATTTCCAGCAACATCCGCGAACTTGAGGGAGCCCTCATCCGCGTCACGGCGTTCGCCAGCCTGAACCGGCAGCCGGTGGATGTGGCCCTGGCCGAGATGGTGCTCAAGGACCTGATCACCGACGACGGTGCCCAGGAAATCACCTCTGCGCAGATCCTCACCCAGACAGCCGACTACTTCAAGCTCAGCATGGAAGAACTCTGCAGCAAGTCGCGCACCCGCACGCTGGTGACCGCCCGGCAGATCGCGATGTACCTGTGCCGGGAGCTGACGGACATGTCCCTGCCCAAGATCGGACAGGAGCTGGGCGGCCGCGACCACACCACCGTGATCCACGCCGACCGCAAGATCCGCGAACTCATGGCCGAGCGCCGGGTCATCTACAACCAGGTGACCGAGCTGACCAACCGGATCAAGCAGCAGCAGCGCAATTCCTGAGCCATCGGCCGGCGCACTCATACCTTATTAACAGGGCCCTGTGGACAACCCTGTGGATAGTTAAGGGGACAACCGCGGTTAATGGGCTTAAAACCCTTAAGGCGCCTGTGGATTGGCCAGTCGGCCAAAAATCTTGTCCCCATCCACACCCTGTTTAAAACCTGCTCCGCCCACAGTCCATGAACAGGGCTTAACCGCGGATTCGCACGGCAGGATCGAGTTATCCACAGTTTCCACAGCAGTTATTAACACTACTAATCCCAAGAAAATGAAATTCCCTCAAACAACAATCTCCATCCCACCTCCAAGCAGCGCCCAGGCCCGTTCCGGACCGGCGCAGGAGACCGGCCCCGCGAACAACACCGATGTAACCCGGGGATGGGAGAAACGCTCACCTTGGGGCTAAGCTGTCTGCAGTGCGTCCGTCCCGGACATCTTTTGTGGTTCCTACCGGGCCATGGGGCCCGGGCGGGCGGACGATTCCTTTGTTGACGGAATTCGGCGTCCCTGCCGAGGTCCGCCGCAGCTCGAGCAGTTTCAGCGATTTTCAGCACTAACAGCAGCAATGAAAGGCGGCACCCTTCCGTGAAGTTCAGAGTCGAACGGGACGTCCTGGCAGAAGCCGTGACATGGACCGCCCGGTCGTTGTCTCCGCGGCCGCCCGTTCCCGTACTTTCGGGCCTGCTCCTGAAAGCTGAAGCCGGTACCGTCAGCCTGTCGAGCTTCGACTACGAGACCTCCGCGAGGCTCGAAATCCCCGCTGACATCAGCGCCGAGGGCACTATCCTGGTATCGGGCCGCCTGCTCGCGGACATCTGCCGCAGCCTGCCGTCCGCCCCCGTCGAGGTCGAAACCGACGGCAACAAAGTGACGCTCACCTGCCGCCGAAGCAGCTTCCACCTGGCCACGATGCCCGAGGCTGAATACCCGCCGCTGCCGGCCCTGCCGACGATCAGCGGCACCGTGCCCGGCGATTCGTTCGCCCAGGCCGTATCCCAGGTGATCATCGCGGCCAGCAAGGACGACACCCTGCCGATCCTGACCGGTGTGCGGATGGAAATCGAGGACGACCTCATCACCCTCCTGGCCACCGACCGCTACCGCCTGGCCATGCGGGAAGTCCCCTGGAAGCCTGCGACGCCGGGCATCTCCACGAGCGCCCTGGTCAAGGCCAAGACCCTCAACGAAGTGGCGAAGACCCTGGGCAGCAGCGGCGACATCAACATCGCCCTCGCCGACGACGACAGCCGGCTGATCGGCTTCGAGAGCGGCGGCAGGACCACCACTTCACTCCTGGTCGACGGCGACTACCCGAAGATCCGTTCGCTCTTCCCGGATTCGACCCCCATCCACGCCACCGTGCAGACCCAGGAACTGGTCGAAGCCGTGCGCCGCGTCTCGCTCGTGGCCGAACGCAACACGCCTGTCCGGCTCGCTTTCACCCAGGGCCAGCTGCACCTGGACGCCGGCACCGGCGAGGACGCCCAGGCCTCCGAAGAGCTCGAAGCCCAGCTGTCCGGTGAAGACATCACCGTGGCCTTCAACCCGCACTACCTGATCGAGGGCCTCAGCGTCATCGAAACCAAGTTTGTGCGGTTCTCCTTCACCACCGCACCCAAGCCGGCCATGATCACTGCCCAGCAGGACGCCGAGGGCGAGGACCAGGGCGACTACCGCTACCTCGTCATGCCCGTCCGGCTGCCCAACTAGCCCGTCATTGCCGTGCCCCGGACCTCCGGAGCACGGCACCTGCGGGCCATCACGGCCGTCTCCAACGAAGCACCCCAGCGCAGAAAAGAGTTCATCCCCGTGCACATCGGACTAATCGGCCTTGGAAAAATGGGCTTCAACATGCGTGAACGGCTGCGCAACGGCGGGATCGAGGTCACCGGGTTTGACCGCAACCCCGACGTTGCCGACGTCGCCACCCTGGACGAACTCATCGCCGCCGTCCCGGCGCCGCGCCTGATCTGGGTCATGGTCCCCTCGGGCGAGATTACCGACGCCGTGATCACCGAACTGGGCACCAAGCTCGACGCCGGTGACCTCGTGATCGACGGCGGCAACTCCCGCTTCACGGAAGACCAGAAGCACGGTGCCGCGCTGGCCGAAAAGGGAATCCGCTTTGCGGACTGCGGCGTGTCCGGCGGGGTCTGGGGCCTCCAGAACGGTTACGGCCTGATGGCGGGCGGCGATGCCGCGGACATCGAACGGGCACTCCCCGTCTTCGATGCGCTCCGTCCCGCAGGTGAGCGGGCCGACAGCTTTGTGCACGTCGGCGGCGTCGGCGCCGGCCACTACGCCAAAATGGTCCACAACGGGATCGAATATGGCCTGATGCAGGCTTACGCCGAGGGGTACGAGCTCCTGGCCGCCAAGGAGATCGTCGCCGATCTTCCCGGGACATTCCGGGCCTGGCAGAAGGGAACGGTTGTCCGCTCCTGGCTCCTGGACCTCATGGTCAAGGCCCTTGACGAGGATCCCGGACTGGAATCGATCTCCGACTACGTCGAGGATTCGGGCGAAGGCCGCTGGACCGTCGAGGAGGCCATTGCCAACGCGGTGCCGGCCCCGGCGATCACGGCTGCGCTGTTCGCCAGGTTCTCCTCCCGCGAGGACAATTCGCCGGCCATGAAGATGGTCTCGGCGCTGCGCCACCAGTTCGGCGGCCACGCGACCCGGCCGGCCAAATAATCCTGCCCGGCCACTTGATCCTGCCTGTGAAGTCCTGAATCCCGCGTGTACCTAGAAAAGCTCTCGCTCACCGATTTCCGCAGCTACGCCCAGGTCGATCTCAGCCTTGAGCCCGGAGTCACCGTGCTGGTGGGTTCCAACGGCATCGGCAAGACCAATCTGATGGAAGCGATCGGGTATCTGGCCACGCTCAACTCGCACCGGGTCAGCACGGACGCGCCGCTGTTGCGGTTCGGTGCCGAGCGGGCCATGATCCGGGCCAAGCTGGTCCGTGGCGAGCAGTCCACCGTGCTGGAGCTGGAAATCAACGCGGGCCGGGCCAACCGCGGCCGAATCAACCGGAGCAATCCGGTCCGTGCCAGGGACCTGCTCGGGATCTGCCAGACGGTGCTCTTCGCGCCGGAGGACCTGGCGCTGGTCAAGGGCGATCCGTCCAGCCGCCGCCGGTTTCTGGACGAGCTCCTGGTCAGCCTCATGCCGCGCCACGCCGCGACCAGGAGCGACTATGACCGGGTCCTGAAGCAGCGCAACGCGCTGCTCAAGTCGGTCCGCGCCGGAAAATTCAGCACCGGCCACGAGGCAACGCTCGATGTCTGGGACCAGCACATGGCCCGGGCCGGGGCTGAGCTGCTGCACGCGCGCCTGGAGCTGGTGGACCGGCTGCAACCGCACCTGAAAAACGCCTACGCGCAGCTGACCGACGGCTCCAAGGAGGCCACTGCGGTGTACCGTTCCACGCTGCAGGACAGCCTGGACGACGACGGCGCCACCTCAGGACCAGCGGATTCCAGGCCTGCGGACGGAACCGCAGCCGATGAGGCCGCACCGGCGGACGACCTGCGCGTGCTCTCGGTGGAGCAGCTCACCAACCGCTACATCCAGGCCCTCGCCGCAGCCCGGCGCAAGGAACTGGAACGGGGAATCTCGCTGGTCGGGCCACACCGCGACGAACTTGAGCTCGTGCTTGGATCGGCGCCGGCCAAGGGCTACGCCTCCCACGGGGAAACCTGGTCCATGTGCCTGTCCCTGCGCCTGGCCTCCTACTACGTCATGCTCGACGATGCCCGCACGGGCGGCTCGCCCCCGATCCTGATTCTGGACGATGTCTTTGCCGAACTCGACGTCCAGCGGCGGCGTAAACTGGCGGCAATAGTATCCGGCGCCGAGCAAGTGTTGGTCACTGCCGCCGTCGAGGACGATATCCCGGCGGAGCTGACCGGACGGCGGGTGAAGGTCATCCCGGGAGGAATCGATGAGCAGGAAAATCGATGAATAAGGATACCGACGGCGGCCTGCAGCCCGGCCGTGACCCCGACGATATCGATGCCGCGCAGGCCGCATTGAACCGGATGCGCGACGCCGCCGGGGCCCGGGGCGAAATCCGCCGAAAGGCGCCGCCGCGGCCCGGCAGTACCCAAAAGCCTGCCCGCAGCGCTGGAACCCGCGGGTTCTCCCAATTCCACGGTACCGGCAGGGATCCGTTGGGCCTCGGAAAAGTCGTGGGACGCCTCGTGGTCGAACGCGGCTGGAGCTCGCCGGTGGCCGTCGGGTCCGTCATGGCGCAGTGGGCCGTGCTGGTGGGCCCGGAGATCTCGGCGCACTGCACTCCCGAGAGTTTTACCGACACCACCTTGCATGTGCGGACCGATTCCACGGCTTGGGCAACCCAGCTGCGGCTGCTCAGCAGCAGCCTGGTGGAAAAATTCCGGACCGAGCTTGGCGATGGCGTCGTCACCAGCATCCAGGTGCTCGGACCCGCCGCCCCGAGCTGGCGCAAGGGCCTCCGGACGGTCAACGGCCGGGGTCCCCGCGACACGTACGGATAGCCCCGGCCCAATGGCGGGCACCGGATCTGAAGCACTTCTTGCAAAAACCCTTGAAAAATCCGCAAGCGGCGTGTAGGGCGCTTGAACCTCCCGGAGTCGTATAGGAACCCTAGGGCTGGACCCCGAAAGCCTTGCAGGGGGAGCCAGCGCCCTCCCAGCGGCACTTTCCCGCCCGTTTGGCGCCCTGGAATGCAAGTTTGGCCCCTATAACACGATAGAATCGGTGTAGATAACTGGGCGCCGGTGAAGCGTTGACTGAGTCCGTTTCCGACGCAATTTCAGCGTGCGGCGGACGGGATCCCCAAGTCAGCGGAAACACCCGGCGTCGTCAGTGACGTGCCTGTTGGCAGGAGCCTTTTCCACGGAAGGGGCAACCGCCGGCCTTCAACGAACATAGAGGAGTCGAAAGCGCCTGTGGCTAACGACAATGCAGAGATCCCGGCAGTGGAAGACGTAGCGGAAGCGGTGGAACAAGAGGCTGCGGTGGCGGCGCCGTCGGGGACCGCGACATCGCGCGAATACGGCGCCAGCGACATCACCGTACTTGAAGGCCTGGAAGCTGTCCGGAAACGTCCCGGCATGTACATCGGCTCCACCGGCCCCCGCGGCCTGCACCACCTGGTCTATGAAGTGGTGGACAACTCGGTGGACGAGGCCCTGGCCGGCTACTGCACGCACATCGAAATCGTGCTGCAGGCCGACGGCGGGGTCAAGGTGGTCGACAACGGCCGCGGCATCCCCGTGGACATGCACCCCACCGAGCACAAGCCCACCGTGGAAGTCGTCATGACGATCCTGCACGCCGGCGGCAAGTTCGGCGGCGGCGGATATGCTGTCTCCGGCGGCCTGCACGGCGTCGGCATTTCGGTGGTCAACGCACTCTCCAGCCGGGTCGACACCGAGGTCCGCCGCCAGGGACACGTCTGGCGGATGTCTTTCGCTGACGGCGGCAAGCCGCAAGGCGGCCTGGTCGAGGGCGAGGAAACCACCGAGACCGGCACCACCCAGACGTTCTACCCCGATGCCAGCATCTTCGAGAGCACCGACTTCGACTTCGAAACACTGCGGGCCCGCTTCCAGCAGATGGCATTCCTCAACAAGGGCCTGCGCATCACGTTGACGGACGAGCGCCGCGCTCCGGAGGAATCGTCCGAGGACGACGACCTGGACCTGGACACCGTCCCCACCGAAGGTGAGATCGCCGCGGAATTCCACACCGTGGTCTACCAGTACGACGACGGCCTGCTGGACTACGTCAAGCACCTGAACTCCGGCAAGAAGGTTGATGTGGTCCACGAGGACGTCATCGCCTTCGAAACCGAGGACACGGAACGGCACATTGCCCTGGAAATGGCGATGCAGTGGACCAACGCGTACTCCGAAAGCGTCCACACCTACGCCAACACGATCAACACGCACGAGGGCGGCACCCACGAAGAGGGTTTCCGCGCCGCGATGACTTCACTCATCAACCGCTATGCGCGGGAGAAGAACATCATCAAGGAAAAGGAAGACAACCTCACCGGGGACGACATCCGCGAGGGCCTGACGGCAGTCATTTCCGTGAAGCTCTCCGAACCGCAGTTCGAGGGCCAGACCAAGACCAAGCTCGGCAACTCCGAGGTCAAGGGCTTTGTCCAGCGCGTTGTCACCGACGGCCTGGGCGACTGGCTCGAGCGCAACCCCGGCCCCGCCCGGGACGTCATCCGCAAGGCCATCTCCGCAGCCCAGGCGCGCATGGCCGCCCGGAAGGCCCGGGACAACGCCCGCCGCAAGAGCCCGCTGGAATCCTTCGGCATGCCCGGCAAGCTGTCCGACTGCTCCTCGAAGAACCCGGAGAGGTGCGAGGTCTACATCGTGGAGGGTGACTCGGCCGGCGGCTCCGCCAAGCGCGGCCGCAACCCGGAGACCCAGGCCATCCTGCCGCTGCGCGGCAAGATCCTGAACGTCGAGCGTGCCCGGCTGGACAAGGCGCTCGGCAATGCGGAGGTCCAGTCCATGATCACGGCATTCGGCACCGGCATTGGCGAGGACTTCGACATCGCCAAGCTGCGCTACCACAAGATCGTGCTCATGGCCGATGCCGACGTCGACGGCCAGCACATCACGACGCTGCTGATGACGCTGCTGTTCCGCTACATGCGCCCGCTGATCGAAAACGGCTACGTCTACCTCGCGCAGCCGCCGCTGTACCGGATCAAGTGGTCCAATGCCCCGCACGACTACGTCTACAGCGACCGTGAACGCGACGCGAAGCTGCTCTCGGGCCAGGCCGCCGGCCGCCGCATCCCCAAGGACAACGGCATTCAGCGCTACAAGGGCCTCGGTGAAATGGACTACACGGAACTGTGGGACACCACCATGGACCCGGACCACCGGACCCTGCTGCAGGTGACGATGGACGATGCCCTGGCGGCGGACCAGATCTTCTCGGTCCTGATGGGCGAGGACGTTGAATCGCGCCGAAACTTCATTCAGCAGAACGCCAAGGACGTTCGGTTCCTGGACATCTAGAGGGCAGTCAAGCCCCGAATATGCCCGGACTGATATATACCTGAAACGGAAAATATAGACTATGAGTGACGAAACACCAGAGGTGCCGGCCGGCTCCGAGCCCGTCCTTGAAGGCGCCATCCTCGATGGCGACGTACTGACCGACCGCGTCGAGCAGGTGGACCTGCAGACCGAAATGCAGCGCTCCTACCTCGACTACGCCATGGCTGTGATCGTGGGCCGTGCCCTGCCGGATGTCCGCGACGGCCTCAAGCCCGTCCACCGCCGCGTGCTCTATGCGATGTTCGACGGCGGCTACCGCCCGGAACGCTCCTTCAACAAGTGTGCCCGCGTGGTGGGCGAGGTCATGGGCCAGTACCACCCGCACGGCGACACCGCGATCTACGACGCCCTGGTCCGCCTGATCCAGGACTGGACCATGCGCTACCCGCTGGCACTGGGCCAGGGCAACTTCGGCTCGCCCGGCAACGACGGCGCGGCCGCCCCGCGGTACACCGAAACCAAGATGGCGCCGCTGGCCATGGAGATGGTCCGGGACATCGACGAGGAAACCGTCGACTTCCAGGACAACTACGACGGCAAGAACCAGGAGCCGACCATCCTGCCGGCCCGGTTCCCGAACCTGCTGGTGAACGGTTCCTCGGGCATCGCCGTCGGCATGGCCACCAACATCCCGCCGCACAACCTCCGTGAGGTCGCCGACGGTGTGCAGTGGTACTTGGCCAACCCGACCGCCAGCCGCGAAGAGCTGCTCGAAGAGCTGATCCAGCGCGTCAAGGGACCGGACTTCCCGACCGGCGCCACGATCCTGGGCCACAAGGGCATCGAGGACGCCTACCGCACGGGCCGCGGCTCCATCACGATGCGCGCCGTGGTCAACGTCGAGGAACTCCAGGGCCGCACGTGCCTGGTGGTCACCGAGCTGCCGTACCAGGCCAACCCGGACAACCTGGCCATCAAGATCGCCGAACTCGTCAAGGACGGCAAGATCTCCGGCATCGCCGACCTCCGCGACGAGACCTCGGGCCGCACCGGCCAGCGACTGGTGATCGTGCTCAAGCGCGACGCCGTGGCCAAGGTGGTGCTGAACAACCTCTACAAGCACACCCAGCTGCAGGACAACTTCGCCGCCAACATGCTCGCGATCGTCGACGGCGTGCCGCGCACGCTCAGCCTCGATGCCTTCATCCGGCACTGGGTCACGCACCAGATGGACGTCATTGCCCGCCGCACCCGGTACCGGCTGCGGAAGGCGGAGGAGGAAGCGCACATCCTGCGGGCACTTCTCAAGGCGCTGGATGCGCTCGATGAGGTCATTGCCCTGATCCGTGCGTCCACCACCACCGAAGCGGCCCGCGACGGGCTGATGGAGCTGCTGGACATCGACGAGGTGCAGGCCCGGGCCATCCTGGACATGCAGCTGCGCCGGCTCGCCGCCTTGGAGCGCCAGAAGATCCAGGACAAGCACGCCGAACTTGAGGCCCTGATCGTCGAATACAACTCGATCCTGGCCTCGGAGGAACGCCAGCGCGAGATCATCAGCACCGAACTCTCGGAGATCGTGGCCAAGCACGGCGATGACCGCCGCACCAAGGTCCTGCTGGGCTACGACGGCGACATGTCCATCGAGGATCTGATCCCCGAGGAGGAAATGGTCGTCACCATTACCCGCGGCGGCTACGTCAAGCGCACCCGCAGCGACAACTACCGCTCGCAGCAGCGCGGCGGCAAGGGCATCAAGGGCGCGCAGCTGCGCGGCGACGACGTCGTCGAACACTTCTTCGTCACCACCACCCACCACTGGCTGCTCTTCTTCACCAACCTGGGCCGGGTCTACCGCGCCAAGGCGTACGAGCTCGTGGAAGCCGGCCGCGACGCCAAGGGCCAGCACGTGGCAAACCTGATGGCGTTCCAGCCGGACGAGCACATCGCCCAGGTGCTGGACCTGCGCGACTACCAGCACGCCCCGTACCTGGTGCTCGCCACCAAACGCGGCCTCGTCAAAAAGACCCGTCTGGAGGACTACGACACCAACCGGTCCGCCGGCGTCATCGCCATCAACCTGCGCGACGGCGATGAGCTTGTCTCGGCCCAGCTGGTGTCCGAGACCGATGACCTCATGCTGGTCTCCCGCAAGGGCCAGTCCGTCCGCTTCACCGCGACGGACGATGCGCTGCGCCCGATGGGCCGTGCCACCTCGGGCGTGACCGGCATGAAGTTCCGCGAGGACGACGAACTGCTGGCGGCCGACGTCGTGCAGGACGGTTCGTTTGTCTTCATTGTCACCGAAGGCGGCTTCGCCAAGCGGACCGCTGTGGAGGAATACCGCCTCCAGGGCCGCGGCGGCCTTGGCATCAAGGTGGGCAAGTACCAGGAAGAACGCGGCCACCTCGTCGGGGCCCTCATTGTCAACGAGGAAGACGAAGTCCTGGTGGTCATGGAAGGCGGCAAGGTGGTCCGCTCGTCGGTCAGCGGCGTGCCGGCCAAGGGCCGCGACACCATGGGCGTGATCTTTGCCAAGCCGGACAAGAACGACCGCATCATCGCCGTCGCGCGCAACAGCGAACGCGGGCTCGAAGTCGAGGAACCGGCCGAAGGTCAAGATGCCGGTGAAGACACCGGCGAAAATACCGCAGACGTGACCGAAAATCGGGCATCCACGCCCGATGACGTAACGTTGGCTGAAGATGGCGGACTGCATGAGGAGTCCGCAGCGGCAGAATCAGTACCGGCCCCGGAGTCAGATGAGTCATCAGGCAATGCCGAGCTGGACGAAGACAATACCGGAGGTAACGAGTGAGTAATTCCGACTCATATCCCAAGCCGAGCAGCGGCGTGCCGAGCGGAGTGCGGCAGCCCGCCGCCGCACCGCGCGTAGGCGCCCCCTCGCGTCCGCAGCAGCGCCCCGGCGTGTCCGGCGCAGCCACGGGAACGGGCCAGCGGCCCGCCGCACCCGGCCAGCGCCCCACGGTCCCCGGCCAGCGCCCAGCCGTCCCGGGGCAGCGCCCCGCCCAGTCCGGCGGGCAAGGCACTGCCGGGCTGATCAAGCCCGCTCCCAAGGCCAAGGTGCGCCGTGCCCGGCTGCTGGTCAGCAAGGTGGACCCCTGGTCCGTGCTGAAAATGGCCTTCCTGCTCTCCGTAGCGCTGGGAATCGTCACCGTCGTGGCGGCGATCGTGCTCTGGACCGTCCTGGACCTGACCGGGATCTTTGACCAGGTGGACAGCCTGCTCGGGACCCTCGCGGGCTCTGAAGGCGGCGGCTTCGAATTGAAGAAGGTGGCATCCCTGGGCCAGGTGGCTTCATTCGCCACCATCATCGCCGTGATCAATGTGGTGCTGCTGACGGCGTTGTCGATGCTTTCGGCGGTGCTCTACAACATTGCCGCGACGCTCGTCGGCGGCATCGGCGTGACCCTCACGGACGACTAATTCCCGTACTTTTCCGCGGATTCCCGCGGAAAAAGGCCTCGATTTGAGATCGGGCCGGGATGTGCTGTACAGTCATATCTCGGCCCGATGAGGCATCGGGGCGTATAGCTCAGGCGGTTAGAGCGCTTCGCTGATAACGAAGAGGTCCCAGGTTCAAGTCCTGGTACGCCCACGGAACCTGTACTGGTTCTGGCAGAGGTTAGTGAAGGTTCGTCCATGACAGAACCGGAACGGGGTGCATGTGAAGAAGTTGCTGGTTATCGCAGCCACGGTCGCAGGCGTCCTCCTCTACAGGAAAGTGCAGGAATCCGAAGCCCGGAAAGTGGTCTGGAGCAATTCAACCGATACGGTTGACTAGCCCGGAATCTGGGGATGGAAGCTGGAAACCGGCTCTCCGGACCTAGGGTATGATTGTCTGGTTGCTTCTTATGGGGGCATGGCGCAATTGGTAGCGCACCTGCTTTGCAAGCAGGGGGTTCGGGGTTCGAGTCCCCGTGCCTCCACCATAGGAAAAGCCCCGGACAGCGGAAACGCTGTCCGGGGCTTTTTTCATGCCTTCCCCACTCACTCCTTCGGCTTGGCGTAGTCCGCCATCCCTTGCCAGTCGATATACACGTAGGGCTCGTCGCCGAGGACCCAGGCGTCGTGGCCCGGCGGAATCACACCGAAGTCGCCGGGCCCGAATTCGAGTTCTTCGCCGTCGTCCATGACGACTTTGATGCGGCCGGAAATCGTGTAGCCGGTATGGCTGGCCATGCAGCTGTCAGTTTTGGCGATCGGCTTGACGTGGTCTGACCATTTCCAGCCCGGAAGGAAGGTGGCCCGTCCAACCGGGCCGGCCTCGAGGTTGACGAGATCCACCTGACCCATGCCCTCGGCAACGGGGCGCGTCTCTTCGGGATCGTCCAGGCTCTTGCGGATCATTGACGCCATGATGGTCTCCTTCTTCGATGATGGCGAGACCGGAACGTGAGACCGCGCCTTAAGATTGGCACCGCGGTATGCACCCGTCAAGGAGCAGCGGCCGTAAGGGCCCCTGCTGTCCGTCCCATTAGTGTTGGAGCGTGAACTTCTTACTTGCGGCCGTAGGCGTGCTGGGTGTGGCCTCGTCGGGGCCCCTCATTGCCGCCACGCTGGGCGCCACGTCGGTCAGTGCCCTCGCCATCGCTTTCTGGCGCAACGCCATTGGAGCAGTCGTGATGGCCGGTCCGGTTGTGGTCCGCAACCCCCGTCAGTTCGGAAAGGTGACCGGAGCCGAGTTCCGCTGGTCGCTCGCCGCGGCGGTGGCCCTGGCCCTGCACTTCGCGTGCTTCATTACCTCCCTGCAGCTGACGTCGGTCGCGGCGGCGACGGCGCTGGTGTGCCTTCAGTCAGGCTGGATCGCGATCTTCCAACTCTTCCGGGGAGTCCGGTTCCGCTGGCCGGTCCTGGTAGGGCTGGGGCTCGCCTTCGGCGGTGTCGTGACAATCACCGGTTTTGATATGGGTTCCTCGCCCGAGGCGCTTGTGGGCGATCTCCTGGCCGTCGCCGGCGGCGCCCTGGCGGGCATCTACACGCTCGCCGGAGGCAAGGCGCGGCAGAGCATGGGCACCGGCGTCTATACGACCCTGTGCTACGGCATGTGCGCCGCGATTGTGGCCGGGATGGCGCTGTTGGCTGGACAGCCGCTGGCAGGGTTCGAAGCCACCGGCTGGCTGGGGATCCTCGCCATTACCGTGTGCGCACAGCTGGTGGGGCACACCGCGTTCAACTATCTGCTGGCGACCATGAGCCCGCTGCTGGTGTCCATGATCATCCTGCTGGAAATCCCCGGAGCGGCGCTCCTGGCCGCAGCCTTCCTGGACGAGACGCTGCCGGCCGGAACCAACGCGGGGCTGGCGATGATCCTGGTGGGGCTCGCCGTCGTGGTCCTGGGGCAGCGAGGCTCACGCTCCGCCCGGAGAACGGGCGAGGGAGCCGGTGAAGAGCGGCTGGCGGAGCTCGGCACCGACTAGGCCGCTCCCGGCGGCCGCATCTCCCGGTGGCCGCGTGGCCGCCGTCATTGGCCGCTATTGGCCGCCGCGGCGGGCCGGCTGGGGAACGTTGACCGTGTGGATGGCACGGAGCAGTTTCGCCGGGAAGTAGACCGAGAAGAAGACCACCATGGGCGCCTTCAGTGCCATCTTCTTGACGTTGTGGGCCTTGTAGGTGCGGTCAAAGCGCGTCACGTAGTAGCGGTAATCCCGCGGCGAGTCCTCCAGCCGCCGGGCCGACATGCCCGAGATCATCTGCGGCCAGTACTGGATCCGGAGCTCGTGGTCGGCCAGGTGCAGCGACAGATCGATGTCCTCGTGCATCTCGTCCCGCTCGTCGCGGCAGGCTTCTGTGCGGATGGTCTCCCAGGCCGAGCGGCGCATTGCCATGTTGGAACCGAAGAGGAAGTGATACTGGTGCTTGGCAAGCCTGAGCATCAGTTGGCGCATTTTGTCGTCGGCCTTAAGCCCGAACCGGCGCATGGGCATGTCGTAATAGACCACCGGACCGGTCGCAGCGTGCACAGACTCGTCGGCGAAGGCCTTCTGCACCTGCTCCACCCAGTCCGGTTCCAGCACGGAATCGGCGTCGATCCGGCCGAGGATATCGCCCGTGGCATGGTCCAAACCGAAATTGCGTGTGGGGATGAGCCCCTGGTCGCGGTCCTGGCTGAGCAGGACGATCGGGCTCTCCGGATACTCCAGCTGCATCTGCCGCACGATTTCCGCCGTGCGGTCCTTGGACAGGTTGTCCACCACAATGATTTCGTGGGCGGGCACCGACTGGTAAACCGCGGCGATCAGACACTGCCGGATGACGCTTTCCTCGTTGTACGCCGGGATGACGATAGACACAGCCGGCGGCGGAGCAAGGAGCAAGGCATCCTGGGGTGATCTATGGGGTGACATCACCACAAATTTAGCATCTAGCCTGGCGTTTCAAGCCGGACCTTGACGTGCCTGCGGAGGCCGCGTCAAACAAAAGGAGGGATCCCGCACCGTGGCGGAATCCCTCCTTGGGAGAGTGCAGGTCACCTGCCGGCAGCGGGACTGCCCGGCGCAGGGTCTCGACTCAGCCGGCCTGTGCCGGCCAGGTTCTACTTGCCGGGCTTGTCTGCGCCGTTGTTCAGGCTGGCCGCGATGTTGCGTACGGCCGTTTTGGCGTCGGTGGCAACCTTGTCGGCGGCCTCAGCGGCGTTGCCGGCGGCGTCCTTGGCCGTTTCCGTGGCGTTGTCCGCCGCGGTGGCTGCGGAATCGGAAGCCTCCTTGGATGCCTCAGCCGCGGAGTCCGCTGCCGCTACAGTCGCGGAACCGGCCTTGTCGGCGGCGTCCTTCAGCGATTCGCCGGCCGGGGCGGCCGTGGGGGCGGGCTTTACCGGCGTCGGTACCTTCCAGGGGTCCTCCACCGGCCTGGACGCCCGCCAGGCGGCGACACCGGCTGCAACGGCGGCAGCGATGATGCCGAAGATCAGCAGGCCGCGGTGCTTGGGCTTCTGCTGCTTGGCGAGCTTGGCATTAGCCGTCTTGGTGATCTCATTGGCGGCCGCCTTGATGTTCTTGCTGGCGTTCTTGCCTGCCTTCTTGGCGTGTCCCTTGACGGCCTGGGCCTGCGTCTGGACGCCGGTGACAACACCGGAATCAACAAGCTTCTGTGCGACGGCGTCCACGTGGGCCGGGGCGTTTTCCAACGTGCGGTGGACGGCCACGGAAGCCTGCCCGATCTGGTCGGAAAGCCTGGGCAGGTACTCGACAACAACCCGGTCGCGTGCATTGGCGATGACCGGGGCTGCCTTGTCCACAGCTTCGTGCAGGCGCGGGGTAGCGCTGTCCGCGGCATCGTGGATCCTCGGCGCCAGCTGGGCCAGGCCATCCTGAAGGCGGGGAGTGACAGTGGCAACGCCGCCGGCCAGATTGTGGGCCGCCGACTTGAGGCCCTCCTGGATCTTGGGAGAGGCGGTGTCCAGTCCGTGCTGCAGGCGGGGAACAGCCCAGTTCACGGCAGCCTCAACCCGCGGGGCCGCCCAATCCTTGGCGCTGTCTACTCCGGTGCTGACTGACTGCTCCAAGTCACGGGCAATACGATCCGTTTTCTTCACAACTACCTCCCGATTAATGTGACGGTTCTGCTGTTAGCCTACGTGTCTAGGAACGCACCGGCTATTCTTCAGGCCGATTTCCAGTGGATTTCACCCAGCGCGGAACTGACTGTGCGGCCCTATGCGGGCGTAGCCGTCATGGAAGAATGGGCCCTATGACTGCCAACGCAACCGCAAAAGCCACTATCCACACGAGCCTCGGCGACATCGTCGTCAACCTCTTTGGCAACCACGCGCCGAAGACCGTCGACAACTTCGTCGGGCTGGCCACCGGTGAGAAGGCCTGGACCCACCCGGAAACGGGCGAGGACAAGACCGGCACGCCGCTCTACAACGGCACCATCTTCCACCGCATCATCAAGGACTTCATGATCCAGGCCGGCGATCCGCTGGGCCGCGGCACCGGTGGACCGGGCTACAAGTTCGACGATGAGATCCACCCGGAACTGACTTTCAACGAGCCGTACAAGCTGGCCATGGCCAACGCCGGCGTCCAGATGGGCCGCGGCACCAACGGCTCGCAGTTCTTCATCACCACCATCCCCACCGGCTGGCTGCAGGGCAAGCACAGCATCTTCGGTGAGGTCGCCGATGACGAATCCAAGAAGGTCGTCGACGCGATCGAAGGCGTCCGCACCGGCATGGGCGACCGCCCCGTCGAGGATGTCACCATTAACAGCATTGACATCGAAAAGCTCTAACCCACCACCATGAGCTACGGAATTCCGGCGGCAGAGCCGTCCGCAGAGGTCCCGGTATGCCCCAGGCACCCGGACCGGCCCGCCTATGTGCGTTGCCAGCGGTGCGGGCGCCCTGCGTGCCCCGACTGCCAGCGGGCGGCCGCCGTCGGATTCCAATGCGTTGACTGTGTCAACGAAACCAAGCGCACGACGCCGGCCGTCAGGACCGTCTACGGCGGCGCCGTGACCGCCGGCAAACCCGTGGTCACTTACGTGATCATCGCGCTGTGTGCCCTTGTCTATGCGCTGCAGTGGATAGTCCCCAACGACGGGATTTACCAGCAACTGGCCTACGCTCCCGCCCTGACCGGCGTTGAACCGTGGCGGATGCTCACCTCGGCGTTCCTGCACTCGCAGGGATTCCTGCTCCACATCGTCCTGAACATGTACACGCTGTGGATATTCGGCCAGATCCTCGAGCCGCTGCTGGGCCACGCCCGCTTCCTGGCCATCTACCTGCTCTCGGCCGTCGGAGGCTCCGTCGGCTTCCTCCTGCTGACCCCGGTGTATCCGCTGAACGGCCCGGTGGGCCTCGTCGGCGCCTCCGGCGCCATCTTCGGCCTGTTCGGCGCCCTGCTGGTGGTCCAGCGCCAGCGCGGCGGCGAAGTCCGCCAGCTCCTGGTCCTGATTGCCATCAACGGCGTCATCGGCTTCATGGTCCCGCAGATCGCCTGGCAGGCCCATCTTGGCGGCCTCGTCACCGGCGCCCTGAGCGCCGCCGTGATTGCCTACACCCCCCGCGGCCCGCGGCAGACCCTGCTGCAGGCCATCGGCCTCGCGGTGGTCCTGGCCCTGGTGATCGCCGTGTCCGTCGTGCGGATGGCCGGCGCCGGCGCTTAGCCCGCTCCTGCCGAAGTCCCCGGCCGCAATCGGCCGTAACCGGCCGGAATTGAACGCCCGGCCCCTTCACTCTTTTGCAGTGTTTCCCTCGCTGGTGTTCCTTGGCTGTTCCCTCCGCTTTGTGGATCTTTCCCCCTGTACACCCGGGCCGCGCCCCGAACCTGAAATCACAGGTGCGGATCCGAGAGTTTTCCACAGCGGTTATCCACATTGTTAATAACTTACAAGCGTGTAGTTCACTGTGACGACCCGGTTCTGACCGCCCGGGCTGGCGATTATCCAGCTTGCAGGCGATGCTGCCGACCCGATCTCCACACCTGTGGATAACTTCTGTGGGTTGCCCTGTGAGTAAGTGGACAACTGTGCCCGCCCAGGCCCTGTTGCCTGGCGCCGGGCGGCACCAGCCCTGTTCCGGCCGTGCGCCGCGGGCACCCCAGGGAGTACTCCACAGAACGGTGCCACGGGCACACCAGGACCGGTGCCTCAGGACCTCCAGGCGGCGCCGCGTCTCCCCGACGTTCTCCCAGCGCCGTCGCCCCCACAGGGCCCGCGCGCGGCGGCGGCAGGTCGCGACGGGCCGTGGGACGGCCGCGGTGTGTGTTTCAACAGGGTTATTCACAGTGTTAATAACTTGATGGTCTGAGCATCCGCGGGATTTAACCCGGCTCATGGCCCGGCAGAGGGGGTTGCGGCTCCGATGCGCCGGCTGTTATCCCCAGCTGTGGATAACTTGTGGGTAGTGAGCTGTTATTAAGTGGATAACTCGTCCGGTGCAGCTGTGGTCGGGACGGGCCACAACGGCGGGCGGCCGGCCTGCCCCGAGGCGGCCCCGAGGCTGCCGTGAGCCGGCCGTGCGGCGGGACCGCGGTGCCATCCGCGGCCTGTTGCCGGGATCAGGGAACTTGTCCACAGGAAATCCACACTGTTAATAACTTACAGCCGTGTAATTCAGGACCGGCCGGGGATCTCAACCGTGGCTTTGCGCCCCGCTGTGGCCGCCGAACCCGGCTGAACCGCATGAAGACCCGGAAACTTATGAACAGTGTGGATAAGTTTCCCCAGCCTTGTGCACAGCTGTGGATAATGAGGCGGGACCTCGCCGGGTCACCGCCGGGTCACTGCGGCCAGACGCCCGATGACCCGCGCCTGTGGCTGTCCAGCAGATGGGTGTCGACCATTCCGATGGCCTCCATGAGCGCGAACATCGTGGTGGGCCCCACGAAGGCGAAGCCCTTCTTGCGCAGCGCCTTGGAGAGCGCGACGGACTCGGCCGAGGTGGTGGGGACCTCATCCAGGGAGTTCGGCCGGGGTGTGGCGGGCGGCTGGAACGCCCATACGAAGTCAACCAGGCCGCCGTCGTCCCTCAACGCCAGAGTAGCGCGGGCATTGGTGATGGTTGCCTGGATCTTCAGCCGGTTCCGGACGATCCCGGCATCGAGCATGAGCCGCTCCACATCGGCGTCCGTGAATCGCGCCACCAGTTCCGGGTCGAACTCCTTGAACGCCGCGCGGAAAGCGGGCCGCTTGCGCAGGATCGTCGCCCATGAAAGCCCCGCCTGAAATCCCTCGAGGCTGATGCGTTCGTAGAGGCCCTGTTCGTCCCGGACGGGCATGCCCCACTCGGAGTCGTAATACTCGCGCAGCATGGGATCCACGGCGGCCCACGCCGGCCGCGCCAGTCCGTCGTCGCCAATGGTCGAGCCGTTTACTGCCGGGGTCATCTGGATTCCTTCGCTGGGCAGGGACTAATGCTGTGGGTTAACGGCGACGGGCCGGCACACTGTGTGTACCGGCCCGTCAGGGATCTGCGCCGCGCGGGCCTGGTGTCAGGAACGCCAGCGGGTGGTCATCAGGAAGCCGATGATCGCGATTCCGAAGCCGGCGACGATGTTCAACGAGCCCCAAGCCTGAACCGGGAAGGCGCCCTCTGTGATGTAGAACGTGATGATCCACAGCAGGCCAATGATCATCAGGCCAAACATGACGGGCTTGAACCAGACCGGATTGGGCTTGTAGGCCTCCGCGGCAGAAGTCTGCGGGGCCACACGGGCAGTCCTTTTACGCGGCTTCGACTCGGGCACTGATCCTCCTTGGCGGGCTGGAACAAGAGCGGCCAACGTGGCTTGGTATCCTGCAGGAAACGAGCCCCCGCCGGCCAACGTGCTCTTGGTCGAGCTTGAATTCTTGTGTCGCACAATTCTAGCTGTAGTTCCGGCCACGCCGGGGACCCGCGCAACCGTCCTGGAGGAGAACCCGCAGTGCTGGAGTTGGAGCAGGAATCCGGCCGGACGGCGCGCAGCCGCCGCGGGCTGCTCCTGCGCACCATCCACGTCGCGGGCGAGCTGCTCCTGACCGTGGGCGTCATTGTCCTGCTCTTTGTAGCCTGGCAGTTGTGGTGGACGAATGTGGCCTCCGACGCCCGGCAGCGCGAGGCGGTGCACGACTTTGCCCGCGGGATTGGAACAGCCGCTCCCGCAGCGCCGCCTCTGCCGTCGGCTGTTGCCCCGGATCCCGCCGACGCTCCCGAACCGGCCGAGGGCGCGACCATCGGCATCCTGTATGTTCCCCGTTTCGGCGCCGGATACACGCGTCCAATCGTTCAGGGAACCACTCCGGCGGTGTTGGACACGCTGGGCATCGGGCACTATCAGGGCACGGCCATGCCAGGGGCTGCGGGAAACTTCGCCCTGGCAGGGCACCGGCAGACCCACGGCGCCGTCCTGGACCATATCGACGCCCTGGTGCCCGGGGACCGGATCTACGTCCAGACCCGTGAGGGCTACTATGTCTACGTGTTCCGGAACAGCCAGACAGTCCTCCCCTCGCGGACCGATGTGCTGTTGCCGGTGCCGATGCGGCCGGGCGCCGCGCCGACAGAGAGCTACCTGACCATGACGACCTGCAACCCGCGGTTAGGCTCCGAGGAACGCTTTGTGGCCTACGCCCTGCTGGAGCGGTGGCAGTCCCTTTCGGCTGGACCGCCGGCTGAAATTTCCCGGGCGGCCCGCGCGGCCGGGGAAGGCTGACGAATGTATGGCTGGCTTTTCCGCCGCCTTCCCGGGCCCTTGTGGCTCAGGATTGCGACCGCGCTGGTGCTGGCGGCCGGAGCACTGGTATTGATGGTTCAGTTCCTTTTTCCCTGGCTGGCGCAATTCACCCAGTTAACAGATTCAACGATTGGTTCGGCAAGGCACCCATGAGCACAACGAAGATCCTGGTCGTAGACAACTACGACAGCTTTGTCTACACCCTGGTCGGCTATCTCCAGGAGCTCGGTGCGGAGACCACCGTAGTCCGCAACGACGACGTCACGCTCGCCGAGGCGATCGAAATGGCCGAGGCGCGGGACGGGGTCCTTATCTCTCCCGGTCCGGGGAATCCAGCCGGGGCCGGCGTCTGCATTGAGCTGATCAAGTGGTGCGGCAGCTACGACAAGCCCATGCTGGGTGTCTGCCTGGGGCACCAGGCGCTGGCGGAGGCCTACGGCGGAACCGTGACGCACGCTCCCGAACTGATGCACGGCAAGACTTCCCTCGTCGAACACCATGGAACCAGCGTCTTTGCGGGGCTCCCCTCGCCCCTCACGGCCACCCGTTACCATTCGCTGGCCGCTGTCCGCGAGAGCATCCCGGAGGTCCTGGAGATCACCGCGGAAACGGGCACCGGTGTGGTGATGGGCCTGCAGCACCGCACCGCCCCGCTGTGCGGCGTCCAGTTCCACCCGGAATCCGTCCTGACCGAAGGCGGCTACCAGATGCTCGGCAACTGGCTGGAGTCACTGGGCATGGCGGGCGCTGCCGAACGGGCAGCGGACCTGAGCCCGCTCATCAAACACTGACCCGGCAGGCACTGAAAGCGCGGGCGCGGCGGTAGCCGGCACCTTAGGTTTTTCCCGACCGGGTTAGGGGAACAGTCCGCCCAGGGCCGCGTCCTCTTTGGACGCGCTCTTGGTCGGCGTCGGTGTGGGCGACGGCGGGGGCGGCGGCGGCGCCGGTGCCTTCGCCACGGTCACGGTAATGGTCTTGCCCTGTTCGACGAGCGAATCCGCGGCATCGGCCTGGCCTGTCACCTTGCCCGGAGCCACCTGGGAGTTCTCCACCTCGGTGGCCTTGAGCACCAGGCCCTGTTCCTTCAGTTTCGCCTCCGCCTCCGCCAGCGGCAGCCCGATCAGCTGCGGCACAGCAACCTTGCCGGTGGAGACGACGATTTCGACCGCGTCCGCCACGGCCACAACCTGGCCCGGGGCCGGGTTGGTGGTGATGACAATGCCGACCGGAACGGTGGGGTTGTTGGACATCTTGGTGGTGAGGACGCCAGTCAGCCCCGTTTGGTGGAGAAGATCCCGGGCTGCCGCCTCGGTCCGGCCGGGCAGGTCCGTCGGAATGGTGATCGCGCTGGGGCCCTCGGAGATGTTGAGGATGATGTCCGAGTTGGCGTCCATGGAACTCCCCGACGTCGGCACGGTGCCAATCGCGGTGCCTTTGGGAATGCTCTCGTGCTGCAGCCGTTGGAGCTGTGGCTTGAAACCTGCGTTGTACAGCCTTTGCAGGGCCTCTGATTCCGTCAGGGACGTCACCGTGGGAACCAGTACCTTGGTTGCCTGCGGCGGGGCCTGATTCATGAGGTTGTACAGCCACAGGCCGCCGCCGGCCAGCACCAGCAGTGTGAGGACCACGAGCGTCGCGATCCAGGTGCGGCGGCGCGTCTTCTGGCGAGGGGTGTGCTCGCGTTCGACCGGCAGCGCCAGCGGCAGGCTGCCGGTGTCCGCAATGCCATAGAGTTCGGTGCCCGCCGGCTGCAGCACTTCCTCGTCGTCGGGTATTTCTTCGGCGGGCCGCAGCCGGCCGCCGGGGGAATCGTCGAGGAACTTGGCGCCGGTCAGGGAGAAAGCTGCCGTGGGCGCCAGGGGGTCGT
Organism: Arthrobacter sp. 05T45; assembly: GCF_056395875.1. Taxonomy (NCBI): domain Bacteria; kingdom Bacillati; phylum Actinomycetota; class Actinomycetes; order Micrococcales; family Micrococcaceae; genus Arthrobacter; species Arthrobacter sp. 05T45. Next base: position 50,369 of record NZ_JBFTKI010000008.1, on the reverse strand, counting down.
GCCGGGGAACCTCGTTGGTGGGGTCAGTGGGGGCCTCGCTGGCGGACGGCGCCGTCACCGGAACGCCGCTGCGCGCGGCCCGCAGGGCGCGGCGGAAGGCGGCGGCGTCCTGGAAACGGTCTGCGCGGTTCTTCTGCAGCGCCTTCATCAACACGCTGTTCAGCGCGGCGGAGACTTCGGGATTGAGGCTGCTGGCGGGCTCGGGGATCTCACGAACGTGCTGGTAGGCCACGGAGACGGGGCTGTCGCCGATGAACGGCGGCCGGCCGGTCAGCATCTCGTAGAGAAGGCATCCGGCGGAGTACAGGTCGCTGCGCGCGTCGACGGCTTCGCCCCGGGCCTGTTCCGGGGACAGGTACTGCGCCGTGCCGACGACGGCCTGCGTCTGTGTCATGGTGGCGGACGAATCCGCAATGGCGCGGGCGATTCCGAAGTCCATGACCTTGACGTTGTTTGAATCGGGGCAAAACATCACGTTGGCGGGCTTGATGTCGCGGTGCACGATCCCGGCCTTGTGGCTGTAATCGAGCGCGGACAGCACGCCCAGGGTGAAGTCGATCGCCTGGTCGATGGTGACGTCCTTGGCCCGCACCATGTCGCGGATGGTCTTGCCGGAAACGAACTCCATCACGATGTAGGGCACCCGGACGCTGTCGTCGTGATCACCGGGGACCGCGTGGTCCCCGGTGTCGAAGACAGCCACAATCGAGGGGTGGTTGAGTGCCGCGACAGCCTGGGCCTCGCGCTTGAAGCGGGCCTGGAACTGCGGATCCCGGGCCAGGTCCGGGCGCAGCAGCTTGACGGCCACGGTACGTCCCAGCCGGGTATCGAGGCCGCGGAAAACATCCGCCATGCCGCCACGGCCGATCAGCTCACCCAGCTCATAGCGCCCGCTGAGGACGCGCTGCGTGTTCGCCGGGCGTTCCTCCCTGTGCGAGGGAGTGCGGGGTGTATTGCTCATGATCGCTTAGGGTCCGGACTTGGTAGCTGAAGGTGAAGGGGATGCGGCCGTGGCCTTGGCGAGGTGGTAGGTCACGACGCTTCCCGCGGTCACTTTGGACCCGGAAGGAGGCTGCGAGCTCACGAAAGTGCCCGGATCTTCCTTCTTGTTCGTGGGACTGACGTCGGCTCCCTTGGCCCAGCGCAGCCCGGCGTCCTGGATTGCCTGCTGGACTTCAGCCTCGCTGGCGCCCGCCTTGATGGACGGGACGTCGACCATTTCCGGGCCCTTGGAGTAGCTGACCGTGATGGTGGTGCCCGGCTGGACGGCACCGGAGGGATCGATGTTGGTGACGGTGCCTGGCGTCGCGTCGTTGACGACCTCGACACCGGTGACTTGCAGCCCCTTGCCAATCAGCTCATTGCGGACATCGTTGTACGGCCGCCCGAGGTAGGCGTCCGGGATCAGGTTGACCGCGGCCGGGGTGGATTCGGTGGGTGTCGCTGAGCTGGGCGTGGGGGTGGGGGTCTCGGTCGGGGAAGCCGACGACGCCGACGGCGTGGCACTGCTCGGTTTCGCGATGCTGGACGTGGCACTGCTCGTGGCCGGACCCTGCGAGGGGAAGAGGCTGCCGGCCTGGCTCAGGACCACACCGACCAGGGCGAACACCACCAGCAGGATCAGCGCAATCAGCGGCCACGTCCACGGGCTGCGTCCGCGGCGCTTCGGCTCCTCCTCCGGCTCGTCGTAGTCTTCTTCCTCCTCTTCCTGCACCCAGCTTCGCTCGGCCGCCAGGGCATCGGCGCGGTTGAGAGCGTTGCGGGCGCCGTAGCCGCTGGCTGCGGCAGCGCCTGCTGCCAAGCCCGCGGCCGCACCTGCACCGGCGGCGCCCACGACGGGCAGCGCGGACGTCGCCGACGTCGACTTGTCCTCCGCGGCGCTGGAGCCAATGACGCTGGTGGCCGCTGTGGGGACGTCGACGGGGGCCGTGATGGGCCCGGTGGCTGCCTCGAAAAGCAGCATGCCCGGTACGGCTGCGTGTGCGGCGGCGATATCACCGTTGCGGATGGCCTCGGCCGCCTCGGACAGCTTGATGGCGTCGGCCGGGCGGTTCTTCGGATCCTTGGCCAGCATGGACATCAGCAGGGCGCGGACGGGCCTGGGCAGCGTGTCCGGCAGGGGCGGAGGCGCATCGTTGACCTGGGCCAGCGCGATGGCGATCTGGGATTCCCCGGAGAACGGCCGGTGGCCCGTGAGGCACTCGTAGCCGATGACGCCGAGGGAGTAGATGTCCGAGGCTCCGGTGGCAGTCTGCCCCGTGGCCTGTTCGGGTGCCAGGTACTGGGCGGTGCCCATCACCTGGCCGGTCTGGGTCAGCGGAACCTGGTCGGCCAGGCGCGCGATGCCGAAGTCGGTGACCTTGACGCGGCCGTCGGGGGTGATGAGCAGGTTCCCCGGCTTGATGTCGCGGTGCACGAGGCCCTGGGCGTGGGCGACTGCCAGGGCCCGCGCCGTCTGGGCGATCATCGAAAGGGTGCGGTCCGGGGAAAGCACCTGTTCGTGCTCGATGATGCTGCTCAGCGGCTGGCCCGGAACCAGTTCCATGACCAGGTAGGCGGAACCCTCTTCCTCGCCGTAATCGAAGACGTTGGCGATGCCCACGTGGTTCAGCAGGGCGGTATGGCGTGCCTCGGCGCGGAAGCGCTGCAGGAAACCGGGGTCGCCCGTGTATTCCTCCTTGAGCACCTTGATGGCGACGATGCGGCCAAGGATCAGGTCTTTGGCTTTCCAGACTTCTCCCATGCCGCCGATCGCAATGCGCGTGGTCAGCTGGAATCTGCCGCCGAGGGTGATTCCCGAAGTAGGCCTCACTTATTCAACACCGCCTCAAAAATCTTCTTCGCGTTCGGACTGGTTAGGTTTGCGCCAGTGGTGATGTCTACGCCTTCCATGACGATGGTGACGGCCACTTGCGGGTCATTTGCCGGGGCAAACCCGGTAAACCAAGAATTGTTCAGGCCGTTGCCGAGTTCCGCGGTACCGGTCTTGCCGGCCACCTGGACACCGGGCACGGCCGCACGGTGTGCGATGCCGTCGTCGACAACGCTGACCATCCACTCGTTGATCTGCCGTGCGATCTCCGGAGTCGTGGCGGTGCGCAGGGCCTGGGGTTTCGGTTCGTTGATCGTCCGCAGGTCGGGGGCGCGTACGGCCTTGATCAGGTTCGGCTGCATCTGCACTCCGTCGTTGGCGATCGCCGCCGTCATGGTGTTGATCTGCAGCGGCGTGGCGCGGACGTCGCGCTGGCCGATCGAGGACTGCGCCAGCCCGGCGTCGTCCAGCGGTTCGGTCGGGAAGAAGCTTGGGGCACTGTCCAGCTTGAGCTGGTCGCCGAAGTCCTGGCCGAAGCCGAATTTCTCCGCCTCGTCCGCGATGGCTTTCTGCTTCAGGTCCAGGGCGATGCTGGCGAACGGTGTGTTGCAGGACTGCTGCAGGGCAAACGCGAACGACGCCGTCGTGCGCGTGTAGCAGTTGCCGCCCGCGTAGTTGGGCAGCTTGTAGTCGATGCCGGGGAAGGACATCTCGGCCGGGTTGGGCAGGTCGCTGTCCTTGTTGTACTTGCCCGATTTCAGCGCCGCAGAGGTGTCGATGAGCTTGAACACCGATCCCGGTGCCAGCAGCTCGCCCGTGGGTCCAGAGACGTTCTGGTTCAGGTTGATCCCGGGGACCTGGTTCAGCTCGGTGTAGTTGGCCTGTTCGGCGGCAGCGTCCTGGGTGGCAATCAGGTTGGGGTCATAGGACGGTTTGGACACCATGGCCAGGACCGCGCCGGTCTTCGGGTTGGTGACCACGATGTGCCCGCGAATGCCGTCCGGGATGAGGTCGTACGCCAGCTTCTGGAGCTTGGGGTCCAGGGTAAGCTCCACGGACGCGCCCTTGGGCTGGTTGCCGAGGAACAACTGGCCCACCCGGTCCAGGAACTGCTGGTCCGAGCTGCCGGCCAGGACATCGTTCATGGACTTCTCGAGTCCGGTGAGGCCGTAGTTCTTGGAGAAGTAGCCGGTGACGCCCGCGTAGAGTTCGGGCTGGGAGTAGGTCCGCTGGAATTTGCAGCTTTCCGTGGCGGGCACGGACTCTGCCACCGGGGTGCCGCCGACAATGATCGCACCGCGGTCGTTGCAGTAGTTCTGCAGGATGGCGCGCCTGTTCCAGGCGTTGGCCTTAAGCTCGTCGGCGCCAACCACCTGCACATAGCTGAGCGCGCCGAAGATCAGCACGAACATCGCGATGGCGGCAATCCATGAATTGCGGATGGCCTGGTTCACAGCTGTTTCACCGCCTCGGTGGGTGCGTCGGGACTGTTACGGGGATCCGGCGCCGGTTTGGCAGGCAGCACGGGGAAGTTCTTGCGCGCACCGGGTTCCTGGCCGGGCGGCAACGGCGTTGTATCCACCGGGCCGCGCGCGGAGTGCGAAATCATGAGCAGCAGACCCACAATGATCCAGTTCGCCAGGAGCGAGGACCCGCCGGCGGCGAGGAACGGCGTCGTAAGTCCGGTCAGGGGGATCAGGCGCGTCACGCCGCCGATCACCACAAAGCACTGCAGCGCGATCGCGAAGGAGAGCCCGGTGGCGAGCAGTTTGCCGAACGCGTCGCGGGTGCCCAGCGCGGCGCGGAAGCCCCGGGTGAACAGCAGCAGGTACATCAGGACGATCGCGAAGACGCCGATCAGGCCCAGTTCCTCACCAAAGGAGGCGATGATCATGTCGCTGTTGGCGAAGGGGACGAGGTTGGGCCGGCCCTGGCCGAGGCCGGTGCCGACCAGGCCGCCGTTGGCCATGCCGAACAGGCCCTCGACAATTTGGAGGCTGCCGCCGAACTGCCGGCCGTAGACCTCATCGGTGAACGCGTTGAGCCAGCCGTCGATCCGCAGGGCCACGTGCGAGAACACGCGGGCAGCGACGACGCCGCCGACGGCAATCAGCACGAGGCCGATGATCACCCAGCTGATGCGGCTCGTGGCGACGTAGATCATGACGAGGAACAGGCCGAAGAACAGGATCGAGGATCCCAGGTCACGCTGGAAGACCAGCACGCCGATGCTCACGAGCCAGGCGGTGATCATGGGGCCCATGTCCTTGAACCGCGGGAACTGCACCGGGCCGATCTTGCGGCCCGCCAGCAGGATGAGGTCCCGGTTCGACGACAGATAGCCGGCAAAGAAGATGGCCAGCGTGATCTTGGCGATTTCACCCGGCTGAAAGGTCATGGAACCGATCTTGATCCAGACGCTGGCACCCAGGACCTCTCCGGCGGAGACGCCGGGAACCAGCGGCAGGATGAGGAGCACGGCGCTGATGGCCAGGGAGATATAGGTGAAGCGGCGCAGGATCCGGTGGTCCTTGAGGAACCAAATGACCGCGATCGCGACCGCCATGGCCACCAGGGTCCAGCGCAGCTGGTTGTTGCCGGTGTCTTCGCCCACCCTGTCCAGCCGGTGGATCATGGCCAGGCCCAGCCCGTTAAGGGCGACCACGAGCGGAAGTATTACCGGGTCGGCATATTTTGCGCGGAGCCGCAGCACCACATGGAAGGCGAGGGCGGCCAACGCCAGGAGTCCGGACTGGAACCAGAAGTCGGTGTCAAACGCTTTTTGCCGGTCCACGCCCACGAGTGCCTGGGCACCAATCCCTACGGCGAGGGCGAGGACCAGGAGGACAAGCTCCACGTTTCGTCGTGGCCTGGGCACGGGGTCGATGGGTGTCATTTGGCCCCCTCGCAATTCGTAGTCGGGGTGGCGGATGGCGACGGCTTGGCCGCCGCTCCTGGGGAGGCTGTGGCACTTGGCGACGCCGTGGAGCCCGGCTTGGCCGTGGTGCCGGGGGAGGGGGTGGCACCGGCGGCCGTCGCTGCGGGGGACGGGGTGAGGCATTCATCGGCCGGGGCGGTCGTGCCGGTGCGTTCCAGGTTTTTGACGATCCGCTGCGCGTCGTAGAGGTCGCGGGCGGGCACAGTCTGGCGCACCCGCTGCTGCGAAAATTCGGGAAGGTCGGACATCTTGATATCGGTTACCGCTTCGAGAGTGGAAAGCTGGATGGGCCCGAGACGCTGGGAGACGCCGTTGAAGATGGCCACATGCTGATCGTGTTCGCCGATGTAGTAGCGCGTCTGGGTCCAGGCGTAGCCAAGCCAGAGTCCGACGGCCAGCAGCGCGACGATCGCGGCGGCAATGGATACGGTAAGCCACCGGCGCGGCCGTCCGGCGGGCCTGAAGTCGTCTGCCTCCTCGCGGTCCTGTTCGGACTTGTGCGTGAGGACCGTGGCCGCGCGCCGGGCCACGGTGCGTCCGGCGATGGAAGGAATGGACCCTGATTCCGCCGCTGCGGCGGCGGCCCCGACAAGTTCGTGCGGGCGCATGGAGAGTTCTTCCCGCAGGACTTCGGCCGAGAGGTGTTCGCCCAGATGCGGGTCGGTGGTGGTCTCGGGTTCCTTGCCCTCGGCGGCCTTCTGTGTGGCGGCGGCCGGCGATGTGCCGTCGGCCGGGGACCCTGGGGCCGGGTCGGCCGGCGGCCCCGAGGCTCGTGCCGCGGCGGCCAGCGCGGCGGACCCGGTGTCCTGGGCGGAGTTGTCCTTCTTTACGGACTCGCCGGGGGTTTTCGCGGCACCAACGGTGCTGCCGGCCAGGGGCCCGGCCAGGGGTCCGGCCGGGGCGGCGGGCGCTGACGTCCCGGCGGCCGCTGCGGGCGCGGGCACGACGTCGACGGCGGCGGTCCGGACGTCATCGCGTGTCGGCTCGGCGATGTCGAGTACCACCACGGTCACGTTGTCCGGGGCGCCGGCCTCCAGCGTGAGTTCAACCAGCAGTTCGGCGCATTCGCCCAGGTCCTTCGTCTCCCGGACGGTGCGCTCCACGACGTGGCCGGCCACATAGTTCAGGCCGTCCGAGCAGAGCAGCCATCGTTCCCCGGCCTGGACTGCCAGTGTGTCAAGATCCAGCTCCGGGCTGGCATCGACGTCGCCCAGCACGCGCATGAGGACGTTCTTGTGCGGATGCGTTTCGGCCTCTTCGGGGCGGAGCCTGCCCTCATCGATGAGCCGCTGGACAAAGGTGTGGTCGACACTGACCTGTTCGAACTCGCCGTCGCGCAGCCGGTAGGCCCGGGAGTCGCCGATGTGGGCGAAGTGGAGCTTTCCTTCGGCGAGGAGCAGGGCCGTGACCGTGGTGCCCATCCCGGCGAGCTTGGGATTCATGTGCACCAGTTCGGACAGCAGGGAGTTGGCCGTCTGGATTTCGTCGGCGAGCACGGTGCCGGCGTCGCCGTCGTAGTCGTCATGGTCCAGGTGGATCATGTCCAGGACGGTCGCGGCGGAGGCGACGTCGCCGCCGGCATGGCCACCCATGCCGTCGGCAACGACGGCGAGGTGCCGGCCGACGTAGGCGGAGTCGTCATTCTTGGCGCGTATGCGGCCGACGTCTGACCGCGCGGCGTAGCGCATGATGAGCGGCCGCTTCGGGGCAGTTGGCTTGCCTTCGGCCCTGTCTGCGGGAAATTCCGGGGCAGCCACGGCTACGGCCTCAATTCGATGACCGTCTTGCCGATTCTCACGGGGACGCCCAGCTCCACCGGGAGGGCCCGGGTCAGCTGCTGGTCTGCCAGATACGTGCCATTAGTGGAGCCGAGGTCCTCGATGAACCAGCGGCTGCCCTGCGGGAACAGGCGGGCATGGCGGCCCGAGGCGTAGTCGTCCTCCAGGACCAGGGTGGCTTCCTGTGCCCGGCCAAGGAGGATGGGGCTCGCCGCGAGGGCGATGGTGGTGCCCTTCAACGGTCCCTCGGTCACGATCAGCTGGCGGGCCTGTTGTTTGACGGGGGCGGGCGGCGGTTCGGCAAGGGAAGGATTCTTGCGCACCTGGCGTGCCGTGGGGGCACCGGCCGCCGCCTTGCGGCCGATCATCAGGTCGCGGCGCATGGCCGAGACAATGCTGAAGATCAGCACCCACAGGAGGATGAGGAACCCGAAACGCAGGGCCGTGATGGTCAATTCGCTCATGCGTGGCCGCCTGGGTGGGCGGGCAGTAGGCGGAAGATGATTTTGGTTCGTCCCATCATGATCGTGGCGCCGTCAGCAAGATCCGAACTGCCCACGATCTTTTGGCCGTTGACGTAGCTGCCGTTCGTGGAGCCGAGATCGATCGCCTGGGCCGTACCAGGCCCAGTCCGGATTTCCAGGTGGCGGCGCGAAACGCCGGTGTCGTCAATAAGGATGTCTGCTTCGGAGGACCGTCCGAGGACGATTGAGGGCGCGTTCAGCGAATAGCGCTGGCCGTCGATGTCCAGTACAGGCTGAAGCTGCGCCGGCTGGCGTGTCGGAGCCGCGGGTACGTTGCCGTGAATACCCGGCTGCGCCGGGACGGAAGGGGCGGAGGCTTTCTCGGTCCGCGAGGTGATGTCGAAATTCCCGGCGCGGTGCTCCTCATCGCGGCGGAAACTGATCCGGACCGGGCCCTGGAGGGTGTAGCCCTGGCTGCGGACATGGTTGATGACGACGTCGCACAGTTCCTCCGCGAGCGGTGTGCCCCATTCCTGGGCGCGCTGGAAGTCCTCGCTGCTGAGGAGTACGTCAAAAACGTTAGGGGCCAAGGTGCGTCCCGCGGCGATCGTGATGGCCTTGTTGTCCACCTCGGTGCGGAGGCGGCTCGCGATCTCGACAGGCTCAACCTGGGCGCGGGAACCGGTGGAGAAGACTCCGCGGACGGCCTTTTCGATGCCGCGCTCGACTTTGTCCAGCAATCCCATGGTCCTTCTCCTTTCCTGTTGGCTGCGGGGCAGCGTTCGTTCCGGAACTCGGTTTCCAACTTTTGCGAGCCCGCGCTCAGCGGACACTCCTACATCAGATACTACTGGGCGTGTCTGGGAATGGCCTCAACGGACGCCGCCGGGGCGACGTCAAAATGAGTGCCCGCCGCGCCCTGACGTGCGCGGACACCGCCGCCGGGACTGCCGCGGCGGGTCCCCGCTTGACGCCCGGCGGCGGGGCAAGCGTGGCCGGCAAACGACCCCATTCAGGGGGCTCTGGGGCTCGATTGGTGTTTTCCGGCAATTGTCCGTTATGCTTGATCTCGCTGCTTTTACGAGGTTGGCGGTCCGGGAAACCGGCCCTATCCGAGTGGAAGAAGTTGCGCGCGAGTGGCGGAACGGCAGACGCGCTGGCTTCAGGTGCCAGTGTCCGAAAGGGCGTGGGGGTTCAAATCCCCCCTCGCGCACGCAATCGAAAGAACCCCGGTCTTGGACCGGGGTTCTTTTGTTTAACCCGCACGGGGGCAGCCGGCGTCGGGGTTTCCCGGTTTCCCCACATTCGAAGGCTTGGCCCGGCGTGTTGCGCCGACCCGCCGGTGTGGGGCGGCGCCGGTCCGTCAAAAGTGGGGAAACTCCGCAGCAGCGGACTCCGCAGCAGCGGACGACGCGGCAAGACCACGCGGCAAGACCGCTAGGCTGCCCGCAGCGCCCCGAGCCCGGCGAGGAGTGCCTCGAGTCCCAGCTTGAAGGCGACGTCGGCCGGTTTTTCATGGCCTTCCTCGGCCAGGCGCTGGACGGCGGCGGTGAAATGCGGTGTCGACGCGGCCATGGTGCCGGAATCGAAGATGTCCGCGGGTGCGGTGACGTCGTAGGCGGAGCCAAAGATGAACGATTCGATCGCGACAATGGCCGGGACAATGCGCTCCTGCGGAAAGCCTGCGCGGCTGAAACCGGCACTGACGGCCTCATACATGGCCAGTGTCTTGGGCGCGTCGGTCACGGGCAGTACGGCAATGACGGGAATCAGCGGGGTGTGCTTGGAAAATACGTCGCGGTAGCTCCAGGCCCAATCCCTCACGGCCTGTTCCCAGTCCCCGGCCTCGAAGGCGGTGACGTCCACGAACGAGGTCAAGTGGTCCTGGACGAGGACCAGCACGTCCCGTTTGGACGAGACATGGTTGTACAGCGCCGAGGGAGCCACGTTGAGGGTCCGCGCCAGGGCAGCCATGGTGAACCCGTCGTAGCCGCTCTTGCCAATCAGCTGCAGGGCCGCCACGGTGATGCCGTTCTGGTCCAGCACTGCCGCGGCGGGCCGTCCCGCACGGCGGCGGGGCCTGGCTGCGGGGCCGTGCGGATCGGCGGGGGCGCTGGTTGCTGCCGTCATTCCGGGCCTTTCTTCTCTGCTTGGCTTCTCAGTTTGGCTGGCGGGTTCGGGGTGAGCCCGTTCTGCCCCTACTTTACGGGCGAAATTCATTAGGCGGAGGGTCTTCCCCGAAGCGTGTGGAAGGTCTATCATTCTAAATGAACGCCATTCATTTTGTGGTCCGCATCACTCTAGCGGCCACGGGGAGGAACATCATGCTGGAACTTGACCGCGACGTCGTCATCGTAGGAGCCGGCCCGTCAGGCTTGACCGCCGCCCGCGAGCTGAAAAAGGCCGGACTCAGTGTGGCGGTGCTCGAGGCGCGGGACCGCGTGGGCGGCCGGACCTGGACCGACACGGTTGACGGGGCCATGCTCGAGATCGGCGGCCAGTGGGTTTCGCCGGACCAGACCGGGCTCCTGGGGCTCCTGGATGAGCTCGGACTGCAGACCTATTCCCGCTACCGCGACGGCGAATCCGTCTACATTGGCGCGGACGGCAGGCGCACCCTGTACACCGGTGACACCTTCCCGGTCAGCGAAACCACCGCCGTTGAAATGGACAAGCTCACGGCACTGCTGGACTCCCTGGCCGCGGAGATGGTTCCCGAGGAGCCGTGGGCCCACCCCAAGGCCCGCGAGCTGGACACCATCTCCTTTCACCATTGGCTGCGGCAGAACTCAACAGATGAGGAAGCCTGCAACAACATCGGCCTGTTCATCGCCGGCGGCATGCTGACCAAACCGGCCCACGCCTTCTCCGCCCTGCAGGCCGTCCTCATGGCTGCCTCGGCGGGGTCCTTCACCAACCTCACGGATGAGGACTTCATCCTGGACAAGCGGGTTGTCGGCGGGATGCAGCAGGTTTCGCTGCTGCAGGCAGCGGAACTGGGCGACGACGTCGTCCTCGGCAGCCCGGTCCGCACCATCAACTGGGCCAATGACGCGAGCGGAGGCTACCGTGTCACTGCCGTCTCCGACCGGGCCACGGTGAACGCACGTTTCGTCATCATGGCCGTGCCGCCAAACCTCTACACCCGGGTGTCCTTTAACCCGCCGTTGCCCCGCCGCCAGCACCAGATGCACCAGCACCAGTCACTTGGCCTGGTCATCAAGGTCCACGCCGTCTACAGCAGCCCGTTCTGGCGCGAAGACGGCCTGTCCGGGACGGCCTTCGGCGCCGGCGCCATTGTGCAGGAGGTCTACGACAACACCAACCACGAGGACCCGCGCGGCACGCTGGTGGGCTTTGTCTCGGATGAGAAGGCCGACGCCATGTTCGAGCTCAGCGCGGAGGACCGCCGCCGCGCCATCCTCGAGTCGATTGCGTCCTTCCTCGGCGAAAAGGCCCTGGATCCCGAGGTTTACTACGAGTCCGACTGGGGTTCGGAGGAATGGACCCGGGGGGCTTACGCCGCCAGCTACGACCTTGGCGGACTGCACCGCTACGGCAAGGACCAGCTGACGCCGGTCGGGCCGATCTACTGGTCCTGCTCGGATCTTGCGGCCGAGGGCTACCAGCATGTTGACGGCGCCGTCCGGATGGGGCAGCTCACGGCGGCCCGGATCGTCGCTGCTGCGGACCGTGCGTCCGTCGCCTCGTAGAGAATCCCAACAATTCAGTTGAATGCAGTCCAGTTCAGTTAGGAGAGCGGCCAGATGCGTTACGTAGTGGGGTATTCAGCCAATGCCAGGGGCCATGATGCGGTCAATCTGGCCGTCTCCCTGGCGCTCGGGCGGGGGGCGAGCCTGGACCTTGTGCTGGTGGTGCCCGAAGTGCAGCAGTCCGGGCACGCCCTCGCGCCGAAGGCCGGCTTCGAAAATCTGCTCACCGAGCAGGCCCAGGAGTGGCTCGACCAGGCCCTGGCGCTGGTTCCATCCAGTGTCCCGGCGCAGGCACACATCCGCAGCCATGATTCCGACGCGCACGCACTGATCGAGGCGGCCGAGGAATTGGGCGCGGACATGCTCATCATCGGGGCCACCAGCACCGGACTCTTCAAACGGTTCACGATCGGGTCGGTGGCCAGTGCATTGCTCCACGCCTCGACCGTTCCGGTGGCCCTGGCACCGCACGGCTATCACCGCCAGGAGGCTCTGACCCGGATCAGTTGCGGGCTCGGAACCCGGGCCGGTGCGGAGAAGCTGCTCGAATTCGCCCTAGGCATGGCGTCGAACCGGGACGTGCCACTGCGGGTGGTGTCGCTTCTGGCCCTCGACGGCGACGCGGCCGATTCAGCCGACGCGGCCCGGGAGTATGCGGCCAAGTGCCTTGCCGACGCACTGGCTGCCGGCGGGCCGGCAGTCCCGGGGGAGGCGAAGGCGGAGGTCCCGGGGGAGGCCAAGACGGAAGCCCAGGTGGAGGCGAAGACGGAAATCGTCGTCGCCCACGGGCGCAGCATCGAGGAAGCCGTGGACCGCCTGGACTGGGAAGACGGCGAGGTCCTGTTGATCGGATCCAGCCGGCTTGCCAAGGGCCGGTCCATCTTCCTCGGCAGCACAGCGGGCCGCATTCTGCGCGCCCTGCCGGTGCCGATGATCGTGGTCCCCAGCGACTATGAACTCAAGCACCTCAATCATTCAGCGTCGAGTGACACCCCCCGAGAGGCACAACAATGAGCGCAGACCATGCGATGTCCAAGCCGTCGCAGACAGGGCAGCCGACAGGACAGCACACCGAACAGCAGCACGGACTCAGTGAGAAGGGCCTGAAAGCCGGATCGGTGGGGCTCATTGGCGCCGTCGTCATCGGCATTTCCTGTATCGCCCCGGCATACACCCTTACGGCCGCCCTGGGTCCCACCGTGGCCGAGGTCGGCGTGCAACTGCCGGCGATCTTCCTGGTGGGCTTTATCCCCATGCTGCTGGTGGCCTTCGGCTACCGGGAGCTGAACAACGCCATGCCCGACGCCGGGACCTCCTTCACCTGGGCGTCGCGGGCGTTCGGCCCCTGGATTGGCTGGATGGGCGGCTGGGGACTCATCGCCGCCACCATCATCGTGCTCTCGAACCTGGCCGCCGTAGCGGTGGACTTCTTCTACCTCATGCTGGCGCAGATCTTCGGCAATCCCGAACTCGCCGACCTCACCACCAACCTGCCGCTGAATATCGCGACCACGCTGGTGTTTATCGCCCTCGCGTGCTGGATCTCCTACCGCGGCATGGAAACCACCAAGACCGTCCAGTACGTTCTCGTGGGATTTCAGTTGCTGGTCCTCGCCTGGTTCTCGATCTCAGCGTTCAGCCACGTCGCCAACGGAACCGCCTTTGACGCCACGGCCATCTCCCCGGACTGGTTTAACCCGTTCGCCGTGGGATCCTTCTCCGCCTTCGCCGCCGGCGTTTCGCTGTCCATCTTCATCTACTGGGGCTGGGACGTCACGCTGACCATGAACGAGGAGACCAAGAACCCGGAGAAAACGCCGGGACGTGCCGCCACGATCACCGTGCTGGTCATCGTGATCATCTACATGACGGTTGCCCTGGCCACGCTGAGCTACGCCGGCGTCGGCGACACGGGGCTGGGCACCGGCAACCCGGAGAACCAGGGCAGCATCTTCGCCGTTCTGGCGGGACCGGTAATGGGCCCGTTCGCCATCCTGATGTCCCTGGCTATCCTGAGCAGCTCCGCCGCGTCTCTGCAGTCCACATTTGTCTCGCCGGCGCGCACCCTGCTGTCCATGGGCCATTACCGGGCGCTGCCGCAGAAGTTCGGCAGGATCAGCCCCACATACAAGTCGCCGAGTTATGCCACGATCGCCTCTGCCATCGCGGCCGCGGCGTTCTATGTCATCACCCGGACCACGTCGGAAAACGCACTGTGGGACACCATCACGGCCCTGGGTATGATGATCTGCTTCTACTACGGCATCACCGCGTTGGCCTGTGTCTGGTTCTTCCGCGCCGAGGCGTTCAGCGGAGCGAGGGCCTTCTTCTTCAAGTTCCTCGCGCCACTCCTGGGCGGCGTCATCCTGCTGGTCATGTTCGTCAAGACCGCCTACGACTCCATGGATCCCGCGTACGGATCAGGGTCGTCGATCGGCGGTGTGGGGCTGGTCTTCATCCTGGGCATGGGCGTCCTCCTGCTGGGCGTGGTGCTCATGCTGGTCATGGCCAAGCTCCGCCCCGAGTTCTTCAGGGGCCAGGTCCTGACCCGCGGGCACTGAGTCCACTGCCGGTTCAGGGAAGGTCCCGGGAAGGTCTCCGGCCGGCAGCCATTGGAAAGTAAGCACACTTACCAATAGGCTGTCCGGAGGGGGACCTTCCTCCGTTGGAACCAGAACGAGGTGAGAGCATGTCGGATGCCGAAAGCATCAGCAAGGTCACGGACATCATCAACGATTCGCACATCGGAATGTTCACCACCATCAACGAAGCAGGCGCGCTCGTCAGCCGGCCACTGGCCGTCCAGGAGGTCAAGGACGACGGCGACATGTGGTTTTTCACGTCGGCGACCACCTCTCAGGTGGCCCACATCCGCGCCAACCCGGCGGTGAACGTCTCCTTCGGCAAGCGCACCGAGTGGGTTTCGGTGGCCGGGACCGCTGAAGTGGTCACTGACCGGCAACTGATCCACGACATGTGGAATCAGGTGGTGGAGGCCTGGTTCCCGGACGGGCCGGACACCCCTGAGGTGGTCCTGCTCCACGTCGACTCGGACTCCGCCGAGTACTGGACCAGCCCGGGCGGCACGGCGGCCACCGTGCTGCAGTGGATCAAGTCCAAGGTGACCAACAGCCGGATGAGCGTGGGCAACAGCGGAACGGTCGAGCTGTAGCGCGCCGAACCCGGGCCACCGCCCGGTCTCACCGGTGGATATTGCCGCTCGATATCACCGCTCTGGGCCGATGACGGCCGATCGGGACCGGACTGCTCCTAGTCGGTGATTTTCAGGCCGGTGCCCCAGTTGAAGGTTGGATACGCGGGGTTGGCCTGCAGCGCCATGACCAGCAGCATGAAGCCCTCGAGTTCTCGGGCGTGACGCAGTCCGCCCACCTGGAGCGGACGCAGCCCGGCGGCTTCGGCGAAGACCGCAACCTCGTTGCGGGCCTCTTCGGAGTCCGAGGCGATGAAGACATCCATCGGCTGGCCGCCGGCTGCCCCGGACCCGAGCGGGCCGGCAAAGGTGGTGTTGAAGGCTTTCACCACCCGTGCGCCCGGGAGCAGTCCGGCGATTTCCTCCGCCGCCGACGTCCCCGGGGCGACCACCAGCGAGTCGAAGGTTTCGGTGTCAATCGGATTGCTGATGTCCACCACCGTCTTGCCGCTGAGCGTGTCGCCGAAATGCGTGGCAACTTCCCTGGCCGGGCCGAAGTACAGCGCGAGGACGACGATGTCTCCCTCGGGAACCTCGCTCAGGCCGCCGGAGCTGGTGGTGCCGCCAAGTTCAGCAGCGAGCTTGGCGGCATTCTCCGGCGTCCGGTCCAGGATCTGGACGGAGCGCCCGGCGGCGACAGCCCGGGTTCCGATCGCCCGTGCCATATTGCCGCTGCCGATGATCGTGATGTCAGTCATGATGGAACCTTTCCAAGGTGGCCGCGAACTGCCGGATCGGCAATTCCGGGGAATCAGCCGTGCGCGTGGTCCGGGCCAGGCGGCCCGGCGGCGCTGACGCCGGCCGCGCGTTCGGCGGCAGCGAGGGCATGTTCCAGCCGTTCCACGGCCGGGGCGTAGGCGGCATCGGTGCAGGCGCGGTCCGTACGGCCGCCGAGGCCCTCGGCGGCCTTGATCGCCCGGATCAGTGCCGCGGTTTCCGGTTGCCGGGTATCGCTCATCGCGGGATAGTCAATCGAGAACCCCGGATCCAGTTCGTACCGCTGCCACCGGGCGAGGGCGCTCCGGTGCCGTGCGGCGGCCGCCTCGTTCAAGAGCCGGGTTTCCCGGCTGGCCCGGCGGGCTTCCTGCCGGCGGAGCAGCCGGGGTGCCGCAGCCACGGCCGCCAGGGCAGCCCCCGCGGCCAGCATCCCGAGCGCCAGGCCGGCCCAGGGCCATGTGGAGGAGGCCAGGACGATGGCGGGCACAATGACGGCGAGTCCGGCGAATGCGTCCCAAAACGCGCCGTCCGCGCCTTCGGAAGGCCCGTCGTCGGCCGCCAGGTGCTTGCGGGCGAAATAGACCGAGGCGAACGCTGCCCCGGCAACCAGAATGGCGAGGGCCAGGAACTGCCAGGCCGCGAGGGCGCCGGATAGTGAAAGCGTCATTGCACACCTCCCCGGAACGGTCCCGGGCGGGCGCTGTTCCGCTAGTTCCATTGGAATCCCTGGCGGCGGGGCCGTCAATGCCTGCCGGGCCGGGGCAATGCCCGGCGCCAGCGCTGACGCAAACCCAGGCGCCAAGGCCCGGTGCGGAGGCCGCGTCGCGGTTCCTACCCCGAGCCTCCCGGCGTAGCCTAGGGGCCATGCGACTGAAAATGTGCAGTATCCACGTCAAGGATCCAGCCTCGGCCCATGAGTTCTACACCGGCACGCTGGGCTTCGAAACGCTGATGGCCATGCCGGAGCACAACCTCTTCATCATCAAGGATGCGGATGGTGCCGGAGGCGCCGGACTGCTGCTGGAACCCAGTGACAACCCGATCGGCGCGGCCTACATGAACGGTCTGCACGACGCCGGGATTCCCGCGATCGTCTTTGGCGTGCCGGACGTGCGCGCCGAATACGACCGGCTGGCGGCCAAGGGCGTGATGTTCCAGGGGGAACCGTCCGAGGGGCCCGGCGGGACCAGTGTGGTGTTGGATGACGGCTGCGGGAACTTCGTGCAGCTGCACCAGGACTAGATGCCGGAGAACCGCGCCCTGACTCTGCCTAACGGCTCGTCTTGTCCTTGTCCGGGTGCTCGTCGCCGATATGGCCCGGTGCATTGGCGGCCAGGACCCGCGCCACGAAGGAGGCATACTCCTCCATATAGTGGCGCAGCAACCCGGCCGTAGCCTCGTCCTTGACCTCGCCGTCCTCGCCGTAGGCCTCCGGGACGAAGCGGATGTACGCCTCCGGAGCATTCAGCTGCGGCGCGTCGAGGAAGCTCAGCACACTGCGGAACGAGGACTGCATCACGGCCGTCCCAATGCCGCCCGGGGAGGCGCCGATGATCCCGGTGGGCTTGCGGGCGAAGGAGTTCGTGCCCCAGGGCCGGGATCCCCAGTCGATGGCGTTTTTGAGCGCTCCGGGGATGGACCGGTTGTATTCGGGCGAGACGAACAGGATGCCGTCGGAAGCCGAGATGGCATCTTTGAGGGCCTGCCCAACGGGTGGGAAAGCGGCATCAAAATCCGGGCTGTACAACGGCAGATCCCTGATGGGGATCTCCGTGAACTCCAGTTCCGCGGGTGCAAGCCGGATCAGCGCCCTGGACAAGGTGCGGTTGATGGAATTGCTCGAGAGGCTCCCGACAAAATATCCGATCTTGAAGCCCATGGCCTTGTTCCTTCCCGATACGCCGCCGGTGGCAGGTGAATTGGGATATGGAGGGGATCGGACCGGCGGCCCCGACCCATTCCGCGAGCGTAGTCCTGCGTCCGCGGGTTGAAAAGAGGGGTCGGGAGAAAGCGCGTGCCGCTATTCGGCCTTGGCGCGGGCTTTCTTGGCGTCCTTCTTGGCGGCCTCGTCCTTGACCCGCTGGGCCTCGGCGCGGACGGCGGCGTGGGTGGCGCGCTCGGCCACCAGCCAGGCCGGGGGAGCCTGGAGCAGTGCGGTGATTTCCGCCGTCGTCAGCGCTTCCTCAACACCACCGCGGGCCAGGCCGGCGATGGAGACGTTGAGCTTCTGCGCGACCACGGGGCGCGGGTGCGGGCCGTTGCGGCGCAGTTCCGCGAGCCACTCCGGCGGGTTGGCCTGGAGATCGGCAAAATCAGCGCGGGTGATGGTTGAATCCTGGAACTCCTGGGGTGTCGCCGGCAGGTAGATGCCAAGCTTCTTGGCAACGGTGGCCGGTTTCATGGACTGGGAGTTTGCAGAGGTCATAGTCCTAGGGTATCTGCCGGGATGCCCGCAGGGCACCAACCCAGTACCAAACCAGCGCCCGATCAGCACGGTGCCGCCATCGAGACGGACCCCCGCGCCACCCCGGGCGGTACTGTGAACATGTGTCCGCAGCAGAAGAACCATCCCAGACCCCCGACGAAACCGCCGTCGTCCCAGCCGTCGCAGTCGGGCGGGAGCTGCGCTTCGCGTACGTCGCCGGTGTGACACCGGGCAAATGGATCCGCCGCTGGGAAGAACGGATGCCCGATGTTCCGCTGCACTCCTTTATGTCCGACGACGGCGCGCAACTGTCCGTGCTCCGCGACGGTACCGCGGACCTGAGTTTCGTCCGGCTCCCGGTGGAACGCGAGGGCCTCAGCGTGATCCCGCTCTACGAGGAGCAGCCCGTGGTGGTGGCACCGAAGGGGCACGAGGTCTCCTTGTTTGAAGAAGTGGACCTGGCGGACCTGTCCGCCGAGACGTTTCTCGATGTGCAGGAGCTCGGCGGCCCGGCGATGGCGCTGCAGGTGGTGGCGTCCGGTGCCGGGCTGGTGATCCTGCCGATGTCCGTGGCCCGGCACTTCAACGTCAAGGACACCGTGGCGCGGAAACTCACGGGGGCGCCCGGCACGGAGATCGCCCTGGCCTGGCCGAGCGACGCCACGGACGAGGTCATCGAGGAATTCATCGGTATTGTCCGCGGACGCACCGCCGCGAGCTCCCGCCAGCCCTCGGCGCAGCAGGAGAAACCCAAACGCGAGCCCAAGCCGGACCGGCGCGGCACCGGAGCCGCGAAGAAGCCCAAGGTGGCGCAGCGCTACGCTCCCAACCCGGACAAGGGCCGCGGCAAGGGATCCCGGAAGAAGGGGAAACGCTAGGCCTGTGGAGTCGACGTGGCGCTCAGCCGTTGCGGGAACGGCGAAGATAGGCCGTCAGATTGGCCCGCTCATGCGGACAGGTTCGTTTCTATCGCCATCAAAATACATCCTCCAAAAAGGGCAACAGAACTCAAATAGATTCCCACGAGAATGGCAACTGCTGCCGAATGAACGAGCGCCAGTTCAAAAACACCGAAGTTCAGGGCGACAGCCACGGTTGCTGCCGTGAGGACCGCCGGAGTCAATATTTTCGGAGTTTCGGAACGTTTTAGTAGAGAAAATGTCGGGGCCCACAGAATCTGGGTCATCGCCAGTGCCGCGGCCAGCGCAATCACGTAGGACGGCAAGATACTTCCGGGCTCTACCGGCTTGGCCAGAATGACGAAGAGATACACCGAGCACAGAACCAGTGATGCGCCGAGGAAGACTGCATAAACCTTCAGCTCGTGAATCTGGATGAGGCTTCTCATCCAGCCATAGAGACGTTGATGTTGTCGGTGGCGCAGGCCGGCTCGAACAGGCAAGAGAACCCGCCGTTGGGACGCTGAATCATTGTCTTCCAAGTGTCAGATCCTGTCGTGTTGAAACGAGCATACGCTTCGTGCGCGGGAGCCTGGATCCGCCAGCCAACCATTTCAATGAGACCCGAGCGGTAGATCCGGTTCATTACGTTGACTGGATGGACCCGATCCCGCAGTAAGGGTTTCCAACGTTGTGCTTGAACCTGACCTGAGCATAGGAACCGCTCCGGCGGGCGCTGCTGTTGACGGCGCCCGGTAGCTCCTGTTGTCGCCGCCAAAGCTCCAGCCATCCTGGCCTACTACGCCGCAGCTGATCGCCCCCGGCGACGTCCAGAGTGACCCTGTTGTCCGGAATAAAGGTCTTGTACTCGACAGCATTCGTATACGGCTGATAAACCATCGGAACGGGCTTCCTCGTCCCGGATACGGATATGTTCAGGGTCTTCTCGGAAACTGCCGACGGAGCATCGGACGTTCCCTTCGCAACGATTTTGCATTTAGCGCTGCGAAAATGCCGCCACTTATTGCAGCGATTCACACTCGAAGGAAATCATGTCAGTGGCGAGCTGGCCCGTGAGGACCGGCTAACGAGACGCTTCCAATCACTTGAGGAGACCCCCTACAAAACGTTGGCGAGGAGCTAAGGCTGCCGCGGCGCCGTGGCTGTTGCGCTGTTGGTATTTCCAGATAGTGCTAAGAGCTGGCGATATGGTTGAGCATCAGTAGCCGCACTATCTTGGGGAAAAATGATATTGGCGCTCTCTACATCGGAAGTGAATCCACTGGTGCCGTCATGGGGCATCATGGGATTCCCGCTGATCCTGAACGCAATCTTGTTCATTGCAGCGCTCGTGAGCATTGCGCGCAATAGGACTCATACCACTGGCGGTACTGTCGTTTGGGCCCTCATCGTTCTTGCAGTACCGCTATTTGGCTCGGTTCTGTGGTTTTTGGTTGGGCGCAGAGAAACATCCAATTCTCGTCTCCGCGATCAAGCGAGAAAGCGGCATGATCGGGTGAATCTGAGCAGCCCGGGACGATGATCACGACGATAATCGACGCATGACTGAGCACTTACCGTCCTGGCCGACCACACCACCGACCCACGGTTCAGTCGTTTTGCGCGAGTTCACCGACGACGACGTACATCTCGCCACCGAGTTGGGAGACGATCCTTACATCCCTCTCATTGGCAGCCTTCCCGCACTCCCCACGGCACAGCAGGCTCTGGAGTGGATCTACCGGCAGCGCGGCCGGTTCGCCGAAGGAAAAGGGCTGTCCTTCGCCATCGCCGATGCCGAATCCGACAATGCCGTCGGTGCGATTGGACTGTGGCTTCAGAACATGTCGGCCGGCCGCGCAACGGTCGGCTACTCGGTTGCCCCCGCGCACCGGGGTCGCGGGATTGCCACCAGCGCGTTAAAGGCACTGACCGCGTTCGCTTGGACCATCCCCACTCTGCACCGGATCGAGCTGTACATCGAGCCGTGGAACAGCAACTCAAGTCGCGTTGCCGAGGCGTCTGGTTTCCAGCGGGAGGGCCTGCTCCGCAGCCACCAGGAGATTGGTAACACCCGGCGCGACATGCTGCTCTATGCGACAACGCGACCTTAACGGCATCTCGGCTGGTGTTTGCATTCTGCCCAGCCGGAGCTTCGCAGCAGCGGTGCGCAGGCACATTCCGGATTATCTGCTGCCCGTCGACGTGGGGCCGCGGGTGGTGAAGTACTTCCCCGACCGCGCGGAGCAATCGCGCTCAGCGCCTCGTCTCGTACCTGGTCAGGACCACGCCGCCGGGAAACGTCCGCGTCTCCACCAGATTCAGGTTCACCCAGCTGTCGAGCGAGGTGAAGAACGGAGTGCCGCCGCCCACCACGACCGGATGGGTGACCAGCGCGTATTCGTCGATCAGCCCGGCCCGCATGGCCGCCCCGGCGAGCGTTGCGCCGCCGACGCTCATCGGTCCGCCGTCGCCGGACTTGAGCCGGGTGATCTCGGCGATCGCGTCGCCGGTGACCAGGCGGGTGTTCCAGTCGACCTTGTCGATCGTCGAGGAGAACACCACCTTCGGCGTGTCCCGCCAGTTCCGCGCGAACTCGATCTCCGCCGGGGTGGCGTTGGGCTGCTGGTCGCCGGTCGGCCAGTAGGAGCTCATGGTCTCCCAGAGCTTGCGGCCGTACAACGACAGGCTGCTGGCCCGCTCCTGGTCGAGCCAGAACTGGAACAGTTCGTCGCTCGGCCCGCCCCAGCTGATGTCGTCGCCGGCCGCGGCGATGTAGCCGTCCAAGGTCAGATTCATGCCGTAGATCAGTTTTCGCACGGCGCCAGCCTTCCGTCTTGTCGTGGTCGAGGGCATCATGGAACTCTGTCGTCCCGCATATGATCGGCAGCATCCTGTCCCTCTTGGAGCCACCGTAACCGCCCATGGTCTGGATGCCATAGCCTTCGGTCCGCGTTTCAACTGAGCTGCCCGATGAGGGGTCGGCTTACGGACACGTTGCGGAGCATCGAAACCCGTCTTGACGTGTCCCACCCAACGATCCTTCACTGGACACCTCCAGTCATCCGGCGCTTCAGGAAAGAGCTAACGAAAGCCGGGGTAGCCCATTCTCACGTCTGTATATGGCGCACGAATCTTGATCGCCGTCCTATGCGGTCAAATATCTGCGTATCAGGACCAGCCAGGTATGTCTGGTGAGGGCGCGAATGAATTGGGAAGTTCCGTGACTTGGTAGAAGCGTTCGGTCTCAGGTTTCCTGTACTTGCTCACGCGGACTGTTTCCAGAGACGGACAGTTCTCCAAGACGTTGAGTGTGCCGTCTTCGGGGAGCACCCCGAAGAGCTCAATGTGCGCCAGAACCGGTAACTCAGTTAGCGGGGCCAGCGATTGAACGATTGTTTTCTTCCCAGATGAGTCCCAACTAGGCAGCGTGCTGAGTCTGATCGTTCTTAGACGTTGCAGTTGACTGAGCGGGCCGAGGTCCGACACGTTAGGCAAGTGCATGATGCTTAGATAATCGAGCCGGCCCAGACCTCCCAAGGACGCCAGGCCCATATCCGGATATGTTGCAATGATAAGGGTCTTCAGATTGACGAATTCCGATAGGCCCGCCAGGGACTTGTATTTGCAGTGCCACACCCGCAGAGCAGTCACTTCAGCTGGGGCCGGATGCGCAGGCAGTGACCGAGCATCGTCTCTCATGAAGTCAGCGATCATCCTGCCACCGTAGTGGAAATATTAGGAAAGCGGCCGGTGAGGGACCGGCTTACGGGCGGTTGCCCAGTATCCGCGCTCGTGGAGACGCCCTTGCTTGGGCAGCAGGCGCAGACTTCCCTTGAAGATGCCTTTGGTATCGGCTTAACTGTTGGCAAAGGGGCGGGAGGCACTTACAAATGACGAGCTCCAGCGCTGAGACTGAATCACAGATGAGGTCCCGAACATGGACATGCTGAACGGCGAGGAGATCGCCGAGGCCAGGCTGACCGACTGGCGCAAGTTGGCCCAGGGACTCCATGCCCGCTACCTGGTCGACGACTTCGGCACCGGTGCACGGTTCGTTACCGCGGTAGGCGAGGCGGGCGATGCGCTCGGACACCACCCGAGCGTGTCGATCGGCAATGGGTACGTCGACCTCAAGATGGTCAGCGCCGACGCCATCTACCGCGACGACGAGGGCACCGAGCACGTCGTCGAATGGGTAACCCAGCAGGACGTCGACCTCGCGCGACGGATCTCCGAGATCGCCGCCGACCACGAGGTCGACGCCGACCCGGCCTCGGTCAGCGTCATCGAGCTCGGTCTCGATACGGCCCACTCCGCGACCATCGCCCCAGTGTGGGCCGCCCTGTTGACCGGGAACGCCGAGGCCCAGGGTCACGGGTCGCCCAGCGACGAGATCCGGGACGCCACAGGGCGTGTACCGAACCTGTGGTTTGGGGACGCCGGTGAGACCCCGAGCCAGCGGTTCCACGTCGAGATCTATGTGGCGCCCGAAGTGGCCGAGCAACGAATCGCCGCTGCCGTCTCCGCGGGCGGGACTGTCGTCGATGACACCGGCGCGCCGTCGCTCACCGTGATCGCCGACCAGGACGGCAACACAGGAGTCCTATGCTTCGCTGAGTCCCCCGCGACGAGAGCTACCTCCTGACTTTCTTCAACTCGTTCCCGAGACAACCCCTGAGGTGGGCGTGACGACTTCGCACGTGATCAAGCCGCTCACGGCCGAGACCTTCCCGGCGTGGCTGGCGCTCGCGCAGAAGCACAACGGGGTCTGGGGTGGGTGCTACTGCTCGTATTTCCACGACGACACGGAGCGCACCGTCAAGAGCGAGTACGACGGGCCGACGTTCAAGCAGAGACTCGTGGCGGAGCGCGTCGCGCACGCCGCGCTCGTCTTCGACGGCGACGACGCGATCGCGTGGTGCGAGTACGGCAGTCCGGTCGAGCTGCCGCGCATCTATCACCGCAAGGAGTACGATGCGGCCGAGACCGAGCCGGCACCGTGGCGCATCACATGCTTCTTCGTCGACCGCGACCACCGACGTTCGGGAGTGGCACGGGAGGCGCTGGATGGCGCGCTCGAGCTGATCGCGCAGGCCGGCGGGGGCGAGGTGGTCTCGTTCCCCAACGAGCTCGCCCCGGGCAAGAGGACGTCGTCCTCATTCCTCCACAACGGTACGAGGGCCATGTTCGAGAAGGCTGGATTCACGTTCGAGCGTCACATCGGCAAGAGCAAGACCGTGATGCGCAAGACGGTCCCGCCGGCCGGCGGCTGACGCTGGGTTCGCACGGGCTGGTCACGACGGCGTCAGGTTCGGCTCGCCGCCCTCTCGATCGCCGCCCTTGAGATCCCGCAACATCGCCGACACTCAGAGTGTTCGAAAACAGGGTCGTCGCCGGGACTCTCCTGAACGAACCCGAGAACCTCCCCGGCACGCACGCCCCGAACCGTGCGGATATTGGCCGCAAGCCAATCCACGACTAGCGTTGGCCAACAAACCGGACCGATTCCGACACCGACCGCTGACGGTCCCCTTGCGGGCGGCCTGCCTCATAACCCCCGTGCCTCGAAACCCATGCCTCGCATGACGTGGGTTACTTGGCGCAGGCGTCCTGAAGGGCCTTGACGGATTCGGCCGGAACCTGGTCGCCGGAGTCGGCGATCTGGCGCAGCGGGGTGGTGATCTCAGCGGGTGCACCCGCGGCTTCCGCGCTGGTGACAAGACCGCCCAGCAGTTCCTTGTCCTTGGCGCTGACCAGGCCGTTCTTCACGATGGCGCAGGCCTGCTTCTTCACTTCATTGCCGGCCGCCGTCGCAGCCCGTGACGCCCCGTCGTTGACGGCCTTTTCGGTAGCGTCCTGCACTTGCCCACAGCCGGTAAGTCCGATCAAGAAGGCGGCAGCGGCAAGGGCGGCGAGACGTCGTTTCATCCACCCACCCTAACAAGCGCGGCTTGTGCCGGCCTGAGGAAAAAGGGCAAACGCCAGGCCGTAGCCGTGTGGGCACCGGCGCGCATAGGCTCGGTGAGTGGACATCGTCGAGTTCCTGACCGCGCGCATTAGAGAAGACGAAGCCGTCGCCCTAAAGCTGCTCGGCGACCCCACGCTTGCCGTCTCCGGCGAGTGGTATGAACGCCGCCTGCTCCGTGAGTGCGAGGCCAAGCGCCAGCTCATCGGCATCATTGAATCCGCACGCCAGTCCGTGCTGGCCATGTTGGTCAGCCAGGAACCCGCCGAGGCCGGATGGGTGCCGGACGTCATCGAATGGACCACGCTCTCCCTGCACACCCTGGCGCTGCCGTATGCGGACCACCCCGAATTCCAGGCGCACTGGCGGATCACCGGATAGGGCTGTCAGCGGTTAGCTCCTGAGATGCTGACGGGTCCCGGAAACCTGCAGGAAATCTCCGCGGCCTACTCTGGTCACACCGCGGCTTCTGCGGTCCGCCAGTCGGCTGGTTCTTGAAGGGATACCGTCATGCACCTCTTGCCCCGTGAGCAGGAAAAGCTCATGATCGTGGTCGCGGCGGATCTCGCCCGCCGCCGCCAGGCACGCGGACTGAAGCTGAACTTCCCCGAGGCCGTCGCGGTGATCAGCTACGAACTGATCGAGGGCGCCCGGGACGGCCGGACCGTTCCGGAGCTCATGAGCTACGGAACCACCATCCTTGGCCGCGACGACGTGATGGAGGGAGTGCCGGAAATGATCCACGACGTCCAGATCGAAGCAACCTTCCCGGACGGCACCAAGCTCGTCACCGTTCACGACCCGATCCGTTAGGAGCTTCGATGATTCCGGGAGAATACGTGCTCAGTTCCGCGCCGCTGCTCATCAACGCCGGCCGTGAGGCGGTGGACGTCGCGGTGACCAACACCGGAGACCGGCCCGTCCAGGTGGGCTCGCATTATCACTTTGCCGAAGCCAACTCCGCGCTGCAGTTTGACCGGGCGGCCGCCTACGGCCGCCGGCTGGACATCCCGGCCGGCACGGCCGCGCGGTTCGAACCCGGGGACAGCAGGACCGTCCGGCTGATCGAGCTCGCGGGCAGACGGGAAGTGTACGGCCTCAGCAACGCCGTCAACGGCACACTCCGCAAGAGCGGACTCCCTGTTTCCGAAGGGGAAGGTGACGCAAAGTGAGTTTCGAACTATCCCGCAGGCAGTATGCGGACCTCTACGGCCCGACGACGGGCGACGCCATCCGCCTGGCCGACACGGATCTGTTTCTTGAGATCGAGAAGGACCTTACCGTTTACGGCGAGGAAGTGGTGTTCGGCGGCGGCAAGGTGATCCGCGACGGCATGGGCCAGAACGGCCAGGTGACCCGGGACGGTGACGGTTCCGGCGGTATTGGTTCCGGCAGTACCGATTCCGGCGGCGGAGTCCCGGACACCGTGATCACCAACGTCGTGGTGCTGGACTACACCGGCATCTACAAGGCCGACGTCGCGCTCCGGGACGGCCACATCTTCCGGATCGGCAAGGCCGGCAACCCGCAGATCACCGACGGCGTGGACATCGTGATCGGCGCGAGCACCGAGATCATTGCGGGTGAGCGGAAAATCCTGACCGCCGGCGGGGTGGACTCGCACATCCACTTCATCTCCCCGGACCAGGTCCCTGCCGCCCTGTGCAGCGGCGTGACCACGATGGTCGGCGGCGGCACCGGCCCCGCCGAAGGCACCAAGGCCACCACCGTCACCCCCGGAAAATGGCACATCCAGCGGATGCTGCAGGCCGCCGAAGGGCTGCCCATCAACATCGGCCTGTTCGGCAAGGGCCACGCGTCCGCCGTCGAACCCCTGGCCGAGCAGATCCGCGCCGGCGCGATCGGGCTGAAAGTCCATGAGGACTGGGGCTCCACCACGTCCTCGATCGACACGTCGCTGCAGGTAGCGGACCAGTACGACGTCCAGGTGGCCATCCACACCGACACCCTGAACGAGTGCGGCTTCGTGGAGGACACCATCCGGGCCATCGGCGGCCGCGTGATCCACACCTTCCACACCGAAGGCGCCGGCGGCGGCCACGCCCCGGACATCATCAAGATCGCCGGGCTGCCCAACGTCCTGCCGGCGTCCACCAACCCCACCCTGCCGTACACGCGCAACACCATCGAAGAGCACCTGGACATGCTCATGGTCTGCCACCACCTGAACCCGGACATCCCGGAGGACGTGGCATTCGCGGACTCCCGCATCCGCGCCGAGACCATCGCCGCCGAGGACGTCCTGCAGGACCTGGGCATCTTCGCGATCACGTCCTCGGACTCGCAGGCCATGGGCCGGGTGGGCGAGGTGGTCATCCGCACCTGGCAGGTGGCGGACAAGATGAAGAAACAGCGCGGCGTCCTGAAGGATCCCGACGGCGGCAGCCACGGGGCCGCGTCAGGCCTGGGCGCCGAGAGCGACAACTTCCGGCTCAAGCGCTACGTGGCGAAATACACCATCAACCCCGCCATCGCGCAGGGCATGGCCGACTCCATCGGCTCCGTGGAGGTCGGCAAGTTCGCCGACCTTGTGCTCTGGGACCCCGCGTTCTTCGGAGTGAAGCCGGACCTTGTGCTCAAGGGCGGCCAGATCGCCTACGCCCTCATGGGTGACGCCAACGCCTCCATTCCCACCCCGCAGCCGCGCACCATGCGGCCGATGTTCGCCGCCTATGGCAAGGCGCTGCAGCAGTCCTCCATCACCTTCCTCTCCCAGGCCGCCATCGAGGCCGGGGTCCCGGCGGAGCTCGGACTGGAGAAGGTCATCCGGCCGGTGTCCGGAATCAGGAACCTTACCAAGGCGGACCTCAAGTACAACGGCGCCACCCCTGATATCGAGGTGGACCCGGAAACGTATCAGGTGAGCGTTGACGGCGAGGACGTCACCTGCGAGCCCTCAGACGTGCTGCCCATGGCGCAGCGCTACTTCCTTTTCTAGGCTTCCAGAGGAGACCACCATGATCATCGAAAAGGTCCTCGGCAACACCCACGACCTCCCTCCCGGTCCGGACCCCTACTTTGGGCTCCACCGGGAGAAGGTGGTGCTGCCCAGCGCCCAGCTGGTCAAACGCATCCAGCGCGTCACCACCGACCACGGGAAGGAACTCGGCATCCGCCTCCCCGCCGGTTCCGGGGACCTGCGCGACGGCGACATCCTGCACGTGGCCGGCACCAACATGATCGTGGTGTCGGTCCTGCCCACCGACGTCCTGGTGATCGCCCCGCGCTCCATCCACGAGATGGGGGTGGTGGCCCACTCCCTGGGCAACCGGCACCTGCAGGCCCAGTTCTTCGACGCTTCCTCGGAGTACGGGGCGGAGGTGATGGTCTGCCAGTACGACCACACCGTGGAGGACTATCTCAAACACGTCGGAGCGCCCTACAACCGCCAGGAGCGCGTGATGCCCGTCCCCTTCCGCCATGCCGAACACTCGCACTAGTTTCGCCGCGGCCGCGCTGGGCGCTCCGCTGGGAAGGGGGCTGTGCCCGTCCCCAGCCGCTCCCAACTCTCGCAAGCTCGAGTCGGGGCCCTCGCGGCAGTGGGCCCACCGCGGTGCCCACCACACCGCAGCCCCCTTCCCAGCTTCGCGCATTCGGGGGCGGTCGTGACCCAGTACCAGTTGGCGTTGCAGCA
The DNA here is from genome assembly GCF_056395875.1 of Arthrobacter sp. 05T45. Taxonomy (NCBI): domain Bacteria; kingdom Bacillati; phylum Actinomycetota; class Actinomycetes; order Micrococcales; family Micrococcaceae; genus Arthrobacter; species Arthrobacter sp. 05T45. The sequence goes on along the minus strand of NZ_JBFTKI010000008.1, from coordinate 21,789 downwards.
GCTGACGGATTCTGCTTTGCCTACCGGGGCGTTTGCTCACTCTCTGGGGTTTGAGACGTATGTGGAGCGCGGGCTGGTGCACGACGAGGAGTCCTTTGGGGTGTGGCTGGCGGCGTTCATTTCACAGCAGCTGACGTACTCGGACGCCCTGGCAATACGGTTCCTCTATGAGGACGTTCCGGTTGCCGAACTGGATGCGTTGTTGACCGCCCAGTTGTTGCCACGGCAGTTGCGCGAGGCCAGTACCAAGATGGGCGGGCGTCTGTTGGAGATCGGCGCTGAGATCTTTCCGTCCGCAGATCTGGCGGAGTACCGGGAGCTGGTGGGTTCCGGCCGTGCCGCCGGGCATCAGCCGCTGGCGTTCGCCGTCGTCGCACGGTCCCTGAACGTACCGCTCCCGGAGGCCCTCGCCGCTTACCTGTTCGCCGCTGTGACGTCGTTGACGCAGAACGCCGTCCGGGCGATCCCCCTGGGGCAGAACGCCGGCCAGCGGATCCTGCGGAAGGCGGCCGACGGCGTCGCCGCCGCTATCGAGCGGATCAGTCTCCTCACGCCTGACGACTTTGGGGCCGTCAGCCCCGGGCTGGAAATTTCGCAAATGCGGCACGAACGCCAGCGCGCCCGCATGTTCATGAGTTAACCGAGCTACACGAAATATGTCTGGAGAAGAATATGTCTGAGCCCGTCAAAATCGGCATCGGCGGCCCGGTGGGTGCCGGCAAGACCCAGCTCGTGGAGCGGCTCACCCGTCATATGAGCCGGGAGATCTCCATGGCGGCCATCACCAACGATATCTACACAATCGAGGACGCCAAGATTCTCGCCGCGAACGGGATCCTGCCTGTCGACCGGATCATCGGCGTTGAAACCGGCGGCTGCCCGCACACCGCCATCCGCGAAGACACGTCCATGAATACGGCCGCCATCGAGGAGCTGAAAAAGCGGCACCCTGACCTGCAGGTGATCTTCGTGGAATCCGGCGGCGACAACCTCTCCGCAACGTTCAGCCCCGAACTGGTGGACTTTTCCATCTACATCATCGACGTGGCCCAGGGTGAGAAGATCCCGCGCAAGGCCGGCCAGGGCATGATCAAGTCCGATCTGTTCATCATCAACAAGACCGACCTCGCACCCCACGTCGGCGCGGACCTGGCCGTCATGGAGCGGGACTCCAAGGAATTCCGGGGCGAGAAGCCGTTCTGCTTCACGAACCTCAAGACCGACGAAGGGCTGGACCGCGTCATCGAATGGGTGCGGCGGGACGTCCTGATGCTCGACCTGGCGTCGTGACGGCGATTGTGCGGAGTCCGGCGGCTTCGCCGGATTTGGGGCCGTGCCCGTCCCCAGCCGCTCCCGACTCTCGCAAGCTCGAGTCGGGACCCTCGCGGCAGTGGGCCCCCCGCGGTGCCCGCCACGCCGCGGCCCCAAAATCCGGCCTCGCCGCCTCAGCGGTTAAGTCGCCGATGGGGGAACTGGAACTCGTCGTCGAAAATCGGGGCGGACGTTGTGTCGCCACGCATCAGTTCCATCGGGGGGCTTTGAGGGTTTTGCGGCCGCATTACTTGGATGGCAGCGGGCAGGTTTGTTATGTGCTCGTCAATCCTGGCGGTGCCTATCTGGGCGCTGACCTGTATGTGATTGACGTGGAGGTGGCCGATGGGGCGAAGCTGCTGCTCGCCACGCAGTCGGCCACCAAGATCTACCGGACTCCGGACTCGTTTGCCGAGCAGAGGATGCGGCTGCGGCTCGGGGAGGGGGCCCGGTTGGAGCTCGCCCCGGATCAGGTGATCGCCTACCGGGAGGCCAGCTACCGGCAGAATACGCACGTGACGGTGCGGCCGTCGTCGAGCCTCATCATGGCCGAAATTGTGACCCCGGGGTGGTCGCCGGACGGGGCCTCGTTCCGGTACGAGGAGCTGCGGTTGCGGACCGAGATCCGGGTCGAGTCGGAGGCGTCCGTCGGGGAGGCGGGCGGGCTGCTGGCCCTGGACAACGTGCTCATCCGGCCGCCCCTGGGCGATGTGACGGGCCTGGCGTTCATGGAGGGCTTCAGCCATCTGGGGTCGCTGATCGTGGTGGACCCGCGGGTGGACCAAGCCCTTGCCGACGAACTCCACGAGATCACGGCCGGGCTCGGTGCCCATACCGGCATCTCGCTCACCGCCGCCGTGCTGGGAACGGCCGGGCTGGTGCTGAGGTCGCTCTCGAACAGCACGGAGGAACTGAGGTGTGTTCTGGGAGCCGCCACCGCCCTGCTGCGCAAGCGCTGGTACGGCCAGGATCCGCTGGATCTGAGGAAGTACTGATGGCTGGGACCCAGCAGAGGACTGCGCTGCGCCGGCTTCGGGCGCTGACCACCCGGCCGGCGGCCTGATCACAGCCGGCGCGCCCCCTCTGCCGGCAGGACGGCGAAGACATCGGGCGCCTGCAGCCCGCGGGCGGCGAAGCCGGCCAGGACCGCGGACCGGACCTGATCGGCGTCGTCCACTGGAACCAGGGCGATGGCGGAGCCGCCGAACCCGCCGCCGGTCATCCGGGCCCCGATGGCCCCGTTGGCGCGCGCGGTGTCAACGGCGAGGTTCAGTTCCGGGCAGGAGATTTCGAAGTCGTCCCGCATGGAGCGGTGGCTGGCGTCCAGCAGGTCTCCGATTGCCAGCGGCCCATGGGACGTGAGCAGTTCCGCGGCCCGGGCGACCCGTTCGTTCTCGGTGACAATGTGCCGGACCCGGCGGAACGTCACGTCGTCGAGGACGCGCCCGGCCCGCGGCAGATCGGCGGCGTCAAGATCGCGAAGGGCGCCGACGCCCAGGGCCCGGGCGCCGCGGACGCAGGAGGACCGGCGTTCGGCGTACCCGCCGGTGGCATGGGCGTGCGAGACCTTGGTGTCGATCACCAGGCAGAGAAGCCCGGACTCCTCCAGGCCGAGCGGCACCGGGCGGGAGCTGAGTTCGCGGCAGTCCAGGTAGACCGCGCAGTCCCGGGTGCCGAGCATCGACGCGGACTGATCCATGATCCCGGTGGGGGCGCCGACGACGTTGTTTTCGGCCCGCCGCCCGATGTCCGCCAGTTCGGCCCGGCCCAGGCCCGCTCCGGTGAGGTCGGAGAGGGCCAACGCGACGGCGCATTCCAGGGCGGCGGAGGAAGACAGCCCGGCGCCGACCGGGACATCGGAGGTCACGTACAGGTCAAAGCCCGGCACCGTGATGCCGGCACGTTCCAGCTCCCACGCCACTCCGGCCGGGTACGCGGACCAGCCGGCCGCCTGGTCCGGGGCGAAGGTATCCAGATCGAATTCGACCGGGTCAGCGGCCGCGAACGCCGAGGCCAGCCGCACGGTGCGGTCCGCCCGGGCCGACACGGCCACGGTGGTGGTGCGGTTGATGGCGAACGGCAGGACAAGGCCGTCGTTGTAGTCCGTGTGCTCGCCGATCAGGTTAACCCGTCCCGGCGCCTGCCACACGCCGTCGGCGTCATGGCCGAAGTGGCCGGCAAAGGCGCGGGTCACCGCGTCCGCCAGGGCCGTTCCTGCGGTGTCGGTGGTGGTCATGCCGTTCCTTTCCTGGCGTCCCGGAGCCGGGCCGCAACCTCTTCGGGAGTCGTGTCGTTGATGAAGGCGCCCATGGCGGCCTCGGAGCCGGCCAGGAACTTGAGTTTGTCCGCGGCCCGCCGGGGGGAGGTGAGCTGCAGGTGCAGGTACCCGGACCGGCGCAGCACCGGGTCAAGGGGGGCCTGGTGCCAGGCGCTGATATACGGCGTCGGGCTGCCGTAGAGGCTGTCGAGGCGGCCCAGCAGGTCCGGATACAGGACGGCGAGCTCGTCACGCTCGGCGCCGGTCAGCGCGGCGAGGTCCGGAACCTGGCGGTGCGGGACCAGATGGATTTCCAGCGGCCAGCGCGCCGCGAACGGCACGTAGGCGCTGAAGAAATCGCTCTCGAGCACCATCCGGGCGCCGTCGGCACGTTCACTCGCCAAAATCGCCCCGGTCAGGGTGGCCGTCCCGCCTGCCGCCTCATGGAACTGCCGGGCGGCCGCGGCCATCACCGCGGTCCTCGGCGTGACGTAGGGGTAGGCGTAGATCTGGCCGTGCGGATGGTGCAGTGTCACGCCGATGTCCTGGCCGCGGTTCTCGAAACAGAACACCTGCGCCACGCCGGGCAGCGCGCTCAGGGCCTCGGTGCGGTGCGCCCAGGCGTCGATCACGGTGCGCACCCGCCGGGTGCTGAGGGCGGCGAACGTCCCGGTGTGCTCGGGTGTGAAGGCTACGACCTCGCACCGGCCGCCGGCGGTCCCGCGGGTACCCCAGCCCGGCGTTGCCGGGGCGGCGGCGAGATCCGGGCCGAGTGAGGGGAAGCGGTTTTCAAACACGGCGACGTCGTAATCCGCCGGGATCTCCGAGGGCCGCGCGTCAGTGCTCGGGCACAGCGGGCACTCGTCCGCCGGCGGAAGATGCGTCCTGTGTTGCCGGTGCGCGGCGACCGCCACCCACTCCCCGGTCAGCGCGTCGTACCGGATTTCCCCGGACGGGCCGCGCTCGGGAAGGTCGCGGCGGTCCCTTGACGGGCGCTGCAGGGGATGGGAAGTGTCGTCGAAATACAGGAGCTCGCGCCCGTCGGCGAGGCGCGTACTGGTCACCGCGGACACCGACGCCGGGGCGTCGCTGCGGCTGATGATGCTGGTCATGGGGTTCCTTCGAAAGTGAGGGGACGTCGGTGCCCGACCCGGAAGCAGGTGGCGGGACCTGACGGTCAGAGGGCCTGGACGTGGAGGAGCAGGGCGTGCTCCGGGTTCAGGACCGGCAGGGGCAGGCCGACGTGCTGCAGGAAGGCGCCGGTGGCAACGGCCCCGTCTTCCAGCCAGGCCGGCGGCCGGATCTGGGTAAAGGTGTGCGCGTAGTCGCCGTCGAGAAGGGTAGGCAGTTCGGCCCGGACGCGGTAGTTCCGCTTCGGGTCAAGGCCCGGCAGTGAGGCCAGTCCGGGAACCTCAGCCGGGGCGGAGGCCAGGGACACGGCAGCGAACAGGGCCTCGCCGGCGTCGTGCGCAACTACACCGTGGACCCTCAGGGGGGGCTCGGCGGTGTCCGCGTTGACGCGCTTGCCGGAGTGAAGCAGTGCGCGGTGGCGCTTGTAGAGCGCGATGGCGCGGCGCAGCGTGGCCCGTTCCTCGTCCGTGGCTGCGCGGATGTCCCACTCCATGCCGAAATGGCCAAAGAGGGCCGTGATGGCGCGGAAGGAGATGTCGTGGGTGCGGGCCGTGGTGTGCGAGGTGGTGGGGCCGATGTGTGATCCGACGAGTTCGGGGGGGAGGACGGCCTGGGTCCAGCGCTGGATGGTCTGGCGCTCCAGGGCATCGTTGCAGTCCGAGGCCCACACCCGGTCGGTTCGCTGCAGGATGCCGAGATCCACGCGGGCCCCGCCGGAGGAGCAGCTTTCAATCTCCACGTCAGGGTGGGCTGCCTTGAGCGCGTCGAAGAGACGGTACGCGGCCAGCGTCTGCTCGTGGACGGACGGCCGGCCGCCGCGGCCGTGCTCGGTGAGGTCGCGGTTCTGGTCCCATTTGAGGTAGGCGATGTTGTTCTCGCGCAACAGGGCATCGAGGCGGCCGTAGATGTACTGCCAGGCCTCCGGGTTGGCGAGGTCCAGGACGTGCTGATGGCGCCAGGCGTGCGGAAGCCGGCCGCCGTCCTTGTGGGAAAGCAGCGACGGGCCCACGATCCAGTCCGGGTGCTCGCGCGCGACGTCGGAGTCCAGGTTGACCATCTCCGGCTCCACCCACAGCCCAAACTCCATGCCGTGGCCGGTGACCGCGTCGATCAGCGGCGTGAGGCCCTCGGGCCACATGCCCTCGTCGACGTACCAGTCGCCAAGGCCCGCGTGATCATCGCGGCGGCCGCGGAACCAGCCGTCGTCGAGGACGAAGCGTTCCACGCCGAGGCCGGCGGCCGCTTCGGCGAGTTCGAGCAGGGGCTCGAGGCGGTGGTCGAAGTAGACGGCCTCCCAGGTGTTCAGCACCACCGGGCGGACCCGGCCGGAGGTGGTGTCCACATGCTGCGGCCGGGCACGGAACCAGTGGTAGAAGGCCTCGGTGATGCCGTCCAGGCCGCGGCCGGAGTAGGCGGCATAGAGCGACGGCGTCCGGTAGCTGCCGCCGGGGCGCAGCACCACTTCGGCGGAGCCGAGCAGCTCGGCGGCACCAAGCATGCGCCGGCCGTCCGCGAGGCTGTCGAGGTACTGCTCGTGGTTGCCGCTCCAGCCCAGGTGCGTGGCCCAGACCTGGCCTGTGCGGTTGGCGAAGCCGGCGGTCCCGGCTGCCACCAGCAGGGACGAGTCGTGGCCGGTCCGGCCGTGCCGGCCGGTGCGGACCCAGGTGCCCTGCTGGACGGCGTGCCGCTGCGGGTGGTTTTCGCGGCACCAGCGTCCGGTGAGGTCGAGCAGTTCCGTGGCGTCCCGCGGCACCGGCAGCACCGTGGCGAGTTCGTCGAGCTGGTATTCGGCAGTGCCGCTGTTGGTCAGCGTGTGAGCCAGCTCCAGGAGGCCGCCGGGGTGCAGGGTGAGTTCGGAACTGACCTCCAGCCCGGCCTCGGAGTCCAGGTGGATGATCACCACCGTGCGCCCGCCGTCCTGCACTTGGGCGGCAACCACCCGCAGGGCCGGCGAGAAGTCCAGGCCGGGGCCGCCGGCGGCGTTCCGGTGCCCGCGCAGGCCCGGCCGCCCGGCCCAGCCGGAGGAGGCCTGAGGGAGCAGTCCGGCGGTGACGGGGATGTCGAGGGCGGAGTGCTGGACGGCCCCGTGGAGGATCGCCAGATCGGGGAGGTTCTCCCCGAGGTCGGCGCCCCAATGGACGATCTCGGCCTCGCCGGAGTCGAAGGCCAGCAGGACGCTGGTGCCGGCAGAACGCAGGTGCACGGGGTGCATGGGGATTCGCTTTCAGTAGTGCGGAAGTCAGGTGCTGGTGCGCGGGATCCCGGGTTGGGGACCCCGCGCACCGGGCGCCGCCGTTGCGGGCGGCTGTGGCTTCAGGGGCTTACTTGTTGAACAGGCTTACTTGTTGAAAAGTGAGTTGACCTGCTCGTTGGCCTGCGAGAGGGAGCTGGCCGGCTGCTTGCCGGAGAGGACGGCGTCCATAGCCGGCTTCATGATGCCGTCTACCTTGGCCGCCTTGTCCGCGATCGGGAACAGGAACGTGGTTCCTTCCTTGACGTGGGTGGTGAAGGCGGAGACGTCGGTGCCCTTGGCCTTGAACGCTTCGGCTGCCTTCTCGGAGGAGCTGGTGAGAGCCGGGAACACGACGGCCTTGGAAGCTACGACGTCCTGGCAGGCGGTGGAAGCGAGGTATTCAACCCACTTGGTGGCTGCTGCGGGCTTCTTGGTGCCGGCCCAGATGGAGTCGGCCAGGCCGTTGAACATGCTTGCACGCTTGCCGTCCGGCCCTGTCGGGGTGGGTGCGAAGCCGGTCTGGATACCCTTGTATCCGGTGTACTGGCCGATCAGCCAGTCGCCCGAGGTGTTGATGGCGGCCTTGCCGGCGCCGAAGTTGTCCGACATGCTGGCGCCTACCGTGGTTTCAAGCTTGGGCATGTAGCCCTTGTCCGCCAGGCCGGCCCACCAGGCAATGGTCTCCTGGAACTTGGGGTCGTCGTAGTTGAACTTGGTGCCCCAGGGGTTCTTGTCGGTGTGGGTCCAGCCGGTGGTGGCGCTGAGGAAGCTCCACTGCGTCTGGCCCTGGCCCGAGCCGGAGGACTCCAGGCCGAGGCCGTAGACGGCCACGTTGTTCTTGTCGAAGCCGGCCTCGTCGCCGCGCTTGCCGCGCTTGTCCACGGTCAGGTGGGCGATGGCTTTTTCGTAGCTGCCGCCGTCCTGCGGGTTCCAGTCCAGGGTAGCCATCTGCTCGGCGGTGAGACCGGCGGAGTCGGTCATGGCCTTGTTGTAGAAGAGGCCTACAGTGTCCCAGTCCTTGGGCAGCCCGTAGCGCTTCCCGTCCTGGCCGACCCAGAGCTCGGCCAGGCCCTTGGTGTAGCTGTCCAGCTTGATGCCGTCCTTGGCCACGGCGTCATCGAGGGCCAGGAGCTGCTTCTTCGCCGCGTACTCGGGGTACTTGGAGAGGTGGTCGGTGAAGACATCCGGCGCCGTGCCGGCAATGAAGCCGTTGGTCAGGGTGGTCCAGTAGTCGTCCCAGCCGCGCTGGGTGATCTTGACCTTGATATCCGGGTTGGCCTTGGTGAAATCGTCGGCGCACTGCTGGTAGGCCGGGAGCTGGTTGGCGTCCCAGAGCCAGTAGTTGATCTCCCCCTTGGCTTCGGAGGATGCCGGGGCGGACCCGCCGCAGGCGGAGAGGGAGATGGCGATGGCTGCAGCGGCAGCGACGGCGCCGAGGGTCTTCTTCATGGTGGACCTTTCATGGAAGTGCTTCTTTGAGGGGAATGTTTGTTAACGGGGCACTGCGTGTTGGGCCGGGGTTACTTGATGCCGGAGAAGCCGATGGAGTTGACCACCCGCTTGCCGAAGGCGATGAAGAGCAGGAGGACGGGCAGGGCCGCGATCAGGGTGGCGGCCATCAGGCCGGACCAGTCGGGGGCGCCCTGCGGGGACTGGGACTTGAAGACGCCCAGGCCCACGGTGAGGACGCGGACGCTTTCGTCCTGGCCCACCAGCAGCGGCCAGAAGTACTCGTTCCATTGGCCGATGAAGGTCAGCAGCGCAAGGGTGGCCAGGGGGGCCGCGGCGTTCGGGAGCACGATCTGGAAGAAGATCCGCACGTGCTTGGCGCCGTCGAGCATGGCGGCCTCTTCCACCTCGCGGGACATGGAGAGGAAGAACTGGCGCAGGAAGAAGATGGCGAAGGGGGTCATGAACAGGAACGGCAGGGCCAGACCGGCGAAGGTATTGAGCAGGCCGAGGTTCTTGATCATCAGGAAGTTGGGCAGGGCTGTGAAGATCGGCGGGACCATCATGGTGGCCAGGAACAGGCCGAACACCACGTTCCGGCCCGGCCAGCGGAGCCGGGAGAAGGCGTAGGCGGCCATCGCGCTGAAGAAGACCTGCCCGGCGGTGGTGACGGTGGCGAAGATGACGGAGTTCCGCAGGTACAGCCAGAAGTTGATGGCGGCGCCGGAGCCTCCCTCGGCGATTGCTTCCTCGGGGCTCTGCAGCCCCAGGACCCGCTTGAAGGCGCCGAGGCTGAAATCGGCCGGCAGGAGGTTGCTGGCATTCGAGGCCAGGGAGGCGTTGCTGGACAGTGCGGTGCGGAGCATCCAGAGGAACGGCGCGATCGTCACGGCGACGGCAATGGCGACGAGGGTCCAGGCGCCGACGCGGCGCCAGTTGACCGGCTTCCTGGGAGCGGGAGCGGAGGTGGCGGGCTTCTTGCGGGAAGGGGCGAGGGTAGTCATGGCTGGGGTTCCTTAGTCCAGATCCGATTCGTTGCCCTTGAGGAACTTCATCTGGACGAAGGCCACGAGAGCGAGAATGACGAAGAGAATGACGGACAGGGCCGAGGCGTAGCCGAAGTCGGATTCACCGAAGGCCTTCTGGTAGATGTACATCTGGATGACGCGGGAGGCATTGATCGGGCCGCCGCCCGTGGTCACTGCCACGGTGTCGAAGACCTGGAAGGAGCCGATGACGGTGACCACCAGGACCAACACCAGCACCGGGCGCAGGAGCGGCATCGTGATGCTCCAGAAGGTCCGGGTCGGGGAGGCGCCGTCGAGCGAGGCGACCTCGTACACGTGGTTGGGGATGGACTGCAGGCCGGCGAAGATCAGCAGGGCGGTGTAGCCCATGTGCCGCCAGACATTGACGCCGGCGATGGTGGGGATGGCCCATTGCTCGCTGCCGAAGAAGGCGATGCGCGGCAGGCCCAGCCAGTTGATGACCTCGTTGACGATTCCCAGCTGGTAGTCGAGCATCCAGAACCAGAGCAGCGCGACGATCACGTTCGCCACCAGGAAGGGCAGCAGCAGGGCGCCGCGGATTAGCGTGGACTTGGCGACGTTGTGCATCAGCAGGGCAAGTCCGAGCGCGATGACGGTCTGGAAGCCGATGTTCAGTGCCACGTACTGGACCGTCACGGCCATGGCGTTCCAGAAGAGATCGTCCGCGAAGATCGCGGTGTAGTTTTTGGTGCCGATCCAGGTGGGATCGCCCAAAACGCTGTACTCGGTGAAGCTGAGGTAGACGCCGCGGATGCTCGGCACCAGGTAGAAGGCAACGAAGCCGAGCAAGGCCGGGGCGATGAAGAGAAGGGCGACCCTCAGGTCGCTGCGGGTTCGGCGCCGGCCGCGGGGGGCAGCATTGCCCGTTCCCGTGCCGGGCGCCTTGCGGGCCGGAACGGCTCCGCGGGCAGTTGTGGTGGTCATTGATGGGTCCTCCGCAGTTACGTGGATGCTGTGACGTGGATTACAACTGAGGCCTGAATCTACACGAGTAACTTTCTTATGCGCAAGCGTTTCTTTTATGTTTCCGGGAGGAATCTTTCTGCTCATCTTCTGCTATTGACTCGAGTAGAAACTGGTGTAAAACTTGCGTGCATGACTTTCTCACTAGGCATTGTCGGCGCCGGACAGTTCGCAGGCGCCTTCGCCAAACTCTTCGACGCCCATCCCGCGATTTCAGAAGTCCATGTCACGGACGTCCTGCCGGAACGGGCCGAGGCCCTCCGGGAGCGGCTCGGCCTGGCGGGGACCTATCCCAGCTTTGAGGCCATGCTCGACGGCGGCCTCGACGCCGTGGCGATCTTCACCCAGCGCTGGACGCACGGGCCGCTGGTGCTGCAGGCGCTCCGGGCGGGCAAGCATGTGTATTCGGCAGTGCCGATGGCCATCAGCGAGGACGAGATCGCCCGGATCATCGAGGCTGTCCGGGAGACGGGCCTGACCTACATGATGGGCGAGACAAGCTACTACAACCCCGCCACCGTCTATGCCCGCAAGCGCAAGGCTGAAGGCGCCTTTGGCCGCATCTTCTACGCCGAGGGCGACTACGTCCACGACATGGATCTCGGCTTCTACGAGGCCTACCAGTACAGCGGCGGGGAGGACTGGAAACGCACCGCCAGCTACCCGCCCATGCTGTATCCGACTCACTCCACCGGCGGGGTACTGGGCGCAATCGGCGGCCATGCCGTCAGCGTCAGCTGCATTGGCGTCTCCGACGAGCGCGGCGACGGCGTGTTCGATAAGGATGTCAGCATGTTCGGCAACGACTTCTCCAATGCCACCGCGCTGTTCGAACTCTCAACCGGCGGGTCCATGCGCATCAACGAGATGCGCCGCGTCGGCTACCCCTCCCACCTGCGCGAAAGCCGCTTCCGGTACTTCGGCACGGACGCCAGCTTCGAGCAGCTGGCCACGGTCAGTGTGTGGCAGGACAAGGAGTCCGTGACCGACGTCAGCGCGGAACTGGCCACCGGGGCCACGCTGGCTGCCGACGATCCTTCGCTGGCCAGTGTCGCACCGGCACTGCGGGACGCCTTCAGCTCCGGAATGGCACCCGTGCATGACGCCGGCCGGCTTCCGGCCGAGTTCCGCGGACTTCACAACGGGCACGAGGGCAGCCACCACTTCCTGGTGGACGACTTTGCCACGGCCGTCGACACGGGAACGCTCCCGCCCGTCAACGCCTGGGAAGCCGCCCGCTACACGCTGCCGGGGATCGTGGCGCACGAGTCCGCCCTCCGCGGCGGGGAGCGGTTGCCCGTGCCGGACCACGGCGACGCCCCCGTCCTGCTGCCTGCGCTGGGAACCAACGAGGAAGGCTTAGCCGGGGAACTCCGGCGGTAGCATGGTCACTGTGCCACACTCGCCCGCCTCCGCCAGGCCCACGATCACCCGAAAAGACGTGGCCAGGCTGGCGGGCGTCAGCACCGCCGTCGTCAGCTATGTGGTGAACGGCGGCCCCAAGCGGGTCTCCCCGGTGACCGCTGCGAAAGTCCGCGAGGCCATCAGCGCCCTGGGGTACCGTCCGAACGCCGCGGCGAGGGCACTGAAACTTGGCTCCAGCGAGATGCTCGGCATGGTGGTCCCGGACACCACCAACCCCTTCTTCGCCACTTTGGCCCGCGCCGTGGAGGAAGCCGCGGCGGCGCGCGGCTATGCCCTGCTGCTGGCGAACTCGGGCGGATCGGCGGCCAATGAGCGGCGCCAGGTCAGGAACCTCGCGAGCCGCCGCGTTGACGGGGTCTTCCTCTCCAGCGTGCTGTTCGAACCCGACCTGACCGAGCTGGAGCATTCGGAGATCCCCGCCGTGCTGCTCAACCACAGCACCGAGGTGCCGGGCTTCAACTCGGTCGGCGTGGAGCTGCTGGAAGGCTCCCGGCGTGCCGTCGAGCACCTGGTGGGCCACGGCCACCGCAACATCGCACTGGTCATGGGCATGAACGCCGGCAATGATCTCGATGCCCGCGAGGTCGGGTGGCAGCAGGGGCTCGCGGAGGCCGGCCTCCCGGAAGGACCCATTCTGCGCTGTGACTTCGACCGGCAGGGCGGCTACCGGGCCGGGCAGCGGCTGCTCGCGGCCGCGGACCGACCCACCGCCGTGTTCGTCAGTTCCGACCTGCAGGCCGTCGGCCTGCTGCGCGCCGTGTCCGAGGCCGGGCTGCGGGTCCCCGAGGACCTGGCGGTCTTCTCCTTCGACGGCTCGGCTGAGGCGGAGTTCAGCTGGCCGCCGTTGAGCACGGTCGCGCAGCCCGTCCAGGCCATGGCCGAGGCCGCCGTCGAAGCGCTCATTGGCTTTGACGGCGTGTCTCCCACCCGGAACAGGATCTTCCCCGTGGACCTGGTCCTGCGCGCGTCCTGCGGCTGCGCGCCGGTGCCTGCCGCGCCCGGGCCCGCCGCGCCGGTTGCGGCCGGAAAGTAGCACGGGATACTTCAGACTGCTGCGACCGGGGCCGGCCTCCAAGAGGCCGGCCCCGGTCGGACGTTTATTGCGGGTCTTTGCTGTGCGGCTACCGGGCAGCCGATGGCGCCGTCTGGTCCTCCGCGGCGGCGGCCGGCTCGCCGGCGATGATGGCGTCCACTTCAGCCTTTTCCTTGGCGCCCCAGGTTTCGCGGGTGTTCAGCACGCCGATCAGGCCAATGACACCCACCAGGACGTACAGCGAGGCGCCGCTGGCCCACCCGAAGATGGAGGCCAGGAGCACGGCGAGGAAGGGCGCGAATCCGGAAATGGAGGCGGCGACCTGGTATCCGATGGAGGCGCCGGACGTCCTGGTGTTGGTCCGGAACAGCTCCGCGAACCAGGCGCCCTGCGTGCCGGTAAAGGTCGCGTGGATGATGCCGATGCCGATCACGAACGCCAGCACGATCAGGAACGGGTTGCCCGAGTGCGTTTTCATGGGTCTCCTTCGTATGGGACTTAGTGCGGGACGTTCAGGCGGGGTGCTGCGGGGTTTGGCGGCTATGCCGGTACTTCATCGCGCCATGGAATCGATTCCATAGCGCCGGGGCGCGTCACGGCGATAGCGGAGGCATGGGTGGCGTGGAGCATTGCCGCAGGCATCTCGCGGTCGCTGCCGGCGAGGGATGCGGCGAGGTAGCCCACGAACGTGTCGCCGGCTCCGGTGGTGTCCCTGGCGTCCACTTTCGTTGCCGGCACGTGCACGGGACTGCCGTCGACGACGGTGAAGGATCCTTCCGCGCCGGCGGTGCACACGATGGCGGGCCCCAGGACGGGCGGGAGCGACATGACCAGGTCCCGGTGGTTTCCTTGGATTCCGGCCAGGCCGGTGAGGGCCGCGAGAACCTGGATTTCCTGTTCGTTCACCACCAGGAGGTCGACGTCGTCGAGCAGCGCCTCGATCTGCCGGGGGGCCGGCGCGGCGTTGAGGATGACGAATGCCCCGCGATTCTTCGCGGTCCGCGCGGCCTGCCGGACCAGCGCCGTCGGGATTTCCAGCTGCAGGACCAGGACGTCGCCGGGCTGGACGCCGGCGAGTCCCGCTTCGACGTCGGCGGCGGTAAGCCCGGCGTTCGCGCCCGGACTCACGATGATCTGGTTTTCGTCCTGGTCATCGACCGCGATGACCGCCGTTCCGGTGGCGGCGGTGCCGCTGACCCGAACGTGGCCGGCATCGATGCCGGCCTCGGCGAGGACCTCAAGAATCCGCCGGCCATGGGCGTCGTCGCCGACGGCGCCGGTGAACCTCACCGCGGCGCCGGCCCGGGCGGCCGCGACGGCCTGGTTGCCGCCCTTGCCCCCGGGGCTGTACGTTGCGTCCGAGCCCCGGACGGTTTCGCCCGCCCGGGGCAGGGCGCTGACGCGGATGTTCTGGTCGATATTGAGGCTTCCGACCACAAAAACCGTGCTCATTGGACCTGCTCCTTCGGTGGTGCGGGACGGTGCCCGAAGCCGCAGTACATAGGGGCGGAATTGAGGGGCGCTGCCGTCACGATGACGTTGGTCCTGGTGGAACGGAGCGCGCGCGCCTGGGCGTTGGGGCGGAAGTCCAGCTGGGTGACGGTGGCGGCCACCCTCTGGCGGGACTCGGCGGAGGTTGCCGGGTTTCCGGAGAGCACCCTGGACGCCGTGGCGGGGGAGGCGCCGGCCAGTGCCGCCACGTCCTTGATGTGATGGATGTTCCTATCACTGCTGCCGCCTTTCGCGCTCAAACCAATTCATGGAATCGATTCCATGGAATCGTTCACTCGCCGTGGACGGCGGCCTGGCGCTCCTCGGACCGGTTCAAATAGGCCAGCAGCAGCGCGCCGGCTTGGTCCAGGTCTCCGGCTTCCAGGGCTGTGCAGATTTCCTCGTTGTCCGGCAGGTAGCCCCGGTAGAAGTGCGCGTCCACGGTGGCCTTGTGGAAGAACAGCCGCATCTCGGCCAGCACTTGGGACATGATCGTGTCCAGCCGCCGGCTGCCCGCCAGGGCCACGATCGCGCCATGGAAATGCTGGTTGGCGCTGCCCAGGCCCTCCTCGTCATTGGCGGCGGCGGCGGCTTTGCCCTCTTCAACGGCAGCGCGGACCGCGGCCACGCGCTCCGGGCTCCCGCCGCCGCGGATCGCACTGACTTCAATGGCGCGGCGCACGGTGTAGACGTCGTGGATGTCGCCGGCCTCGAGTCTGGCCACGAAGACGCCGCGGTTGGGGTGCCGGACCACCAGGCGCTCGGCCGCCAGCTCGGCGAAGGCCTCGCGGACCGTGTTGCGGGAGACGCCCAGGTCTTCGGCGATGGTCGACTCCGTGAGCCGGGCTCCCGGCAGGAGCAGGCCCTCCGCCAGTTGCAGGCGCAGCTCGGCCGCCACCCGGTCCGCCACGGATGGGACGGCCACGCGCAGTCGCGCCGCGGCTGCGCCCAGGGCAGAGCCGGCAGCTGCATCGGGAGTGGTCATAGTGCCGAATCTACACGATTGTCCCAATGTTGAATCGTCGGATTGTTGAACAATCCGAGAAATTGATGCATCCTAGTAGGGGGCTATCATGAGACGAGGATCACAAATGGCAACCATTGACCTGAACAGCGACGTTGGCGAGTCCTTCGGCCGCTGGACCCTGGGCGACGACTCGGCGATGTTCCGCTCGGTCTCCAGCGCCAACGTGGCGTGCGGATTCCATGCGGGCGACCCCAGCGTCATCCGCCGGACCTGCCGCGAGGCGGTTGCCGCCGGCGTCGTGATCGGCGCCCACGTCGGCTACCGCGATCTCGCTGGCTTCGGCCGCCGCTTCCTGGACATCGACCCGATCGAACTGGCCGACGACGTCGTCTACCAGATCGGTGCGCTGCAGGCGCTGGCTGCCGTCGAGGGCGGCACGGTCAAGTACGTCAAGCCGCACGGCGGCCTCTACAATGCGATCGTCTCGCACACCGGCCAGGCGAAGGCCGTCGTCGACGCCGTGAAATCCGTTGACCCGAACCTGCCCATCCTGGGCCTGCCGGGCTCGGAAGTGCTGCGCCTGGCCGAGGCCGCCGGCCTCCGCGCGGTGACCGAAGCCTTCGCGGACCGGGCCTACAACCCGGACGGCACCCTCGTGTCCCGTACGCTTCCCGGAGCCGTGCTGGAGGACCCCGCTCTCGTCACTGAGCATGTCCTCCGGATGGCCACCGATTCCGCCATCCGCACCATCGACGGCTCCATCCTGAAAATCCGCGCCGAAAGCATCTGCGTGCACGGTGACTCCCCGGGGGCCGTCGCCATGGCCGCTGCCGTCCGCGAAGCGCTCAACGCCGCAGACATCACCACCGCCGCCTTCGTCTAGGCCGCAGCTTCACGCTTCACACCCCGGTTCTGCCGGGACCACCCGCACCTAAACCCAAGCAACAGGCAGCACCCCGCACACCTGGAGGAAAACCATGACTGCAGCACCGCATCAGGCCACCCCGGCCGCCGGCAAGAGGAGGATCCCGCCTGGTGCCCTCAAGGCCTATGTCGCGAGCCTCACCGGCACTTCGCTGGAGTACTACGACTTCGCGATCTACTCCGTGGCCTCGGCCCTCGTGTTCCCCAAGGTCTTCTTCCCGGGTAACGACGAATACGTCGGGCTGCTGCTGTCCTTCTCGACCTTTGCGGTTGGCTACCTCGCCCGTCCCATCGGCGGCGTGATCTTCGGCCGGCTCGGTGACAAGATCGGCCGCAAGCAGGTCCTCGTGACCACCCTGCTGCTGATCGGCATCGCTACGGTGGTGATCGGCGCGCTCCCGGGCTACGCCACCATCGGTATAGCCGCACCCATCATCCTCGTGTTGCTGCGCCTGGCGCAGGGCATCGGCGTCGGCGGCGAGTGGGGCGGGGCCGTGCTGCTCTCGAGCGAATTCGGCGACGCGAAGCGGCGCGGCTTCTGGTCTTCCGCCGCGCAGATTGGCCCGCCCGCCGGCAACCTGATGGCCAACGGCGTTCTGGCCGTGCTCGCCGCGACGCTCAGCAACGAAGAGTTCCTCTCCTGGGGCTGGCGCGTGGCCTTCCTCGCCTCGGCGGTGTTGGTGGGCTTCGGCCTGCTGATCCGGCTGAAGCTCGAGGAAACTCCCGTCTTCAAGGCCATCCAGGCCCACGGCGAACAGCCCAAGGCCCCCATCAAGGAGGTCTTCACCAAGGAGCCGCGCGCCCTCGTCTCGGCCGCCCTGTCCCGCATCAGCCCGGACGTGCTGTACTCCCTGCTCACCGTCTTTATGGCCGTGTACGCCACCAAGGAACTGGGCATGAGCACCAGCAACGTACTGACCGCCATCCTGATCGGCTCAGCCTTCCAACTGTTCCTGATCCCGGCGGCGGGCGCCCTCACGGACCGCGTCAACCGCCGCCTCGTATACGGCATCGCCGCCGTCGGAACCGCTGTCTACATTCCGCTGTTCTTCGTCATGATTCAGGACAAGTCGGTCCTCACGCTGACCATCGGAATCGTGATCGGGCTGGCCTTCCACGCCTTCATGTATGGCCCGCAGGCGGCTTACATCACCGAACAGTTCCCGGCGCGGCTGCGCTACGCCGGCAGTTCGCTGGCTTACACCCTGGCCGGCGTGGTCGGCGGCGCCATCGCACCGCTGGTCTTCACTGCCCTCTTCGCTGTCAGCGGCAACTGGTTCCTGATCGCCGGCTACCTCGCGGTCGCCTCCATCGTGACCGTGATCGGGCTGGCCATCGGGCGCAACCCGCATACCGACGAGGAGGAGCGGCTCCTGCAGGAAGCCCGCGCCTGAGCGGCGCGGATCTTCTTCGGCGGATCCTGTCCGCCGGCATGATTTCACCGGCACAATGATTGAGGCAACTCGTGATTGAGACAGCAGGGGAACCCCTGAAGGTACAAGCCGCCGCAGCAGGCGAAACCGCAGTTCACAAGGTCCGCTCCGTGCGGGCCGTGGGGACGCGCGCGGTCCTCGCTGAGCTCTCCGGCACCCAGGACGTGCTCGCCCTGCAGGCGCTGCTCCTCGAGAAACCGCTGCCGGGCCAGCAGGACATCCTGGCCGCGGCCGAGACCGTCCTGGTCAAGGCCGAATCCCCGGCCTCGGCCCGGCGCATCGCCGCCCGCCTGATGCAGCTCGACCTCACCGCACCCGTCCAACGCGACGGCGAGCTGGTGGTCATTGACACCGTGTACGACGGCGAGGACCTCGCCGAAGTCGGACGGCTCACCGGCCTGGGAACCGACGGCGTGATCGCCGCCCACTCCGGGCAGATCTGGACCGTGGCCTTCGCCGGCTTCGCCCCAGGATTCGGGTACATGGTCGGGGAGAACCAGCAGCTGGAAGTGCCGCGCCGCAGCTCGCCCCGCACCGCAGTTCCCGCGGGCTCCGTGGCGCTGGCCGGCAACTACTCGGCCGTGTACCCGCGCCGTTCCCCGGGCGGCTGGCAGCTGATCGGGCGCACCAACGCCAAGATGTGGGACTTGGACCGGGAGCCGCCCGCCCTGGCCGCCCCCGGCCACCGGGTGCAGTTCCGTCCGGTCCGGGATGCACTCGCCCTAGCGGCCGAGCCGGCCCCCGAGCCAGCCACCGAGCCAGCTGTCGAGCCGGCCGCGGTGCCTGCGGCCGAGGGCACCGCGCCGGAACCGGTTGCCGGGCAGGACGTCATGGCCGGGATCCGGATCGTTTCACCGGGCCTTCAGAGCCTGATCCAGGACCTCGGCCGGGACGGCCACTCCGGCCTGGGCGTCTCCGCCGCCGGCGCGCTGGACCGGGCCTCGTTGCGCCGGGCCAACCGCCTCGTCGGCAACGCCACCGGCGCAGCCGGCATCGAGACCGTCGCGGGCGGACTCAAGGTCCAGGCCGTGGGGGACCAGGTCCTCGCCGTCGCCGGGGCGCCGTCGGAACTGAGCATCGCGTCCGCACCGGACGACGCCGGCGATACGTGGCAGCGCACCGTGCCGGTGGCCACTCCCTTCGCGCTGCTCGACGGCGAAACGCTCAGCATCGGTGCGCCGCACAGCGGCTTCCGCAGCTACCTCGCGGTCCGCGGCGGGCTGGATGCCGCCCCGGTACTGGGCAGCCGCTCCACGGACACCATGTCCGGGATCGGTCCTGCGCCCCTGGCCGCCGGGCAGCAACTGGGCGCCGGCGGAGAAGCCGAGACCGGCGTCGTCGGAAATCCCGAACTGCAGCCGGACTACCCGGGCACCGGGGTGACCGTCCTCGACGTCGTCCCCGGCCCCCGCGCCGACTGGTTCGATCAGGCGGCACTGGATTCCTTCACCGCCCAGGACTGGGCCGTGCTGCCACAGTCCAACCGCGTCGGCATGCGGCTGGACGGTACGCCGCTGCAGCGCAGCCGCCAGGGCGAACTGCCCAGCGAAGGCACCGTCGCCGGAGCCCTGCAGGTCCCGCCGGAGGGCCTGCCCGTGCTCTTCCTGGCCGACCATCCGATCACCGGCGGCTACCCGGTGATCGCCGTGGTGGTCGACTCCCAGCTGGACCTCGCCGCCCAGGTCCCGATCGGCGGCAGGATCCGCTTCCGCTGGGCCGAATCCGCCACCACCGAACACACCACCGAACACGGCACTACTGAACACGCCACCACCACAGAAGAAGCGAGTAACTGATGCGCAAGGTCCTGATCGCCAACCGTGGAGAAATCGCGGTCCGCATAGCCCGGGCCTGCGACGACGCGCAGCTGGCGTCCGTCGCTGTCTACGCCGACATCGACGCCGACGCCCTGCACGTCTCGGCCGCGGATGAGGCCTTCAGCCTGGACGGCAACTCGCCCGCGGACACGTACCTGAACATCCCCAAGCTCCTCGCCGTGGCGGCCCAGTCCGGTGCGGACGCCGTCCACCCCGGCTACGGCTTCCTCTCCGAAAACGCCGACTTTGCCCAGGCCGTCCTCGACGCCGGGCTGACCTGGATCGGTCCGACCCCGGACGCGATCCGGCTGCTCGGGAACAAGATCACGGCCCGCGACGCGGCCGTCCGGGCCGGCGCACCCCTGGTGGCCGGCAGCGACGGTCCCGTCGACACGGCGGCCGAGGCCCGCGCCTTCGCCGAAGAGCATGGCCTGCCGATCGCCATCAAGGCCGCCTTCGGCGGCGGTGGCCGCGGCATGAAAGTGGTCCGGATCATCGACGAGGTCGAGGAAGCCTTCGACTCCGCCGTCCGCGAAGCCGTTGCCGCCTTCGGCCGGGGCGAGTGCTTCGTGGAGCGCTACCTGGACCGTCCGCGCCACGTCGAGGCGCAGGTCCTGGCGGACGCGCACGGCAACGTCGTGGTCGTCGGAACCCGTGACTGCTCCCTGCAGCGCCGGCACCAGAAGCTCCTCGAAGAGGCCCCCGCGCCGTTCCTGACCGACGAGCAGACCACGCTGATCTACGACGCCGCCAAGGCCGTCTGCCGGGAAGCGGGCTACTCCGGCGCCGGCACGGTGGAATTCCTCGTCGCGGCGGACGGCACCGTGGCCTTCCTGGAGGTCAACACCCGGCTCCAGGTGGAGCACCCGATCACCGAGGAAACCACGGGGATCGACCTCGTCCAGGAACAGTTCCGGATCGCCGCGGGGGAGCCGCTGCGCCTGGCCGAAGACCCGGCACCGCACGGACACGCCTTCGAATTCCGGCTTAACGCCGAGGACGTGGGCCGCGGCTTCCTGCCCTCGCCCGGCACCATCGGCGAATTCGCCGGTCCCACCGGCCCGGGCATCCGCCTCGACACCGGCGTCCGCTCCGGGTCCTTCGTCGCGCCGCAGTTCGATTCCCTGCTCGCGAAGCTGATCGTCACCGGCGCGGACCGCCAGCAGGCCCTGCGCCGTGCCCGCCGGGCCCTCGCCGAAATGCGGATCACCGGCGTCGCCACCGTGCTACCGTTCCACCGGGCCGTGCTGGAATCCCCGGACTTCACCTCCGAGGACGGCCTCGGCATCCACACCCGCTGGATCGAAACCGACTTCGCGGACAGCATCCCTGCCGATCCCGACTACAGCACTACCGCGCCCGACGGCGAACGCCGCACCATCACCGTCGACGTGGACGGCAGGCGCCTCGCCGTCGGCCTTCCGGCCGATCTGCTCGACGCCTGGGCCCGCTCGGGCAGCTCAGCGCCCGCCGGAGTGTCGGTAGCGTCCGACGGCGGTGCCGCCGCCGCTGGCGACCCGGGGGAGCTGCGTGCGGACATGGCAGGGACAGTCGTGAAATGGCTCGTCGAGCCGGGAGCCGAAGTATCGGCCGGGGACCCGGTGGTGGTCCTTGAGGCCATGAAGATGGAAACCCAGGTCTCCGCGCACCGGGACGGCACCGTCACCGACGTCCGCACCAAAGCGGGCGGGGTTGTCACGGTCGGCGCGGTGCTCGCGCTGATCGGGTAGCAGCCTCGGGCGGAATGCCGCCGACGACACCAGGCACGTCGCCGGCGCGCTGATCGTCCCGCGGACCGGTCGACGCCGAAGTGGCGGCGGCCGGGCCGGGGAGTAGACCTTGACGGGGCGCGCTTATGTGGTAGCTTCGCGAGAAGTATCCGCGGTCTGCTGTCCCGGGGCCATGTTTTGGGGGAATCATGGCTGCTTTGAGTGCGCAATTTCGGCGGCGGACCGCCTGTCTGGCTGCCGCGTTGGGTGTCTTGCTTGCAGCATCAGCGGTGGCCGCGCCAGCGGCGAAGGCAAACGACGTGCTGACGTCCCCTGTCGCGGTGGCCGAGACGTACGCGAAGCCGACCGTGCCGGGTGCTTTGGTCCCGGTCACGCCCTTCCGGGCACTGGACACGCGGACTTCTGCTGCAGTGCGCCCGGACGGGACCGTGTCCTTCCAGGCCGGCGGGGCCCACGGGATTCCGGCGAAGGTTTCCGCCGTGACCTTCAACCTCACCGTCACCGAGCCACGGTTGATCGGGTTTATCACCGCCTACGCCTCCGGGACACAGCGGCCCGGTTCGTCCAACGTGAACT
>NZ_JBFTKI010000007.1:0-163004 GCF_056395875.1 Arthrobacter sp. 05T45 | reverse complement strand
GTGACCGCCGGCGTCGCCGTCTACAAGGCCCTCACCGGGCACGCCGACACCCTCCGCGCCGCCGGGGACCCGAGGGGCCGCGGGCAGCTCATGGCCGATGCCCTGGTCGAACGCACCACCGGCACCCCCGGCGGGATCACCGGCGTCGAGATCCAGCTCGTCATCACCGACCGCACCCTCTTCCAGGGCAACGCCGAACCCGCCCGGCTCCCCGGCTACGGCACCGTCCCCGCCGCCTGGGCCCGGGAACGCATCGGCGCCGGGACGAACGCCGAGGACCGGAACTTCAGCACCTGGCTCCGCCGGCTCTACACCCACCCCGGCACCGGCGAGCTCGTGGGGATGGACTCCCGCGCCCGGCTCTTCCCACCCGGGCACCGCCGCTTCATCCAAACCAGAGACGACACCTGCCGCACCCCCTACTGCGACGCGCCCATCCGCCACCTGGACCACATCATTCCCTGGCACACCGGCGGCCCGACCACCACGGACAACGCCGCCGGCCTCTGCGAAGCCTGCAACCACACCAAAGAAAACCCCGGCTGGAAAGCACGCCCCAGCCCCGAAGCCGCACCCGGATCCGCCTCGAGCATCGGCGCGAGGCACCCCATCGAACTCACCACCCCCACCGGCCACACGTACCGTTCCACCGCGCCGCCGTTGCCCGGAACACCGCTTCGGCCATCAGCCACAGACCAGCCAGGCGCCCAGCCGGGCTCCCGCCGCCGGCGCCAGCTCCGGCACCAAGCCAAAACGCTCAGGCGCGAAAAACCCAGAGTGGCCGCCGCAGCCTAGGAATCATTGACCGCCCGAGGAGGAACTGGAGGCGCTCTGAGCAGCCTGCGCGGGCAGTCCGGCGCTCGTGCTGGCCCTTAGTGTGAAGCCGCGTCCTCGCCGTACGGTTCCGGCCCGGTGACAACATCGTTCGCGGGACCGTGGCACCACTCCGAAAAGGACCCCGGATAAAGGGCAGCGGAAAAGCCGGCAATCTCGAGGGCGGCGATTTCATGTGCCGCCGTCACTCCGGAGCCGCAGTACACGGCAGTGGGGACGCCGTCCCGGTAACCGAGCTGTTCGAAGCGCTCCCGCAGCTCCGCCGGGGCCAGGAAGCGCCCGTCAGCGCCCAGGTTCCCGGTGGTAGGGGCACTGACGGCCCCCGGAATATGGCCGGCGCGGGGATCCACGGGCTCGATTTCGCCGCGGTACCGCTCCCCCGCCCGGGCGTCCAACAGCAGCCCCCGCCGGCCCCAACTGGCGGCTTGTCCGGCGTCGATCGCGGGCATGGCGCCGTCGGACAGGGTGACGTTTCCGGGTGCGGGCTGTTCGGGTCCGGCCGCCAGCCCGAACCCGGCAGCCCGCCACGCGGCCAGGCCGCCGTCGAGCAGGTACACAGAACTAAAGCCGGCGTTGCGCAGCATCCACCACAGCCGGGCCGCAGCCATGTTGCCGCTGTCGTCGTACGCTACGACCACATCGCCGTCGTTGATGCCCCAGCGGCGCGCGGACTCCTGGAACTGCTCCGACGGCGGCAACGGATGCCTGCCGCGTTCCGGTTCCGCCGGTCCGGCAAGTTCAGTGGCGAGATCCACGAAGACGGCCCCGGGGATGTGTCCGCGCAGGTAGTGATCGTGACCGTGGGGATCCCCCAGCGCCCAGCGAACGTCGAGGAGTACTGTGCGCTGGCCGGCTGCGCCAGCGTCGTCCATCCGGTCCTTGAGGGCGGCAGCATCGAGAAGGGTGTCCATTTCCCCACTCTATCTTTGGCGTCCCGCCGCCCCCGGTAGGCTGTAGCGGTGAACACAGCGCACCTGCAGGACCGGGCCTGGGCCGACGAGGCCGTCCGCCGGATCAACGCCGAAAACAACCGCTCAGCCGACACCCACCTGTACTCGGTGCCGCTCCCGGAGCACTGGGGCGTGCAGCTGTACCTGAAGGACGAATCCACCCACCGCACCGGCAGCCTCAAGCACCGGCTGGCGCGGTCCCTGTTCCTCTTCGGCCTCGTCAACGGCTGGATCCGGGAAGGCACCACGATCGTGGAGGCATCCAGCGGCAGCACCGCCGTCTCCGAAGCCTATTTTGCGCAGCTGCTGGGACTGCCCTTCATCGCCGTGATGACCCGGACCACCAGCCGCGAGAAAATCGCCCTGATCGAACAGTTCGGCGGCTCCTGCCATCTGGTGGACCACGCCTCCGAGGTCTACGAGGCCGCCGCGGATCTGGCCAGCAGCACGGGCGGGCACTACATGGACCAATTCACGTACGCCGAACGGGCCACGGACTGGCGCGGGAACAACAACATCGCCGAATCGATCTTCGGCCAGCTGGCGCTGGAGGAGCACCCGGTCCCCCGCTGGGTAGTGGTCGGGGCCGGCACCGGCGGGACCAGCGCCACGATTGGCCGGTACCTGCGCTACCACCGCTACGAGACGGGCCTCGCCGTCGTCGACCCGGAAAATTCCGCGTTCTATCCGGGCTGGCGGAACAGCCGGCCCGACGGCGGGACACCTGGCGGCGGGACTACAGCTGCCGCACCCGCGGCGGGATTACCCTCCCGCATCGAGGGCATCGGCCGGCCGCGGATGGAGCCGAGTTTTGTGCCCGCCGTGATCGACCACATGATCCAGGTTCCCGACGCCGCGTCGGTGGCGGCCATGCGGCATCTGAGGGACCACGCCGGTCTGCACGCGGGTCCGTCCACCGGGACCAACCTCTGGGGCGCGTGGCAGCTCATCGCCGGGATGATCGCGGAGGGCCGCCGGGGCAGTGTTGTGACCCTGATGTGCGACGCCGGGGACCGCTACGCCGGAAATTACTACAACCCGGAGTGGCTGGCGGCCCACGGCCTGGATCCCGAACCCCACGAGGCCGTGCTGCGCGAGTTCTTCCGAACCGGCGCCTGGCCGGCCTAAACCAGCCGGCCAGCCCACCCGTCAGCACGCCGGCCTAGCCAAGGCGCCAGCGGCGGCTAAACCTCCGCTGTATCGCCGCTGGAAAGGTGTCGGTACTCGGTGCCGTACTTGGCGCCGATCCGGGTCACGTGCCCCTCCACCAGGCCGCGGCCCAGCTCGTTCAGGAGCGCGTCGTGGATCGGGAAGGCCTGTGGTGCGCGGACACCGATGACAAAATCCACCACTTCGCCCACCTTGTTCCACGGGGCGTGGATGGGTACAAGCAGCGTCTTGACATCGACGCCGTCGGGGATCGCGAAGGAGTCCCCCGGGTGGTAGACATTGCCGTCGACGAGGTAGCCGACGTTGGCCACCACGGGGATCTGCGGATGGATGAGGGCGTGCTGGCCGCCAAAGGTCCTGATGGCGAAGCCCGACGTTTCAAATTCCTCACCCGCGCCCGCCGCATGGATGCGGCTTCCGGCGTCGGGCGCCTTGCCGCGGAGCGTCGCGGCCACGGCCTCCGGGGCGAAAAGCTCAAGGGTGGTGTTCGACTGCAACGCCGCGGCGACGGCGTCGACGTCCACATGGTCCGCGTGCTCGTGGGTAATGAGCACCGCATGTGCTCCGGCCAGGGCCTGGTCCGTCTCCGAAAAGGTGCCCGGGTCAAACACCAGCACCCGGCCGTCCTGTTCGAGGCGGACACAGGCGTGAGTAAATTTGGTCAGCTTCATCCGGCCAGCCTAGGCACCAGCCGTCACAGTGTCCACGAAGCGCCGCTGGCAATCTTGGGCGCTGGTAATCTTGGACATTGCCACCCTCAGCGAGTCCCACCCGCGAATTCTTTTGACGAAGCGAGTTCCACGATGTCCCAAGGCGCTACCACCGGCAGCAGCCGGACTCCGGCCTCGGCACCCGTGCAGGGCAAGGAACAGCGCGTCACCAAGCAGCGCCTCGCCGTCAGTGCCGCCTTGGACGACCTGGCGGACTTCGTCAGCACCCAGGAACTGCACCGCATCCTCCAGGAGCGCGGCACCGCGGTGTCCCTCGCGACCTCCTACCGGATCCTGCAGTCCCTCGCCGACGACGGGCTGGTGGATGTCCTGCGCAACGCCGACGGCGAAGCGGTGTACCGGCGCTGCGCCGTCACCGGGCACCACCATCACCTGCTGTGCCGGAACTGCGGCAAGGCCGTGGAAGTGGAAGCACCGGCGGTCGAGGCCTGGGCCGCGCGGATCGCGAATGAGCACGGCTTCACCGCGGTGGAGCACACCGTGGAAATCTTCGGCCTGTGCCCAGAATGCACAGCCAGTCAGCCCGGCGAATAGCCGGAGCTGCTGAAATTCCCCACCTTTGACCTCGTGACCCCGGAAATCACCGGCGGGGCGCAGGGACCCGCCGGCGGCCGACGGCAAACCTGGGGAAATTCCGCCACTGTGGCGTGAGAGCGTTAAGCCGACGCGGCGGCGCTCCGCACCACCCGGCCGTTGAGTCCCCGTCTGGTCCGTGCGCCACCGATCATCCGGCAGGCCACGTAGATCAGGAAGGACAACGTGGTCACATAGGGGCTGATCGGCAGCCGGCCGCCGAGGGCCAGCAGGATGCCTCCGACGGTCGCCGTCATCGCAAAGACGATGCTCAGCGTGACAACCAGCCGGGGCGAGGACGTGACGCGCATGGCGGCGGCCGCGGGCGTGATCAGCAGGGCCAGCACCAGCAGCGCGCCCACAATCTGGATGGACAGCGCCACGCTGATCCCCAGCAGCACCATGAAACCAAGGGCGAGGGCCCGCACCGGCACGCCGCGGGCGGTGGCGACGTCGGGGTCGACACTGGCAAAGGTCAACGGCCGCCAGATGGCGGCCAGCGCCAGCATCACCACGACGGCGGCGACCGCCAGGACCTGCAGCTGGACGGTCCCGACCGATACGATCTGCCCGGTGAGGAGGCCGAACTTGTTGGCCGCCCGGCCCTCGTACAGGGACAGGAAGAGGATGCCCAGGCCAAGCCCGAAGGGCATGATGACGCCGATGATCGAGTTCTTGTCCCGTGCGCGGACCCCCATCACGCCCAGCACCAGGGCTGCCAGCACGGATCCTGCCAGCGAGCCGAGGATGATGTCGGCACCGATCAGCAGCGCGAACGCCGCGCCGGCAAAGGAGAGCTCCGAGATCCCGTGGACGGCGAAGGCGAGGTCGCGTTTCATCACGAAGGTGCCCATGATTCCGCCGAGCAGCCCGAGGACGGCGCCGGCCCAGATGGAGTTCTGCACCAGGGCCAGCAGCTCGCCGTAGTTTTCGAAGTTGAAGATTGAGTGCAGCAGGTCGCCCAGATCCACTTAGCCCACCTCGCCCGCGACTGAGTGCGCGTCCAGATGGTGGTGCGTCGCGGCGTCCGGCAGCCCGACGACGATCAGCCGGCCGTTGGCCTGGATGACCTCAACACGGCTGTCGTACAAATCGGAGAGCACCTCGGTGGTCATGACCTCCGCGGGTGTGCCCACCCGGAACTTTCCGCCGGCCAGGTACAGGACCCGGTCCACGTAGTCCATGATCGGGTTGATCTCGTGGGTCACGAACACCACGGCGCTGTCCGCGTCGCGGCATTGCCTGTTGATCAGCGCGCTGACGCCCTGTTGGTGCTGAAGGTCAAGGGAAAGCAGCGGCTCGTCGCACAGCAGCACCTTGGGATCGGTTGCGAGGGCCTGCGCCACGCGCAGGCGCTGCTGCTCACCGCCGGAAAGCTGCCCCACCGGCACCTTGGCGTAGTCGGTGGCGCCCACAAGCTCCAGGAGTTCATCGACTTTACGGTTCACCTTGGCGCCGCCGAGGCGGATGCCCCAGCGGTGGCCGTCGACGCCGAGGGCCACGAGGTCGCGGGCGCGCAGGGGCGTATCGGGGTCAAATGATTTCTGCTGGGGCACGTAGCCGATCCGGCGGCTTCCCCGCTCAACGGGGTGGCCGTCGAGCACGGCCGTTCCCGTACTCAGTTCCTGCAATCCCAGCAGGACCTTCAGGAAGGTGGTCTTGCCGCTGCCGTTGGGCCCGAGCACGGCAAAAAATTCACCCGGGTTGATGTCCAGGTCCAGGCCCTCCCAGAGAGTCCGTTGGCCGAACGCCAGGGAGGCGCCGCGCAGGCTCACTACCGGTGTCAAAACGGGTTTCCTCGATTTTCCGCGGAGATGGCTGCTCCCGCTGTTGCGATCATCCTAGGGCCTTGCCGATGCTCTCCACGTTTCCGGTCATCCACTGCAGGTAGGACTGGCCGTCCGGGAGGGTCTCGCTGAAGTTCACGACCGGGACGCCGGCGTTCTCGGCGGCTTTTTTCACCGCCGCCGTCTGCGGTCCCTCGGTCTGGGTATTGTAGGCCAGCAGCCGTACGCCCCGGGATGCCACGAGATCGACGGTGGTCTTGAGCACGGCGGGCGGGACGTCGGCGTCCTCCTCGATCGCCGCCGTGTACTCGGCCGGGGTCTCGTTCTCCAGTCCGGCGTCCTCGAGCAGGTACAGCGGTACGGGCTCGGTGACGGCCACGGGCGCGTGGCCCGCCGAGGACTTGATGGCGGCGAGCTTCGTTTCCAGGCCGCCGAGCGAGTCCTTGAAGGCCGCCGCGTTGCTCCGGAACGTCTGCGCCGAGGCCGGTTCCAGCGAGCCCAGCTTCTCGGCCACGGCGTCCGCGAGGCGGGACATGGCAGGCAGGCTGTACCAGACGTGTTCGTTCAGCCCCGTGGACCCGTGGGTGTGGCCGGCGGAGTCGGGGCTCGCCGCTGGCGGGCTTTCGCTGGCACCGCTTTCGGAGACAAGCCCTGAAACATCCACGGCGCTGATGACGCTGCCGCGGTCCAGGCCGGTGTCGGTCGCCAGCGTGTCCATGAAGGCGTCGTATCCCCCGCCGTTCTCCACCACCAGCTCGGCCTTGGAGACGGCCAGCTTGTCCTGCGTGGTGGCCTCGTAGGAGTGCGGGTCCTGGCTGGTGCGGTTGATGATCGAGCTGACCCGGACCTTGTCGCCGCCGATGCTGGAGACGATGTCGCCGTACACGCTGGTGGATGCGACGACGTTGACCACGCCGTCCCCCGCGGTCCCCCGGGGGCTGCCGGACGTCGGACTGCACGCGGTGAGCAGGAGGCCCAGGCCGGCAAGACCAGCCAGCAGGACTCGGGCAGCGGGACGACGCACGGAAAACCTCGGATCTGTTATTGAGAATCAGGAGCAATAGCAACAGCCCGAGTGTATCCCTAAATAGGAATCATTCCTATTTAGGGATACACGGCGTGCCCCGCCGGTGCCCGGCCGCAGCTGGGCTGCCCGTTACTGGACCGGCCGTTACTTGGCTGCCCGATATTGGGCTGCCCCCTACTGGTCCTGGCCCAGCCTGCGGTAGCCGGTGGCCTGCGTCGCGTCCCGGATTTCGCCGACGAGCTGCTCGATCACGTCTTCGAGGAACAGCACTCCCTGAGTCAGCCCATCGGGTCCGATCACGCGCGCCAGGTGCGAGCCCGTGCGCTGCATGACGGACATGGCCTGCTCGATTTCGTCGTCCATGGCGAGGTTCGCCAGCGACCGGATGCGGCTTTCCGCAATCGGCTGGTGGTACCCGGCGTCCGGGATGGACAGCACGTCCTTGATATGGAGGTAGCCGGCCAGCATGCCGTCGTCGTCGAGCATCGGGAAGCGCGAGAACCCGGTCCGGCTCACGGCCTTTTCGAATTCGACCGGCGTGGTGGCCGCCTTGAGCATGACGAGTTTGCCCAGCGGAACCATCACACGCGACGCGGTGTGTTCGGAGAACTCGAGCGCTCCGGTGATGAGTCCGGCGTCGTCGTCCACGAGTCCGTGGCGGGTGGATTCCTGCACGATCGACTGCACTTCTTCAAGGGTGAAGGTTGAGGTCACCTCGTCCTTCGGCTCAATCCGCATCAGCTTCAGGATGTGGTTCGCGGACCAGTTAAGCGCCGCAATGACGGGCTTGACGAGCCGCCCGATGAACATCAGCGGCGGCGCCAGCAGCAGCGCAGCCTTGTCCGCGACGGACACGGAAATGTTCTTGGGCACCATTTCGCCGAATGTGACGTGCAGGAACGTCACCAACAGCAGGGCGACGGCGAAGGCCACAATGTTCGCGACCTCCTCGGGGACGCCCACCGCTTCCAGCGGCACGGCCAGGAGGTGGTGGATCGCGGGCTCGGCCACCTGCAGGATCAGCAGCGAGCAGACGGTGATGCCGAGCTGGGCGCAGGCGAGCATGAGGGAAACGTTTTCCATCGCCCGCAGGGTGGTCTGGGCGCGCTTGGAACCTGCCTCGGCCAGCGGCTCGATCTGGCTCCGGCGGGCCGACATGACGGCGAATTCGGCGGCCACGAAGAAGGCGTTGCCCACCAGGAGGAACGCAAGCCAGAGGATTCCGGCCCAGTCGCTCATGCGGCACCTGCCTGGCTGGCGGGCTGGCCCTCGCCGGACACCCGGATGGGCCGGAAACAGATCCGGTCGATCCGGCGGCCGTCCATGCGGGTCACGCTGAGTGTCCCGCCGACGACGTCGACCGTGTCGCCGACTGCCGCGATGCGGCCGAGCTGGCTCATGACGTAGCCTCCCACCGTTTCGTAGGCAGCCTCGTCGGGCACGGTCAGGCCCGGGATCTGTTCGGAGAGTTCATCGGGCCGGAGCAGGCCCGGGAAGTACCAGTCCCCCGAGGCGCTTTGGAGCAGGCCGGGCCGGACCTTGTCATGCTCATCGGCCACTTCCCCGACGATTTCCTCCACGAGGTCCTCCAGCGTGGTGATGCCGGCGGTTCCACCGTATTCATCCAGGACCACGGCCAGTTGCAGGTTGCCCTCGCGCAGTTCGGCGAGGAGGGCGTCCAGATGGATGGTTTCGGGGACCCGGAGCACGTCGGTCATGATGGCCCCCGCCTGCAGCTTGGCGCGGCGGTCCGCGGGCACGGCAATGGCCTTCTTGATGTGGACCACGCCGCGGATGTCATCGGAGGACTCGCCGATCACGGGGAACCGGGAGTATCCGGTGCGCTTGGCGGCCTCGACGATATCCGAGACCGGCTGGTCGGCATCGATGGTCTCCACGCGGATGCGGGGGGTCATGACGTCCGCGGCGGTCCGCCCGGAGAACTTCAGGGTTCGGGCGATGAAGTTGGCCGTTCCGGCGTCGAGGGTGCCCATGGCCGCGGAGCGGCGCACAAGCGAGGCCAGCTCGGCCGGGGTGCGGGCGCCGGAGATTTCTTCCTTGGCCTCCAGGCCGAAGACGTTGAGGACCTTGTTGGAGAAGCCGTTGAGCACCACGATGGCGGGCTTGAAGATGGCGGTGAACACCAGCTGGGGCCGGGCCACGGCCTTGCCGATCGGGAAGGACAGCGCGATGGCCATGTTCTTGGGCACCAGTTCGCCGATCACCATGGAGAGCAGGGTGGCCACCGCCATTGCCAGGACCAGGGACAGCGAGGCAGCCGCCGCCGGCGGGACGCCGAGCGCGGTGAGCGGGCCTTCAAGCAGCTTGCCCACGGACGGTTCCATGACATAGCCGGTCAGCAGCGTGGTCATGGTGATGCCCAGCTGGCAGCTGGAAAGCTGGGTGGAAAGTGACTTGAGACATCTGAGCAACGGCTCGGCGGCGGTGTCGCCGGTGTCAACGGCGCGCTGCACGGTGGCCTGGTCCAGGGCGACCAGGGAAAATTCCACGGCGACAAAGAAGCCGGTGCCGAGGATGAGCAGGAGGCCTGCTGCGAGGAGTAGCCATTCCATGTCAGCGGCCTGCTTCCGCAGCAGCGCATGGCACGTGCCGCGTCAGGGGACGCAAATGCGGGAAGGCCCGGCCTGGCGGAGGATGGTCGGCGGCGGCCGACCCTGTTTCCTGGATAGCTCCGGAATGGCGTGCGGCCGGAGAGTGATGGGCGCGTGAACGGGGTTTGCCGGCTCTGCGGGTGGACTGGGCGGGAACGGTTTCCGTACTCCGCTGACAGCCCCCAGGCCGGCACCTAGATTTACTGTCCATAAGAATTTCAGTCTACAGGAGCAACCGCCGCCAGCCCCCGACCGCCCGCGTCACCGGCCGCGCCGGGTTCACCAGCTCTGCGGGACGGGCCGGCCCTCCTCGTACCCAGCCGCGGACTGGATGCCTGCCACGGCGCGTTCCCGGAAAGCGGCGAGATCGGCAGCACCGGCGTAGCTCATGGAACTGCGCAGGCCCGCGGTGATCATGTCCAGCAGGTCCTCGACGCCGGGCCGGGCCGCATCGACGTACATGCGGGAGGTGGAGATGCCCTCCTCGAAGAGGGCCTTGCGGTCCTTTTCAAAGGCGCCCTCGCGTTGGTTGCGGTTCTGCACCGCCCGGGCGGACGCCATGCCGAAGCTCTCCTTGTACTGCCGGCCCGAGGCGTCGAGCTGCAGGTCCCCGGGGCTCTCGTGAGTACCGGCAAACCAGGAGCCGATCATGACCTGGCTGGCCCCGGCGGCCAGGGCCAGGGCGACGTCGCGCGGGTAGCGGACCCCGCCGTCGGCCCATACCCGGCCGCCGGCTTCCCGGGCCGCGGCGGAGCATTCGAGGACGGCACTGAACTGGGGGCGGCCCACGGCCGTCATCATGCGCGTGGTGCACATGGCGCCGGGGCCCACCCCGACCTTGACGATGTCCGCCCCGGCCTCGATGAGCTCACGCGTGGCATCGCCGGTGACAACGTTGCCGGCGACCACCGGCACGCCGGGGTTGAGACCCTTCACGGCGGCGAGGGCGTCGAACATTTTCTGCTGGTGCCCGTGCGCGGTGTCGAGGACCAGCACGTTGACGCCGGCCGCCAGCAATTCGGCGGCCCGCCCGGCCACGTCGCCGTTGATTCCGACGGCGGCAGCGACCTTCAGCCTGCCGTCGTCGTCCAGGGACGGCCGGTAGAGCGTGGAGCGCAGGGCGCCCTTACGGGTGAGCACGCCGGCCAGGACCCCGTCCTGCTGCACCGGTGCGTAGTCGGTTCCGGCGGCGTCCATCGCTTCAAAGGCGCGGCGGAGGGCCTGCGCAGCATCGGCCGCCGACCCGCCCCCAAACAATCCGCCGGCGAGCGGTCCGGCGTCGAGCACCAGCGGCTGGTGGCGGATGACGGAGGCCAGTGACGCGAAACGGTCCTGGCCCTCGCAGTCGGCGGCCCGGACAACACCGGTGACCGCGCCGGAGTCGTCCACCACCACAACGGCCCCGTGCGGCCGCTTGCCCATCAGGTGGAGGGCATCAATGACGGTGTCCGTGGGCGCGAGCGTGACGGGGGTTTCCAGGACCGGGTGGCGTCCCTTGATCCAGGCCGTGACGTCACGGATGACGTCGAGCGGGACGTCCTGCGGCAGGACTCCAAGGCCGCCGCGGCGGGCCATGGTCTCGGCCATCCGCTTCCCCGTGACCGCCGTCATGTTCGCCGCCACCAGCGGGATCGCGGAGCCGGTCCCGTCGTCGGCCGCGAGGTCGACGTCCAGGCGGGAGGTGACATCGGACCGGGACGGGACCAGGAAGAGGTCCGAGTAGGTCAGATCGGTGGTGGGCTCATTCAGGAAACGCACTGCTGCTCCTTTGCTGGCACCCGCAGCTGGCACCGTCGGCGACAAACGGGTTCTCACTGCATTCTAGGGCGGTTTCCGGCAGGGCCGGCACCGCGTCCGGCACCGCGTCCGGCCTCGCGCAGGGCACCGCATGTGGGCCGCATCCGGGGCCGATTCTGCAACTCTTCTTCACCGCAATTCGGCGGCTGCCGGGGCGGATCATGATTTGGGTCACGCTTATTGGCGGTTTGGCCAGAATCCTCACTAGACTGGCATGGGTCTGGGTTCACTGGACGCAGAGACTGGCTCAATCGTTGTGCCGAGGCACCGTGGAAGCCAGAGGGAATCAAACTCACGGAAGAGGCGTATTTCAAGTGCCAGAGCAGCCTAGCCACCGTCTACCAGAGGAATTTGGCGGAAACGAGTGGCTCGTTGACGAACTGTATGAGCGTTACCAGCAGGACAAGAACACGGTCGACTCCAAGTGGTGGCCCCTGTTCGAATCCTTTGAAGCTAGTGACGCCTCTCCCGCCAACGGAACGTCCGGCACCGCGACAGCTGTGCATCCTGCCACCCGTGAACTTCCCGTTGTAGCGCCCGCCGCCGCTCCGGCAGCACCTGCGCCCGCCGCCCCCGCAGCTCCCGCCGCCACGGCTGCGCCCGCACCGGCTGCGCCCGCCGCCAAGAAAGCCCCGGCCACCGTCGCCCGGGACGGCTCCAAGACTTCCGACGCCGGCCCCGGCACCGCGCCGATCCCGGCGCAGCTGCCCAAGAACCTCAAGGCCCCGACGGCTCCCGAAGAAGACGTCGTCTCGGTCCTGCGCGGCCCGGCCAAGGCGATCGCCTCGAACATGGTCACCAGCCTGGAAGTGCCGACCGCGACGAGCGTCCGCGCCATCCCGGCGAAGCTCCTGATCGACAACCGTGTGGTCATCAACTCCAACCTGGCCCGCGCCCGCGGCGGCAAGGTCTCCTTCACGCACCTGATCGGCTACGCCGTCATCCGCGCCCTGTCCCAGTTCCCGTCGATGAACGTCTACTACGACGAGATCGACGGCAAGCCGGTGGCTGTCCAGCCGGCGCACGTGAACTTCGGCATCGCGATCGACATGCCCAAGCCCGACGGCACCCGCCTGCTCATGGTCCCGAACATCAAGAAGGCGGAGACCCTCAACTTCTCCGAGTTCTGGCACACCTACGAGGACCTGATCAAGCGTGCCCGCAACGGCAAGCTGACCGCGGACGACCACTCCGGCACCACCGTGTCCCTGACGAACCCCGGCGGCATCGGCACCGTCCACTCGGTCCCGCGTCTGTCCAAGGGCCAGGCCGCCATCATCGGCGTCGGCGCACTGGACTACCCGGCCGAGTTCCAGGGTGCCAGCGAGAAGATCATCGCGCAGAACGCGATCAGCAAGGTCCTCACGCTGACCTCCACCTATGACCACCGCGTCATCCAGGGTGCCGGCAGCGGCGAGTTCCTCAAGCTCGTGCACCAGCTGCTGCTGGGCGCGCAGAACTTCTACGACGAGATCTTTGAGTCCCTGCGTATCCCCTACGAGCCCGTGCGCTGGAGCCCCGACCTGCAGGTGGACCCGGCCGACGAGATCAACAAGGTCGCCCGGATCCAGCAGCTGATCCACGCCTACCG
Organism: Arthrobacter sp. 05T45; assembly: GCF_056395875.1. Lineage (NCBI taxonomy): Bacteria > Bacillati > Actinomycetota > Actinomycetes > Micrococcales > Micrococcaceae > Arthrobacter > Arthrobacter sp. 05T45. The sequence goes on along the minus strand of NZ_JBFTKI010000007.1, from coordinate 149,932 downwards.
CGTGCGCGGCCACCTCATGGCGGACACCGATCCGCTCGAGTACGTCCAGCGCAAGCACCCGGACCTCGACGTCCTGACTTACGGCCTGACCCTGTGGGACCTGGACCGCGAGTGGCCCACCGGCGGCTTCGGCGGCAGGCCGATGCTCAAGTTCCGCGACATCCTCGGCGTCCTCCGTGATGCCTACTGCCGCACCGCCGGCATCGAATACATGCACATCCAGGACCCGGCCGAGCGCAAGTGGTTCCAGGACCAGCTGGAGCACCCGTACTCGAAGCCGAGCCGCGACGAGCAGCTGCGCATCGTCTCCAAGCTCAACGCCGCCGAGGCCTTCGAGACCTTCCTGCAGACGAAGTTCGTCGGCCAGAAGCGCTTCTCGCTCGAGGGCGGCGAGTCCCTGATCCCGCTGCTGGACGCGATCATCTCCGACGCCGCCGACGACGAACTCGACGAAGTGGCGATCGGCATGGCCCACCGCGGCCGGCTCAACGTGCTGACCAACATCGCGGGCAAGACCTACGCGCAGGTCTTCCGCGAATTCGAAGGCACCCAGGACCCGCGCTCCGTGCAGGGCTCCGGTGACGTCAAGTACCACCTGGGCACCGAGGGCACCTTCACCTCGGACAACGGCAAGGAGACCAAGGTCTACCTCGCCGCGAACCCGTCCCACCTCGAGGCCGTCGATTCCGTCCTCGAAGGGATCGTCCGTGCCAAGCAGGACCGCCTGGACCAGGGCGAGGCGTTTCCCGTGCTGCCGATCATGGTGCACGGCGACGCCGCCTTCGCGGGCCAGGGCGTGGTCGCGGAAACGCTCAACCTCTCCCAGCTGCGCGGGTACCGCACCGGCGGCACCATCCACATCGTGGTCAACAACCAGGTCGGCTTCACCACCGCACCGTCGTCCTCGCGTTCCTCCACGTACTCCACGGACGTCGCCAAGATGATCCAGGCACCGGTGTTCCACGTGAACGGCGACGACCCGGAGGCCGTGGTCCGCATCGGGCAGCTTGCCTACGAGTTCCGTCAGCGTTTCCACAAGGACGTTGTCATCGACATGGTCTGCTACCGCCGTCGCGGCCACAACGAGGGCGATGACCCCTCGATGACCCAGCCGCTGATGTACAACCTGATCGAGGCCAAGCGCTCGGTCCGCAAGCTGTACACCGAATCACTGATCGGCCGCGGTGACATCACCGAGGAAGAAGCCGAGCAGCTGCTGCGGGACTACCAGGAACGCCTGGAACGCGTCTTCGCGGAAACCCACGCCGCCCAGACGTCCCCGATCCCGATCATCACGGCCGATTCGGCCGCGGTGTCGGACCTGGAACGCCCCATGGCCCAGCAGTCCGATTCCGGCGTCAGCGCGCCGGTATCCACCGCGATCTCCGCGGAGACCCTGGCCCGCATCGGCAAGGCCCACACCGATATCCCGGACGGCTTCACCGTCCACGCCAAGCTCAAGCAGCTGCTGGAGAAGCGTGAGGCGATGTCCCGTGAAGGCGGCATCGACTGGGGCTTCGGTGAACTGGCCGCGTTCGGTTCGCTCATCATGGAAGGCGTCCCCGTCCGGCTCGCCGGCCAGGACTCGCGCCGCGGCACCTTCGTGCAGCGCCACGCCGTCTTCCACGACCGCGCCAACGGCGACGAATGGCTTCCGCTGTCCCACCTCTCGGATGACCAGGCGAAGCTGTGGATCTACGATTCGCTGCTCTCCGAATACGCCGCCATGGGCTTCGAATACGGATACTCGGTGGAACGCCCGGATGCGTTGGTGCTCTGGGAAGCGCAGTTCGGTGACTTCGTCAACGGCGCGCAGACCATCATCGATGAGTTCATCTCCTCGGCCGAGCAGAAATGGGGCCAGCGGTCCTCGCTGGTCCTCATGCTGCCGCACGGCTACGAGGGCCAGGGCCCGGACCACTCCTCCGCCCGCATCGAGCGCTTCCTGCAGATGTGCGCCGAAGAGAACATGATCGTGGCCAACCCCACGACGTCGGCCTCGCACTTCCACCTGCTGCGCCGCCAGGCGTACAGCAGGCCGCGCAAGCCGCTCATCATCTTCACGCCCAAGCAGCTGCTCCGCCTCAAGGCCGCAGCGTCCTCCGTGGAGGACTTCACCACCGGCTCGTTCCGCCCGGTCATTCCGGAACACGCGCAACTGCAGGCCGACGCCGTCGAACGCGTGCTGCTGGTCTCCGGGCGCCTGTACTACGATCTGCTGTCCACCCGGCAGAAGACCGAGAACAAGACCACGGCCATCGTCCGCGTCGAGCAGCTGTACCCGCTGCCGGCCGACGAGATCGCAGCGGAGCTGGCCAAGTACCCGAACGCCGAAGTGGTCTGGGCGCAGGACGAACCGGCCAACCAGGGTCCGTGGCCGTTCATCGGCCTGAACCTGCCGGACGCCCTGGACCGCCGGGTCCGCCTCATCTCCCGCCCCGCCTCGGCCTCCACCGCGGCAGGGTCGATGAAGCGCCACGCGGCAGAACAGGACGCCCTGCTCAAGCAGGCATTCGCTCGTAAATAGCGGCATTGCTGCCCGGCCGGAGACTGAAACAACAACACTCCGGCCGGGCGGTTCTGTTTAATGGACTATTAGTGGTCAGCTTGATGGACAGCGTTGAAGTGAAGAGGTAGTCGTGGAAGATCGGAAGCTGCGGATCGCAGCCGTTGGGGACGAGCTGTTGGCCGGGCTTGGTGATCCGCGCGCCTTGGGCTGGCTGGGCCGGGTCCTGGCCCGCACGCCGCAGGACAGCGTCGCCCTGGAGTGCTACTCCCTGCCATGCCCCGAAGAGGGCACCGAGGGCATTGCGGCCCGCTGGCTCGAGGAGGCGGGCCGACGATTCGGCAACCACCACGAAAACCGCCTGGTGATCGGCCTGTCAGGACGCGACATTGAGTTCGGCCTGTCCACGGCCCGCAGCCGCCTGAACCTGGCCAACATCCTGGACTCCGCCTCCCAGAACAAGATCGAGGTCTTCGTCGTGGGCCCGCCGCCCACGCTCGACCCCGCACAGAACCGCAGGCTCGGCGAGCTCAACACCGCCTTCGCCGACGTCACGACGCGCCGGAAGCACCTCTATGTCGACACGTTCTCGCCGCTGCTGAACCACGAGCAGTGGCGCCAGGACCTCGCGGCCAACGGCGGCACGCCCGGCCAGGCCGGCTATGGCCTCATGGCCTGGCTCGTGCTGCACCGCGGCTGGTTCCAGTGGCTGGGCCTGGACACCCCGGAATAGGCGGGCAAGCAGGCAACCGGCCGCGCCGGGATCACACCCTCCAGGGATTTCGCGATATATCTTGACCTGCCGGCAAGCGCGATATATCGTGACTTCATAGTCGCGATATATCGTTAGTTGCCCCAGCCCTTTCGCCTTTCCGGAGGAACCATGTCAGAGAACACGTGGACCGTGACCGGCCCGCAGACCATCGACGTCGACGGCGTCCACTCCCTTAAACTCGGGATTGTCCGCGGCCGCTTCGACATCGTCACCCATGACGAGGACGTTGCCAGGATCGAGGTCTCGGAAATCGAAGGCGATCCGCTGTCGGTTTCGATCGTCAACGGCCGCTTGGAAGTCCGCCACCAGCTGCACGGCCCGCAGGGCTGGTTCAAGAACCTGATGAGCACCGTCAACAACGGCAGCAGCAACTCGGTGGTCATCAGCATCGCCCTGCCGGCCGGCGTCGAGGTCGAGGCCGGGACGGTGAGCGGCGACGGCATGGTTTCCGGGCTCAGCGGCCACACCCGGCTCAACACCGTCTCGGGGTCCGTGCTGGCCGACGGCACCGCCGGGAACCTGTCCGTCAACACGGTCAGCGGCGAGGTGATTGCCCGCAACCACCGGGGCGTCCTGACCGCCAAGAGCGTCTCCGGCGAGGTGACGGCCTCGGGCGAATTCAGCAACATCCGGGCGAACACCGTCAGCGGCGACCTGAACTTCGACCTGCACGGCTTCACCCATGACTTTGGCGCCAATTCGGTCTCCGGCGACGTCACCATCCGGCTGCCGCACGACGTCGGGGTGGACATCGTTGCCAAGTCCGCCAGCGGCGCGGTGGTCATCGATGACACGAGGTACGCCCAGCCCGGCGGCACGGTGCAGACCATCGCGGGACCGGACGCCAAGCTGATGCTGGTCCGGACCAACTCGGTCTCGGGAAAGACGTCGCTCTTCCACGGCCAGCCCAGCCCGGACACCGAAACGGCCCTCTGATGCCTCCCGTCTTCGCCCACGGGGCGCTGCGGCTGTACCTGCTCGCCCTGCTCGAATCGGGCCCCAAGCACGGCTACGAGCTGATCAAGGCGCTCAGCGAGCGTTTCGGCGGAACGTACTCCCCCAGTGCCGGGACCATCTACCCGCGCCTAGGCAAGCTTGAAGAGGAAGGGCTCGTCGCCACCCGGACGGAAGGCCGCCGCACCAACTACAGCATCACTCCGGCCGGCCTCACGGAACTGAACCGCCGGCGGGACGAACTCGCCGGCGTCGAGAACGACATCTCGGCGTCGGTCCGCCGGCTCGCCGACAACCTGCGCCAGGACATCCGCGTCAACATGCGCGGCCTCCGGGCCGACCTTGCGGCCACGGCCGAGGCGGCCCGGACCTCGGCCCGCGCCGCCGGTTCTGCCGGCGGGACGGGCACTGCCGGCGCCGCGGGAAGCCCGTGGTACTCCCCGGAGGGCGAACGGCGGCTGAAGGAAGCGGAAGTGCTGGTGCAGGCGTTCCGCGACGACATGCGGGTGGAACTGCGGCGTCATGCCGGGAGCCGTCCGGTCACCGCCGTCACGCTCGAAACGGTCAGGACCGTGCTGGACCAGGCCCGGATCTCGATCCGAAATTCGTTGGAGGGCTGAGGCCGGGACCGACCGGCCGCGGCGCGTAGCACGGGCCTCCGGTTCGCGGCGGGTGCCGCGATGTGGGAGACTTGAGGGCAGCTCTTTTGAGTACCAAGATTAAGGAGGCCAGCTATGAGCAAACGTGCACGTAAACGTCGTGACCGTAAGCGTGGCGGCGCGAACCACGGTAAGCGCCCCAACGCCTAAGCAAAGCTTGGAATGACAGCTTTAGACGAATGACCCCGGAATCCTCACGGATTCCGGGGTCATTCGTTTATGTCGGCTCAGGCTTCCACAGTCCGGCTCAGGCTTCCACAGTCCGGATCGAGTGAATCCGGTCCAGGATGGAGTTCTTGAGGTTTTCCGGAGCTGCTTCGGTACACGAACGCTTGACCATCACGCGGATGACACATTCGAGGTCATACTGCTCCAGGCACTCCGGGCAACTGTCCAGGTGGTCCTTGATCTCTGCGATGTCTGCACGCGTAAGCGCACCATCCAGATATTCATAGATACGTTGCATCCGGGCGTCATCGCAATCGCCCAGTCCCTGGCAGTCGCTCATTTCCTGTTCTCCTGTTTGTTGCTGTCGGCCGCGGCGCTTGACTCGGTGGCGGCCCTGAATCCTCGTTCGGCGGCATAGTCCCCCAGCATGTCCCGCAGCATCTTCCGGCCGCGGTGCAGCCGCGACATGACGGTCCCGATGGGGGTGTTCATGATGTCCGAAATTTCCTTGTACGCGAAACCCTCGACGTCGGCGAAGTACACGGCCAGCCGGAATTCCTCCGGAATCGACTGGAGGGCGCGCTTCACATCCGAGTCGGGCAGGTGGTCAAGGGCCTCAGCCTCCGCCGAGCGCAGTCCCGAGGACGTATGCGACTCGGCGCGGGCCAGCTGCCAGTCCTCAATGGTGTCCGAATTCGACTGCAGCGGCTCGCGCTGACGCTTCCGGTACAGGTTGATGTACGTGTTGGTGAGGATGCGGTACAGCCAGGCCTTCAGATTGGTTCCGGGCTTGTACTGGTGGAACGCGGAAAACGCCTTCGTATACGCCTCCTGGACCAGGTCCTCGGCGTCGGAGGGGTTCCGGGCCATCCTCATGGCCGCCGAATACAGCTGGTCCACGTACTGCATGGCGTCACGCTCAAAGCGCACCCGGCGCTCTTCCGCGGACTCGGTGGAGACATCAAGGGGCTTCCCGTCCACCTCGGTCTCCAAAGCGGCGGGCGTGCCGGCATCAGGTGTCTTGGTGGGCGTGGCGTCGTTTCCGGCAACCTCGTGCATGGCCGCAACGGCCGGGTCCATGGTGCTCATTGCGTTCAAGTCTACTGTCACCTTCCGCCGGGCACCCGGAACCGCCGGAAGCGCGAGGGTCCATGATTGACCGGAACCGGCTTCCGGTTCCGCCCTGTCTTTGACCAGAGTCAAATCTCCGCCTTCGTTAGCCTGCTGGGATCTGCCTTTCACAACCACGTCCTGCGGGCAAATATTCCGCAAAAGTGCAAGACTAGAACCGGTTCTCCCGCAGTGAAGCCGCTGTTCGTCCATCCAGGAGGAAATTCATGTCGTTTGTCCGCTTTCTCGCCCGGCCCATGCTCGCCTCCAGTTTCGTCCTCGCCGGCATGGACAAGCTCAAGAACGCGGATGACACTGCGGCCCAGCTGTCCCCCCTGTTGCGCCGTGCGGCCGACGCCTTGCCGTTCCAGCCAAATGAAAAAGTCGTGGCACGCGTGATCGGCGGCACCCAGATCGGTGCCGGCGTCTGCTTCGCCCTCGGCAAGTCCGCCCGGCTGGCGGCCACCCTGCTCGCCGTCATTTCGCTCCTGAACGGCTACGTCGAATGGCGCAGCGCGGACATCTCCTCGAAGGAAGCCCGCGACGCCCGCCGCAAACAGCTCCTGAAAAACGTCTCCCTCACCGGCGGCGTGCTCCTCGCCGCGGTCGATACCGCCGGCAAGCCCAGCCTGGCCTGGCGCGCCGGGCACCTGGCCGCCGATGCCAAGAAGAGCGCCGGACACCTCGCCGCCGATGCCCGCAAGACCACCAACAAGCAGCTGAAGAAGGCCGACAAAGTCGTCCGCAAGGCCGTAGACCACTCTGCCGGGGCCTAAGACGGTAATGACTGGCACCACCCCCTCTTCTGCCGCTGCCCCGTCCCACCCTGCCGGCGCCCATGCAGCCGACGCCGGCCCGCACTGGCCCGCCCCCTTCGCCGCCCGGCCGGTCGATGCCACTGTCACCGTTCCCGGATCCAAGTCCCTGACCAACCGGTACCTCGTGCTCGCGGCCCTCGCGGACGGACCTTCCCGGCTGCGGGCTCCCCTGCACTCCCGGGATTCCGCGCTGATGGTTGAGGGCCTGCGGCAGTTGGGGGCCACCGTCACGGAAGTGCCCGGCGACGGCGCCTTCGGCCCCGACCTGGAAATCGTCCCGATCAGCATGGACACCGCGGCGGCTGACACGGCGATCGACTGCGGCCTGGCCGGCACGGTCATGCGCTTTGTGCCGCCGGTGGCCGCGCTGCGCCGCGGTGAGTCCCGTTTCGACGGCGACCCGCACGCCCGCAAACGCCCCATGGGCACCATTATCGAGGCCCTCGCCGGCCTGGGTGTGGCAGTCACCGCACCCGACGGCGGTCCGGCGTCGTCGTTGCCGTTCACGGTGCTCGGCTCGGGCGAGGTGCGCGGCGGCCACCTGGTCATCGATGCCAGCGCTTCGTCCCAGTTCGTTTCCGCCCTGCTGCTGGCCGGGGCGCGCTTCACCGAGGGACTCCACCTGGAGCACGTCGGCAAGCCCGTGCCGAGCCTGGACCACATCAACATGACCGTGGCCGTGCTGCGCGGCGTGGGCGTGGCGGTCGACGACTCGGTGCCGAACCACTGGGTTGTCTCCCCCGGCCCGATCCGCGCCTTCGACGTCCGGATCGAGCAGGACCTCTCGAACGCCGGACCCTTCCTCGCGGCGGCCCTGGCCACCGGCGGCACCGTGCGGATCCCGAACTGGCCTGCGGAAACCACCCAGGTGGGTGATCTCTGGCGCGGAATCCTGACCGCTATGGGCGCCACGGTGACGGTTGACGGCGGCACCCTGACCGTCAGCGGAGGCCCGGAGATCAAGGGCGGCGACTTCGACGAAACCAGCGAACTCGCCCCCACCGTTGCCGCGCTGTGCGCCCTCGCCACCGGCCCCTCACGGCTGGGCGGCATCGCCCACCTCCGCGGCCATGAAACGGACCGGCTCGCCGCCCTCGTCGCCGAAATCAACCGCCTCGGCGGCGACGCCGAAGAAACCCCCGACGGCCTCATCATCCGCCCGGCCGCGCTGCACGGCGGTGTGGTGCACAGCTACGCGGACCACCGCATGGCAACCGCCGGCGCCATCCTCGGCCTTGCCGTACCCGGCGTGGAAGTCGAGGACATCGCAGCCACGGCCAAAACCATGCCCGATTTCCCGCAACTCTGGGAAGCGATGCTGGCCCAGGGACCCGCCGCAGATGAGGACACCGCCGGTGGCACGCAGCACTGATTCCTGGGACGAGTCCGACGTCCGGATCCGGCCGAACAAGAAGGGCACACGGCCCCGCACCAAGGACCGGCCCAGCTACGACGACGCCGTCACCGGACGCATCATCACCGTTGACCGCGGCCGCTACACCGCCGTCGTCGGCGAGGGGACCGCGGACGAACGCAAGATCATCGCGGCCCGGGCCCGGGAACTGCGCCGCAACCCGGTGGTTGCCGGCGACTTCGTCTCCCTGGTCGGGGATGTCACCGGCGAGCCCGACACCCTGGCGCGGCTGGTCAGGATCCAGGACCGCAAGACGCTGCTGCGCCGCAGCGCCGACGACACGGACCCGATCGAACGTGCCGTCGTGGCCAACGCCGACCAGCTGGTGGTGGTGGTCGCCGCTGCCAACCCCGAGCCGCGGACCGGTTTCATCGACCGCGCGCTGGTGGCCGCATACGACGCCGGCATTGAGCCGCTGCTGCTCGTCACCAAGGCCGACGTCAAGGATCCCGCCGAGCTGCTGTCCAACTACCAGCACCTCGACTTCCCCGTCATCATCTCCAAGACCGCAGACTCCGCCGCTTCCGGCATCGACGCCCGCTCCGACGACGGGCTCTCCGCCCGGCTCGACAAGGACGCGGTGTCCCAGCTGCGCGACTACCTCGACGGCAAGGTCACCGTGATGCTGGGCCATTCCGGCGTCGGCAAGTCCACCATGGTCAACGCCCTGACCGGGGCCGAGCGGGCCACGGGAGGCGTGAACGCGGTAACCGGCCGCGGCCGCCACACGTCCTCCTCGGCACTGGCGCTCAAAGTCAACGATGCCCCGGCCGGCAGCTGGATCATCGACACCCCCGGCATCCGGTCCTTCGGCCTGGCCCACGTGGACCCGGACCGGATCCTGCGTTCCTTCCCGGACCTGGAACCGGGCACCGATGATTGCGAACGCGGCTGCAAGCATGACTCCACCGCCGTCAACTGCGGCGTCGACAAGTGGGTTGCGGCCGGGCACGCGGGGCCCTCGGGACCGGCCAGGCTCGCGTCCCTGCGCCGGCTGCTGGGCACGGACCCGCGGATGGAAGCGCAGGAAACCAAGGAACTGGGCACCGTCTCCTAGCCGGACCGGCAACGGGGCGGCGGCGCCGAGCCGCGGCCTCCCGCCCAGCGGCCCGGTTTGACGGTAGTTTGGAACCATGAGCCAACCCGCTTCGAGCTACAACGATGACCTGCGCCTTGCCCATGTACTGGCAGATTCGGTCGATTCCCAGACCATGAGCCGCTTCAAGGCGCTCGACCTTCGGATCGAGACGAAGCCCGACCTCACACCCGTCACCGATGCCGACAAATCCGCGGAAGAGGCCATCCGCGGCCAGCTCTCCCGGTCACGTCCGCGTGACGCGGTCCTGGGCGAAGAGTTCGGCAGCTCGGGCCACGGTTCCCGCCGGTGGATCATCGACCCGATCGACGGCACGAAGAACTTTGTCCGCGGCGTCCCGGTCTGGGCCACCCTGATCGCCCTCGTCGATGAAGGCGAGCCGGTGGTCGGCGTCGTCAGCGCGCCGGCACTGGGCAAGCGCTGGTGGGCCGCCAAGGGTGCAGGCGCCTACACGGGCCGCTCGCTCGCCGCCGCCACACGGTTGAAGGTATCCAACGTCTCCAATCTCGAGGACGCCTCGCTGTCCTACTCCAGCCTTGGCGGCTGGAAGGAACGCGGGAACCTGGACGAGTTCCTGGGCCTGACCGAGGAAGTGTGGCGGACCCGCGCCTACGGTGACTTCTGGTCGTACTGCCTCGTGGCCGAGGGCGCCGTGGACATCGCCTGCGAACCCGAGCTGAACCTCTACGACATGGCCGCCCTGGTGCCGATCGTGACCGAGGCCGGCGGCCGCTTCACCTCACTCGAAGGCGAGGACGGCCCCTTCGGCGGCAACGCCCTGGCCACCAATTCGATCCTGCACTCGGAAGTCCTCAAGCGGCTCAACCCCGGACTCGACGACCTCTTCCAGGCCCACCCGAACAACTGATCCGCGCCCGTAATAATCCGCTTCACAATCGGCGGCCGCCTTTTCCCCGGCTGCGCCGATGTCCTACGCTCGATGCAGGTCACGAGTGCCAGCGCTAAACCCCGGTTTGCTGGCCGGCAACCCTCCAGTCGCGGTGGGGTGCCCCGGGTGACGACCTGGCCGGTCCGGAACGGACCCGGCAAGCGCGGATTCCCACGGTGTGGGGTCCTGTTCGAGTGAGGTCCCATGACAACTGCCATTTTCCCCGTTGCCCCTGAATTCCATGCACGGCTTGCCCTCGCGGCCCGCCCCCTGGCAGCCGTCACCGGGGCCGAAATCCAGGCCCCGCTGATCACCGGCGGCCACGCGCGCTACGCCAACCTCGACTACGGCGCCTCCGCACCGGCCCTGTCCGTGGTCTCGGCCTACCTGAACGAAATCCTGCCGTACTACGCAAGCGTGCACCGCGGCGCCGGCTACGCATCACAGATCAGCACCTCCGTCTACGAGAACGCCCGGGACATCGTGCGGGACTTCGTGGGCGGCCGGCCCGGCGATTCCGTGATCTTCACGCGCAACACCACCGATTCCCTGAACCTGCTGGCCGGCTGCCTGCCGCTGCGCGACGGGCGGCCCGCGGGCGAGGTCCTCTACCTCGACATCGAACACCACGCCAACCTCCTGCCCTGGCAGAATGTCCCGCACCGCAGCGTCGTGGCCGCCGCCACCCTCGCGGCCACCGTGGACCGGCTGCGCGACGAACTCGCCCGCGGCGGCGTCGGCCTGCTGGCCGTCACCGGCGCCTCCAACGTCACCGGGGAGATCCTCCCGATCCGGACCCTGGCCGCACTGGCGCACGAATACGGCGCCAGGATCGTTGTCGACGCCGCCCAGCTCGCCCCGCACCGGCGGATCAATATCGCCGCGGACGACGTCGATTACCTCGCCTTCTCGGGACACAAGCTGTACGCCCCGTTCGGCGCCGGCGTGCTGGTGGGGCGGACGGACTGGCTCGACGCCGGCACCCCGCACCTGGCCGGCGGCGGCGCGGTTCGCGATGCCCGGCTCGACTCCGTCAGCTGGACCACGGGACCTGCCCGGCACGAGGGCGGCTCGCCGAACGTCCTCGGCGCGGCGGCCCTCGCCCGTGCCACCCAGGTCATTGCGGCCCTGGACCCGGAGCAGTGGCAGGCCCACGAGGACGCCATCCGGTCCTTCCTCGTCGAGGGCCTCCAGGGCATCGAGGGAGTAACCGTGCACCGGATCTTTGCCGATTCGGCTTCCGATTCTTCCTTCGCTTCTTCCACTGGAGGCGATCAGCCGGACACCGGCACGATCGGCGTCGTGAACTTTTCCGTGGAAGGCTACGACGCCGGACTGGTGGCCGCCTACCTGTCGGCCGAACACGGCATTGGCCTGCGCGACGGCCGCTTCTGCGCCCACCCGCTGCTCAAGCGGCTCGGCCTGCCCGCCGGCTCCCTGCGGGCCAGCTTCGGCCTCGGCTCACGGCTGGAGGACGCCGAACGCCTGCTGGCCGGCCTGCAGCAGCTGCGGCAGAACGGACTCGGCTGGGATTACGTGGTGGACGCGGGCCGCTGGGTGCCGGCCAACGATACCCGCAGCTATCCCCACTGGGCGCCGAACACCCCGGGCACCGCCGGCGCTGCGCCCTGCACCCTCGACTAGGCAGGATCGGGGCCCGGCGCGGGTGCGGTAAATTCGAAAGGTATCTGAAACCAGCAGGACCTTCCCGAAGGAGATCGCACGTGGCAAGCGCCGGCCCCAGGCTGCACAGCGGAGCTAGGCTCCACAGCGGACCGAAGCTGCACAGCGAGCGGCGCCAGGAACTCGGACAAAGCTTCCAGGACGGCGGGGAGCACTACGAGCGCGTCCGCCCCGGCTATCCGCAGGAGTCAGCCGACTGGCTGGTCCCGGCGGGAGCCAGGGACGCCGCGGACATTGGCGCTGGCACCGGGAAGTTCACCTCCCTTTTGGCAGTACGCGGACTGGCCACGGTGGCCGTGGACCCCTCTGCCGACATGCTTGAGCAGTTGCGCCGGACCCTGCCGGACGTCACCGCCATCGAGGGCAGCGCCGAGGACACCGGTCTCGAGCCGGAGTCCTTTGACCTGGTCACGGTCGCCCAGGCGTGGCACTGGTGCGACCCCGGCCTGGCCAGCACCGAGATTGCCCGGATCCTGCGGCCGCACGGCGTGCTGGGCCTGATCTGGAACCAGCTGGACACCAGCGTGCCCTGGGTGCACCGGCTCTCCCGGATCATGCATGCAGGGGACGTCCACAAGCCAAACTTCCGTCCGGCCGTGGGCCCCGAGTTCACCGGACTGGAGAGCCACCTGACGCGCTGGGAGGATTCCGTCACGGCGGAGGACATCCAGGAGTTGGCCAAGTCCCGCAGCTACTATCTCGCGGCATCGGACTCCACCCGGGCCAAGGTCACAGCCAACCTCGCCTGGTACCTGCACGAGCATCTGGGGCACACCCCAGGCGAGGTGCTCCGGCTGCCATACGTGACCCAGACGTGGCGGGCCTTCCGGGCCTGATGCACGCTCACCCCGGATTCCCCCGGATTGCACGCAGCGCCCGCCGGGCTTATTGTTTCGGTATGCCTAATAATTTCTTATAGGCACACGAAACTTTGACACCGGCTGTTTTCCGGCCGGCGCCGATCATCGCGTCAACGCCGACGCGCCAATCACAGGAGCTGGCAGTGCTGGAGCTAACGGGACACGGGCAACCGGCGCAGGACGCCCCCACTTACAAACACCCGGGTGCCCGGAGGGCGCTGATCGGCCTGTTGGGACCGGCCTTCGTGGCGTCGATCGCCTACGTGGACCCCGGAAACGTGGCCGCCAACCTGACCGCCGGAGCGCAGTACGGCTACCTGCTGGTGTGGGTCCTCGTGGCCGCCAACGTCATGGCCGTGCTCGTCCAGTACCAGTCCGCCAAGCTCGGGATCGTCACGGGCAAGAGCCTTCCGGAGATCCTTGGTGAACGGCTCAAGCCGTTCTGGCGCCGCGCCTTCTGGGTGCAGGCCGAAGTTGTCGCCGCCGCCACCGATCTCGCGGAGGTGGTGGGCGGCGCAATTGCCCTGTACCTGCTTTTCGGCCTGCCCCTCCCCCTTGGCGCCCTGATTGTCGGCGCCGTGTCAATGCTCCTGCTCGCGGTCCAGGCCCGGCAGAAACAGCGGCCGTTCGAATTCATCATCATGTTCCTGCTCGGCATCATCACAGTCGGCTTCCTGGCCGGGCTGTTCATCAGCCCGCCCGATCCGGGAGCCGCCCTGGCCGGGCTCATGCCCGGCTTCCAGGGACCGGACACCGTACTGTTGGCCGCCAGCATGCTCGGGGCCACCGTCATGCCGCACGCCATCTACGTCCACTCGGCCCTGTCCCGGGACCGGCACCGGCCGGACGAACACCTGCATGTTCCCCCGGCGGCCATCGCGCGCCTGGTCCGGGCCACCCGGTTCGACGTCGTGGCCGCCCTCGCGATCGCCGGACTGGTCAACATCGGCATGCTGCTCCTGGCCGCCTCCACCCTCGGCGGCGAAGAAGGCACGGACACGATCGAGGGCGCGCACGCCGCCATCACCGCCAACCTCGGCCCGATCGTCGGCGTGATCTTCGCGGTCGGGCTGCTCGCCTCAGGCCTGGCATCGACCTCGGTGGGCTGCTATGCCGGCGGCACCATCATGCAGGGCCTGCTCAAGATCCGGATCCCCGTCATGGCCCGGCGCGTCGTGACCCTCATCCCCGCCGTCGTGCTGCTGGCGGTGGGCTTCGACCCCACCTGGGCGCTCGTCCTGAGCCAGGTGGTCCTCAGCTTCGGGATTCCCTTTGTCCTGGTCCCGCTGGTGGTGCTGACCAGCAACAAAGCCCTGATGGGCCGGTTCGCCGACGGCCCGGCCCTCCGAGTCGCCGCCATCATCAGCGTGGTGCTCGTAGTGGCTCTCAACCTGGTGCTGCTGTGGCTCACTTTCTCCGGAAGCAGCTGACGGTAGGCTTAGGTCTGTGAAGACCAGTACGCCCTCCTCCTCGATCGAGGACTACGTCAAGGTCATCTATTCGTTCACCGAGTGGCAGCGCAAGCCCATCACCTCCACGCAGCTGGCGCAGCGCCTGGGCGTCGCCAACTCCTCGGTTTCGGAAATGGTCCGCAAGCTCAAGGACCAGGGCCTCGTGGACCACAAGCCCTACAGCGCCGTCACGCTCACCAGCGATGGAGTCCGGCTCGCCCTGTCCATGGTCCGGCGGCACCGGCTGATCGAGACTTTCCTCGTCCGCGAGCTGGGGTACCGCTGGGACGAGGTCCATGACGAAGCCGAACTCCTGGAACACGCCGTCTCGGACACCTTTATTGAACGCATGGCGGCCAAGCTGGGGAACCCCACCCGGGACCCGCACGGCGATCCCATTCCGGCAGCCGACGGCTCGGTGCTGATGCCCGCCGCCCACCGCCTGAGCGAACTCGACGACGGCCACACCGGCCGGATCACCCGGATCAGCGACGAGAACCCGGAGCTCCTGCGCTATCTCGCCGCAGAGGACATCGACCTCGACGCCGAAGTGGAGGTGGTGGGCCGGCGTCCCTTCGGTGGCCCCATGGTAGTGCGGATCGGTTCCGCCGCGGCACCGCGCGAATTCGATTTCGCCGACGAGGTCGCCTCGGCCCTCTGGGTCCACAGCGATGCTGGGCACGCCGGCTGCAGCGTCACGGAGAGCTGAGTGAAGGGTGCGCTGGACGAGCGCCGGGCCGTGCCGCGCCCCGGCGTGCCGGGGTGGAAGGCCTGGTCCGCCGTCGCCGTCGGCGGGCTGATCGGAACCGAGCTGCGTTTCGGCGCCGGCCTGATTTTTCCCGAAAGCGCCGGCGGGGTGCCGTGGACCACGTTGGCGATCAATGTCTCCGGGAGTTTCGTTCTGGCCACCCTGACCACCCTCTGGATCGCGCGGCCGCAGACGGCTTTCTGGCTGCGGGCCGGCATCGGCCCCGGCCTCCTGGGTTCCTTCACCACCTTTTCGGCGCTGGTGATTGCCATTGACCAGCAGATCCGCGGCGGCTTCCATGCCACGTGGCTGGCCTACCTCGGGCTCTCGCTGGTCCTGGGCCTCGGGGCGGCGGCGGCCGGCTGGAAAACCGGCAAGGCGATTGCAGACCTCCGCGGCGGTGCCCAATGATGACCGCGCTCCTGGTCGGGGCGTGCGGGGTGGCGGGAGCACTCCTGCGGTTCGCCGTCGACTCCTGGTTTGCGCACCATCAGGGCTCCCGACCGCACTGGCCCTGGGCGACGTTCACGGTCAACGTCGCCGGATCCTTCATCATCGGTTGGTCCGTCGGCCTGACCGGCCACCTGGAGCTGGGCACCGACTGGCACGCCGCGATCGCAACCGGTCTCGCCGGCGGCCTGACCACCTTCAGCTCATGGACCACCGCGACGGTCCGCCTGGTCAGCGAAGAGCGGTACCGGGCGGCGGCGCTCAACATCGGCGCGAACCTTCTCGTGGGGCTCGCGGCCGCCGCGCTTGGGCTTGCCCTCGCGGGCTGAAAACCTTAGCCCGCCGCCGGTGTGTCGAGGGTAACACCGGGGCGCCCTGGTGGCTTCGGGCCGCCGTCGTTCCCGTATCGTTGAAGGATGGTTACCCGACGTGAAGCAGCCCAGACCCTCGACATTCCCCTGGAAATGGCGCACCGTCACGGCATCCCGCCCCGGCTGTCCGAGGCCGAGCTGGGCGAGCTGCTGGACAACCCGCCGGCGTGGCTGGTCCAGTCCAAGGCAAACCGCACCGGCAAGCGGCCCGTCTGGGTCCAGCTCACCTGTGCCGTCTGCGGATTCTCCGAAGCGGCCCGGCCCAAAAAATGGTGGCCGGAGTTCACTTACGTCTGCTGCGCGCACCACGAGGCACGCGAGATCCCGGTGCTCGGGCCCGGGCTCGTGCGCAGTGTGTACGACGGCGTCGGCAGCCGTTTCGCAGGGATCGTGGACGCCGCCGTTCCCGAGGCGTAGCTTAAAAGACGGGGCTACCCCTGGCCCCTGCCGTGAGGGAGAGCACCATGCCTGACAAGACGCCGCACCAGAGCGTGTCGAAGAAGTCGGTTAAAACCATCAAGGAAAAACGGGCAGAGAAAAAGGCGAAACACATCGTTGATGCCCACACCGACCCAGTGGCACACATCAAGAAGCGCTGAATAATCGAGAGGCCGGAAGCCGTTGCTTCCGGCCTCTTGTCGTGGTGCCCTGACACGTCCCGTCGGGCTGGTGGCTCACCCGAAATGGATGATGTGACAATCTCACGTTGGCGGTTGAGTGGTCTTGGGATCCGACCGAGAGGTCCTATTCCGGGGCATGTCCGCGACGCAGTTCCAACCGTTGAGCGGCGCGGGGCCCATCGGAATCATTCGACGCGGGTGGTGACGGCCCGGCGGGGACCGCCCACACTAAGACCAGTGCGCCAGACAGCGTGCTCGACACAGACCGGAGGAATACCAGTGACAACCACACCGGAGACTGAGGCCCACGGGCCGGTCGACTTCGTACTCCTGGAGTTCCCCGTATCGGGACTGACGGGACGGGCGAGTGAGGAACTCGTTAAGCTCGTCGAGCAGGGCGTGATCCGCCTCTTCGATCTCCTCGTCGTCATGAAGAATGACGACGGATCTGTCGAGGTGCTCGAACTCACCGACCCAGGCGGTCCCGCGGCGGGGTTCTCCTACTTCGAGGGGGCCCGGACCGGGCTTTTGGGCGACGATGACATCGCCGAGGCCTCGGCCGCGCTGCTCCCCGGGACGGTGGCCGCGCTGATCGTCTACGAGAACACCTGGGCGGCACCGTTCGTGGCGGCCGTTCGGGACAGCGGGGGCGAACTCATCGCGAGCACGCGGATCCCTGCTCCGGACGTGATGGAAGCACTTGATGCACTTGACGCCGCCGCACCTCCGGTTGCCGACGCCTGAGACCTGACGCAGAACAAGAGATGTGAGAGGAAGAGAATTATGGGACTTCTTAGGGGTGTGGCACGGACGGCAGTCGTTGCCGGAACGGCTAGTGCAGTCAGCGGCCGGGTCCAGCGCCGCCAGGCCAACAAGTTTGCCGAGAAGGACGCCGCGACCGCGGCCAAGCAGCAGGAGGCCTACGATTCGCAGATGGCCCAGCAGGAACCACCGCCGCAGGCCTACCAGCAGCCGGTCTACCAGCAGCCACCACCCCCTCCCCCGCCTGCCGGCGGCATCTCAAACGAAGCCCTCGAACAGCTCAAGCAGCTCGGGGCGCTGAAGGATCAAGGGATTCTCACGGAACAAGAGTTTGGCGTCCAGAAGGCGAAGATCCTCGGCATGTAGTGCCAAACAACTGGAAGGAGGAGGGAAGTGTCGGAAGACGCTTCCCTCCTCTTTGGCCTTAAGCACAAAACTCCCCGCCGACAGAAGCCGGCGGGGAGTATTCGTGAACCCAATACGGGGTGGAGCGCCGTTGCCGGGCCCCTATGTGGAGATGGGGGGAATTGAACCCCCGTCCGATGTCGTGTTGTCAGGGCTTCTCCGGGCGCAGTTTGCGTTGGATTTTCTCGGCCCCAGCCATGCTGCAAACAGCTGGCTGATCCGGGCCCAGTCATCTAAGAGTCCCGTTTACCCCGATGACGGAGGTAAACAGCAGTGGCTATCTAAATGACGCCAGGATCCGGGGCAATAGCAACCTCGGGCTGACGGACTGTCTTACTGCTTAGGCAGCGAGAGCGAAGTCAGTGCGTTTTGATTCGGCACTTATTGGTTTGCAGACAGCGTTTACGAGATAATTCTGCATCCTCGGCCCGCTTCACCTGTCGCGACTAACATCGTCGAAACCGATCATCCCCGTATTTTTTTATCAAACCCGGACCGGATACTTTCGGATCCTTCCCGGACTACCAATCATAACGCACCGCCTCCGGGAAACATTCCCGGGGACCGTGACAGCCTGCGGCGCGCTAGCGGCGGTTGCGTTCGCGCATGACGCGCTGGGCCTCGCGCTTGTCCTGCTGTTCGCGCAGCGTCTGGCGCTTGTCGTATTCCTTCTTGCCGCGGGCGACGCCGATTTCGACCTTCGCGCGGCCGTCCACGAAGTACAGCTGCAGCGGCACGATCGTGAAGCCCGACTCGCGGATTTTGTGCGAGATCTTCGTGAGCTCTTCGCGGTGCAGCAGCAGCTTGCGGCGGCGGCGTGCGGCGTGGTTCGTCCAGCTCCCCTGGTGATACTCGGGGATGTGGATGCCCTCCATCCACAGCTCGTCGTTGTAGAACGTGCAGAAGCCGTCCACCATCGAGGCATGGCCCTCGCGCAGGGACTTTACTTCCGTGCCCATCAGCGCGATGCCGGCCTCATAGGTGTCAAGGACGTGATAGTCGTGCCGAGCCTTGCGGTTGGTGGCCACTACCTTACGGCCACTTTCTTTGGGCACGGTAGGACTCCTCGGTTTGTTGGTGGTTCACTCCGGCCAGGTGGTGCGGAGTCTTTCCAGTTTACGGCAGTGCGACCGCCTCAGCGGATGGCCAGGGCCGGATCGCCCGGGCCGGGCTACAGCAGGTTCATCGGGTCCACGGCCCGGCCGTTGAGCCAGGTCTCGAAGTGCGAGTGGCAGCCGGTGGAGTTGCCGGTGGTGCCTGAATAGGCGATCAGCTGCCCCTGGTTGACGTGCTGGCCGACCGAGACCGCCACGGAAGTGTTGTGGTAGTAAATCGTGGTCAGCGAGTTGCCCTGGACCACCCCGTGGGAGATCTTCACGTTGTTGCCGCCGCCGTCGTTGGCCCAGCCGGCCGAGAAGACGGTGCCGGCAGCCGCGGCGTAGACGGGTGTGCCGCAGGCGGCGCCGAAATCGATGCCGGTGTGCATGTAGCCGCCCTGGCCGTAGAAGTCGATCGTGCCCGGCGGCGTGGCCCGCCAGCCGAACCCGGAGGTGATCGGAATATTGCCGGGGAACGGGTGCTGCAGCCCGAAGGCCGACGGCGAGCCCTGGGCCGGCGGGACATACGGCTGGACCGCCTGTCCCTGCGCCCGGGCGGCGGCCGCCGCGGCCTCGGCAATGCGCCGCTGCTCGGCCAGCCAGGCCTCACGCAGCTTCCGGTCGCGTTCGGCGATCTCGGCGGCGACGGCGTCCTGCTGGGCCTTGACCCGGGCGAGCTGGTTCTGGATGCCGGGCTTGGCGGCCTGGAGTTGGGCGTCGAGCCGGGTGGTGTCGGCAATCAGCTTGTCCACGGCGGCCTTCTTGGCTGCGGCCTCGTCCCGGGCGGTCTTTTCCCGGGCCAGTGCGTCGTCGGCTTTGGCCTTGAGGTCGGTGATTTCAGCCTCGACGGCGGCCAGCCGGGCCTGCGCGTTGACGTTGGTGGCGCTCTGCTGGGTGAGCTTGTCCATCGCGGAGTTCTGGCTGCGCAGGGCCTGGTCCGCGAGGTCGATGGTGTCCGTCAGGCTGCTGCCCTGGTTCGAGCCGAAGAACAGGGACAGATTGGACGGGACGCCGCCGGACTTGTAGGCCTGCGTGGCGATCTGCCCGATCAGTTTCCGGGTGTCCGCGATCTTCTGTTTGTCGGCTTCCAGCTGCTGCGTGATTTTTGCCTTGTTCTGCTGCGCCAGGTCCACGCGGGCCGCGAGGGCCTGCACTTCCTGGACCGCTCCGGCCACCCGGCCCTGGGCGTCCGTGAGCGCCTGCTGGGCGCCGGGGAGCTGGCCCTGGTACAGGACCAGGTCTGCCGCGGCCTGGGCGATCTTGCCGTCCACGAATTCGAGGGAGTGCTGGACCCGGGCCGCCTCCTCGCGCAGCGCGGCCTGCTGGTCCTCAAGGTCGTCGGCGAATGCCGCCGGACTCGAGGCCCCCATGGTCCCGGCCAGGACCAGCGCCAGGGTGGCGCTGATCATCCGGCTGCGGCGCCCCACCAGGCGGAGCCGGAGGGATTGCCGGAGGGGGCGGCGGGCCATCGGTGTCATAAGCATTCCCTTTTCGTTGCGCAAAGCTAGACCCGCAAGTACCGGCGGAGGGTCAGCAGGGAGGAAATTCCGGCCAGGACAACGCCCAGGCCAATCAGGGCAGGTACCAGGATCAGGGTCTGCCCGGGCGAGATAAACGCGGTGTCCGGATACTGCTTGGACAGGACGCCTTCGAGGAAGAAGCGGGCCACGGCCCACAGGGTGCCGGAGGCCAGGGCGGCACCGATCACCGCGGCGATCACGCCTTCGAGGATGAACGGGAGCTGGATGACCATCTTGGACGCGCCCACCAGGCGCATGATGCCTGTTTCCCGGCGGCGGCTGAACGCGGAGAGCCGGATGGTGGTTGCGATCAGCAGGATGGCGCAGATGATCATGACGCCGGCAATGCTCACGGCCACCAGGGACGCGGCGTTCATGGCCGAGAACAGCCGCTCCAGCAGCTGCCGCTGGTCGATCACGGTCTCCACCCCGGCCTGGGAGGAGAAGGTCTCGCTAATGATTTCGTACTTCTCCGGGTCCTTCATGTTGATCCGGAAGGACGCCGGCAGCTGGTCCGGGGTCACGGAGTCAACGATCGGGGAATTGGAGAACTGTTCCTTGAAGTGCTTGTAGGCGTCGTCCTTGGACTCGTACTGGAAGTCGTTGACGTACTGCGCCACCGCGGGCGATTTCAGCAGCGTGCGCAGGTTGTCCTCCTGCTCCGGCGTCGCCGGACCGGTGGCGCAGCCGGGCGCCGTCGAACCGTCACTGCAGAGGAAGATGGCCACCTGGACTTTGTCGTACCAGTAGCCCTTCATCTGGTTGATCTGCAGCTGCAGCATGCCGGCGGCGCCGACGAAGGTCAGCGACACGAAGGTCACCAGGATCACGGAGATCACCATGGACAGGTTGCGGCGCAGGCCGCTGCCGATCTCGCCCAGGACGAATGCAAGCCTCACGCCTGGCCCTCCCCTGCGGTGCGGAACTCGGCGCGGGCTTCGGCACGCGAGCCGGCCCGGGGCGGGATAACTTGCGGCTGTTCGTCCCGTCCGCTGGCGTCGCGCAGGCGGCGCGACTGGCCCACGACGGGAATCATGGAGGTGTAGAGGGCCTTGGCCTCGTCGCGGATCACAACCCCGTTCTTCAGTTCCACCACCCGTTTGCGCATTTCGTTGACGATGTCGTCGTCGTGCGTGGCCATCACCACGGTGGTGCCGTTCTGGTTGATCTTGTCCAGCACGCCCATGATGCCCATCGAGGTGGTGGGGTCCAGGTTTCCGGTCGGCTCGTCGGCCAGCAGGATGCCGGGGCGGTTCACGACGGCGCGGGCGATCGCCACGCGCTGCTGCTCGCCGCCGGAGAGTTCGTGCGGGAGACGGTTTTCTTTGCCTTCCAGCCCGACGGTCTTCAGGACCTCGGGGACGGTGTCGCGGATGACGCTGCGGCTCTTGCCGATGACCTGCATGGCGAAGGCGACGTTGGCGAAGACGGTCTTCTGCGGCAGCAGGCGGAAGTCCTGGAAGACGACGCCGATTCCGCGGCGCAGGCGCGGCACGCGCCAGCTGGAGATGTTCGCGACGTTCTGGCCGGCCACGTAGACGGCGCCGGAGGAGGCGCGGTCCTCTTTGAGGACCAGGCGCAGGAAGGTCGATTTGCCGGAGCCGGAGGCGCCGACGAGGAAGGCGAATTCGCCACGGTCGATCTCAAGGTTGATCGAATCCAGCGCCGGCCGCGCCTTCTGGTCATAGACCTTGGTGACATTTTCGAAACGGATCATGGCCCTTAGTACCCTGCAGGACATGGCCGCGAGGGCCCGGTTCTGCTGCCGGCGCAAGGGCTTTCGTTTGGGGGAAGTAGAGCTCCGGCCCCTCGACTATACGCACGGGTAACGGCGGAACCGCCGGAACGGCGGGGCGTGTCGCGCGATTGTCAGGGACCTCCCAGTGGAGGCGCCCGGCCCGGCGCCGGGCCTACTTCTCGGCGTTGCGGTTGTCCGTCCGCCAGCGGATGCCGGCGTCGATGAAGTCGTCGATTTCGCCGTCGAACACGGCCGAGGTGTTGCCGACCTCGTGCTCGGTGCGGAGGTCCTTGACCATCTGGTACGGGTTCAGGACGTAGGAGCGCATCTGGTCGCCCCATGAGGCTTTGACGTCGCCGGCGAACGCCTTCTTCTCGGCGTCCTCCTGTTCCTTCTTCAGCAGCAGGAGCCGGGACTGCAGCACGCGCAGGGCGGCGGCGCGGTTCTGCAGCTGCGATTTTTCATTCTGCATCGACACCACGGTGCCGGTGGGGATGTGGGTCAGGCGCACCGCGGAGTCGGTGGTGTTGACCGACTGGCCGCCGGGGCCGGAGGAACGGAAGACGTCCACGCGGATCTCGTTGTCCGGGATGTCGATCGAGTCCGTCTGCTCGATCAGCGGGATCACTTCCACGGCCGCGAATGAGGTCTGGCGGCGGCCCTGGTTGTCGAACGGGCTGATCCGGACCAGGCGGTGGGTGCCGGCCTCGACGCTGAGGGTGCCGAAGGCGTACGGCGCCTTGACCTCGAACGTGGCGGACTTCAGCCCGGCTTCTTCGGCATAGGAGGTATCCATGATGGTGGTCGGGTAGCCATGGCGTTCGGCCCAGCGCAGGTACATGCGCAGCAGCATTTCGGCGAAGTCCGCCGCGTCCACGCCACCGGCGCCCGCGCGGATGGTCACCACGGCTTCGCGCTCGTCGAACTCGCCGGAGAGCAGGGTGACGACTTCAAGGTCGGCCAGCGCCTTGCGGACCGATTCGAGTTCCGCGGCGGCGTCGGCCATGGAGTCGGCGTCGTCCTCGTCCTGGCCGAGCTCCACGAGGACCTCGAGGTCGTCGATCCTGGCCACGAGCTTGTTGAGCCGCTCAAGCTCGGTCTGCTTGTGCGAGAGCTTCGAGGTGATGACCTGCGCCGCGGCGGGGTCGTCCCAAAGATTGGGTTCACCGGCCCGCTCGCTGAGCTCGGCGATGTCTTCCTTGAGCGCCTCGACGTTCGAGACGTTCTCGATGGACGTGTAGGTGGCCCGCAGTGCGCGGATTTCAGCGGGAAAATCAATGTTTGCCATGGTTTTTTAAGCCTACGCTATGTGTCCTAGCCGCCCGACCCTGCCGGTTTCCCTATCACTTCGGGTTGCCCGATAGATGGTTGCCCTGTCACTTTGGGTTGCCCGACGGCCTGGTTGGCAGCATCTACTGACAGGGCAACCGGAGTGGTGGGCCAGCAACTCAGCGGCTGAGGCGGGACCGCGCCGTGGACGTCGCCTCGATCCGGATGCCGTCCGGCACCAGGAAGTTCACCACCGGCGGGTGGACGGCTGCACTCAACACCACGACGGCGGTGGCGCCGTCCGGGCTGCCCGTCGAGGACGCCACGGCCAGGGCGCTGAAGCGGTCGAACGCGCCGTTGCGGCCCAGATAGTCGACGGCGGCGCTGCGCACCCTCGCCCCGCTGAGGACGGCGGACGGTGTGCCGCCGGCGTTGCCCAGCTGGCCGAGGGTGAAACTGTCCGCGGCCGCCACCGAGGCACCGTCCGCGAGGGAGAGCAGCTTCTTGTGTTCGAGGTAGACGCTGGAGGCCGCCATCACGACGGTGGCGACCAGCAGGGCAATCAGCACGAAGCCGATGCTCAGCACCAGCACCTGCCCCTCCTGCGGGCGGGGCCCGGGCCGGCCCCTCACCGGAACCTGCCCACCAGCTGGGTTGCCGACGCGCTGAGCTGGCTCGCGTTCAGATGCAGTGCGTCGCTGAACGGCACAAACGGCAGGGGCACGGTGAGGCGGACGGTGACTGTCACCGCCGAGCCGGGAGCCAGACAGTCGGCAGGTTCGCAGCGGGTGTCGACGGTGGCGTTTTCCGCCGGCTGGCCGTAATCGGCGAGCGCCAGCAGCACGGCTTGCTCTGCCGCTGCCCGGCCGCTGGCCGCGTCCGGCTGGGCCACGTAGACCTTGGCGGCCTGGTCGGCGGCGCCCACGACTGCGAACGAGCCGCCCTGGATCTGGCCCACGGTGATGATGAAGTACACCAGGGGCACCATCAGCAGCGCGGACAGGAAGACGAACTCGACCACGGCACTCCCCTGTTCCGGTGAGGCGCCGTGCTCCGGCCGTTCACCGCTGGATGGCCGCATGGCCCTTCACCTCCAAGAGCGCCCGGGGACCGATGAAGCCGATGACCGGCAGGGGTGCCCGGACGGTCACCTCGAGTGTGCGGATGCCCTGGAACGTCGATTCGCTTGTCCCCACGTCCCGCGCGAAATCCGGGTTGAGCGCCGCGGTGATCAGCTGGACAGTCCGTTCCTTGGCGTCCCCGTCGTTGCGGTCGGCCAACGTGCCGTATCTGGCGCCCGAGGCGGCGGCGTCGATCAGCGTATTCCGGACGTGAAGTACCAGGGTGAGCTGGACGATCGCGAGGAAGAGCAAGGTGAGCAACGCACCGATCAGCACGAAGTCCACCACTGCAGCGCCCCGCTCTACGCCCTTGCGGTTTTCCCCGCTTTCGATCTGGCGCCCGGTCCCCCCGCCCTGGGCTGCCATCGCCTACTGTCCGACCTTGTCCATGGCCTGGTTGAAGAGTCCCTCAAGCGCAGGACCGGCGAGGGCGAGCAGGGCGGCCACGAGGACTGCCGACATGAGGGTGATCATGACCCAGCCGGGGACGTCCCCGCGCTGGGGATGGGCGGTTCCCACGTCAGAGTGGTCCCCCGCCCGCGCTTGCGACGGAGCAGACCACCAGGTCAACATGCTGAGCGCGCAGGCCGCCAATGCCGCCCGGGTTCCGAAGTTCTTCACCGTGTCCTCTTTCCTGGTTCTCTGGTTTTCTGTTTTCTGGTTTTCTGTTTTTCCGGAGTCCTGTTTTGGATCTGATGGTTCGTGACGTGTCGCCGGCAGATCGTGCACCGTGTGCCCCAGGCTGGCCGGCCAGCTGCAGGGCGTCCTTCGTATCCTGTTCCCTCCTCGTATGACTTTTCTTGAGTCCTGCCCGGGCCGGCCGGTGGGCAGCCGCCGGCTGTCCGTCGTCGGCTGTCCGTCGTCGTCGTTCGCCAGGTTCCTAGAGTCCGAGACTGATGGCGGCCAGACCGGGGAAGACGGCGAAGAAGACCGTGAGCGGCAGGACGCCAAAGACAAGCGGCACCATCATGCCGATTTCCTTCTTGCCGGCGGACTCCATGAGCTCCCTCTTGGCTGTGTCCCGGACATCCTGTGCCTGCGCCCGGAGGACGTCGGCGAGGGGTGTTCCACGTTCGACGGCCACGATCATCCCGTCCACGAAACGGAGCAGCGGCCCTTGATCCGTCCTGGACGAGAACTCGTGGAGGGCTTCCACGAGGGGCTTGCCGGACCGGGTCTCGGCGAGGACACGGCCGAATTCCTGCGAGAGCTCACCCCGCGCGCTGCGGCAGACCCTGTCCAGGGCACCGGTGGCACTTTCGCCGGCGCTGACGGCCAGGGCCATGAGTTCGGCGATGCTCGGAAACTCCGCCATCATCCGCGTCTCCCGTTTCTTGATGTGCGCGCCCAACAGGTAGTCCCGGAGCAGGAACCCGCCGACGGCGCTGCCCACGACGGCCACGACGGCGACGAACGGGCTGAAGCGGCCGATCGAACCGGCGAGCGCCACGACGCCGACGGCGAGGACGAATCCGCCGGCCGCCCAGAGGAGTTGCTCAGCCCGGAAGTCCACGGCTGTTTTGGCGCTGCCGGCGCGGGCGAGCCTGCGGTTTAACGCCGTCGCGCCAAGGTTGATCCGGCCCAGGGACCTGGCACCGTCCCGGAACGCCGGGCGGAGGATCCGTTCGAGCGGCCCAAACGGTGTGACGTTCCGCGGGGCGGTGCGCAAAAGCCGGGATTCGAGGCTGTGGGTTCTCAGCTGCGGTTCGATACGTTCGACGAACGTCGTTGGGCGCATGAAGGGGAGCCGGACGAGGAACAGCCACAGGCCCGCCCCGAGCATGGCCCCGCACACCGTGGCGCCGGCCATCAGGCCGGTCACCGGAGGACCCGCTGTTCTTCCGGCAGCGCCCCGATACGCAGCATGATGGCGTAGGACAGCAGGGAGACGGCAAGGCCGCCCAAAAGGACGGCAGCGCCGAGCGGGGTGTTGTACGCCATCACAGCCTCAGGACGGCTGGCCAGCAACACCAGGACAATCCAGGGCGCAGCGACGGCCAGGCGTGCGGCGTTGACGGTCCAGGATTGCCTTGCCTCCAGCTCACTCCGGGTCCTGGCACTTTCCCGCAGGAACTCCGCGAGGGTTCCCAGCAGCCTCCCGAGGTCCGAACCGCCCACCTCCCGGGTGAGCCGGAGGGCCTCGACGATCCGGTCCGCCACGGGATCGGCCAGACGGTCCTTGAGCCGGGTGAGTGAGGGATCGAATTGGCCTCCCGACCGGTAGTCGGAGCCAAAGTCCACAAACACGTGGCGAAGCTCCACGGGGCCCTTGTCGCCCAGCTGGATAAGGGCCTCCGGCAGCGACAGGCCGGCCCTGATGGCTGAGCGCAAATGGTCAACGACGTCGGGCCAGAGCTGGCGGAGGACAGCCGTGCGCTTTCTGGCACGCCACCGGACCATCGCCATCGGCAGCCAGCCGCCGAACAGGCCAAAACATGCCGAGATCGGCCAAGACCCGGTAACTGCGAAGAACGCGAGCGTTGTGAAGGCCCCGAGTCCAAGGCACGAGGCGAGCAGCCCTGCCGCGCTGACCTTTTCGATGCCCGCCGACCGCAGGAGGTCCTCAAGCCGGCTGGTCCGGGGCCTGCGCCGCACGCTCTCAGGCGTCTCCCATGCGGACCACCAGATCAGCAGGAGGCCGGCGCCGCCCACCATCCCGACCAGCGGCGCCATCACCGCTGCTCCAGCAGCGCCGCGACGTCGTACCCGGAGCGGGCAAACTTTTCCGCGGCGGGCATGGAGTTGGCCTTGGGCAGAAGCTGCCCGTCCGACATCGTGAACACCATGGATGACTCGATGATCCCGTTTTCCACCCGGCGGCCCAGGGACAGGATCTCGGTGACCTGTCGGCGCCCGCTGGCGTGCCTGCTGCAATGGACCACCAGATCGATGCAGGACGCGACGGTGGGCACTACGAACGCGCTGGAGATGTTGTCGCCGGCGAGCAGCGGCAGCGTGCAGATTTTTGTCACGGCATCATGGGCGGAGTTCGCATGCACGGTGCACATCCCGGGAAGTCCGGAATTCAAAGCGATGAGCATGTCCAGGCTCTCGGCCTCCCGGACTTCCCCGACCACCAGCCGGTCCGGCCGCATGCGCAGGGCCTCCTTGACCAGGCGGCGCAGCGGAATCTCCCCCTGCCCCTCCAGGTTCGGCTGACGGCACTGAAGACCGACGACGTCGCGGAGCGGCAGCTGCAGTTCAAAGATTTCCTCCACCGTGATGACCCGTTCGCGGGTGCCGATGCTGGCGGCGAGGCAGTTGAGCATAGTGGTTTTGCCCGCCTGCGTGGCGCCCGAGACCAGGATGTTGAGGCCGCTGGCGACGGCCGCGCCGAGGAACCTGGCCGCCTGCGGGGTGAGCGTTCCTAACTCCACCAGGTGCTCGAGCCGGCTGGCTTTGACGACGAACTTGCGGATGTTGATGGCCCAGTGACGCCGGGTGACGTCCGGGATCACGACGTGCAGCCTGGAGCCGTCCGGGAGCGCCGCATCCACGAACGGCGAGGACATGTCCAGGCGCCGGCCTGAGCTCTTCAGCATCCGTTCCACAAGGTCCCGGACCTGCTGGTCCGTCAGCGAAACGGAGGTCAGTTCCGATTCGCCGTTGCGCGCCACGTAGATTTCATTCGGCGCGTTGAGCCAGATTTCCTCGATGCCCGGATCGTCCAGGAGCGGCTGGAGCGCACCAAAGCCCGCCACAGCGTCGAAGACGAATCTCCGGGCTGACTCCAACGGGCCCAGCGGGGGCAGCGGCGCCAGGAGGGCCCGTTCGTCGTAGTCGCTGACAGCCGCCTCGACCAGGCGCCGGACTTCGCCGGACTCCCGCAGGGGGTCAAGGCCCCGCCGGCGGATCAGCTCACGGACCTCATCCTCAACGATGCGTACAGCCTCCACCTGGACCCCCATATGACTGCCGCCCCTGTGCCGGCGCGATGGGGTTAAAACTAAGGGCGGGCAACCGGCCCGGCAAGGGGTGCCGTGGGTGCATGTGGATAACCGCCTGGTTTCAACATGACAACTTTCACTTTAGTAACACTTGAATCACTGGTCTCAGATGTCGGCCGATGTTAGGGTGAGCGCGTTAAGTCAGACATTCTCTCAGCCCGGCCAGCTCTCTTCGTAGCCCCTCGGGCGCGAGACCGTGTGGCGCGGCTCCCACAGCGTGCCATTGCCCCGGAGCGGAACATGAAGCGCACCCTATATCCCCCCACCAGCCACCGATGCCGCCGGGCAGGGGCCATTCTCCTCGCCGCCACCCTGCTGGCCATCACCGGCGTTCCGTCGCCGGCAACCGCCGTCGAGCAGCCGGCCACGCCCCCGGCGTCTGCCACGCCGCCTGCCAGTCCGTCGCCGACGGTCACGAGCACCGTGCCGGCGCCATCCGCAACGGCCCGCCCGGCCGCCACGGCCGCCCCGGCACCGACCCCAACACAGGCAGCGGCACCGTCACCGGCACCGACCCCAACGCAGGCAGCGGCACAGTCCGCGGCGGCGCCGGGCGGCGTCAAGGACCGGGCGGCCATGGCCGCGGCGGTCGGCCCCGGTGGCGCCGAGATGGGCCAGCGCTCCGCCCGGGTCAGCGCTCCGTCGCCACTTCTGAAGGCGACCACCGAGTCCGCCGCCATTGAATCGCTTACCACGCAGGGCACGTGGTCGCCGTCGTACGGGGTCAAAGGCCTGGACGTCAGCGGCCACCAGACCAGCGTGAACTGGCAAAGCCAGTGGAACATGGGGGCCCGCTTCGCCTACGTCAAGGCCAGCGAAGGCAACTACTTCACCAATGATTCCTTCGGCGCCCAGTACGACGGCGCCCGCAGCGTCGGGATGATCCGGGGCGCCTACCACTTCGCGATCCCGAACTGGTCCTCGGGAGCCGACCAGGCACGCTTCTTCGTCCAGAACGGCGGCGGCTGGAGTGCCGACGGCCGGACCATGCCCCCGGTCCTCGACTTCGAATTCAACCCCTACGCCGGCCGCACCATCAACGGCTTCTACTTCGGCAACACCTGCTACGGCATGTCCCCCTCGCAGCTGACGTCATGGGTGCGCGACTTCGGGAACACCATGCGGGCCCTCACGGGCCGCCTTCCCGTCATCTACACCAACACGTCGTGGTGGAACCAGTGCACGGCCAACGCGGCGGGTTTCGGCGACTACCCGCTGTGGGTCGCGTCCTACCCGCTCTCCGCCACGGACAACGCCGGGCCCGTCCCCTCCAGCTGGAGCGTTTTCAGCATGTGGCAATACAGCAGCACCGGGCCGTTCGTGGGTGACTCCAATATCTGGAATGGCGACTATGCCTCACTCCAGCGCTTCGCCGGGACGCCGCTGCCCACCGGGTCCTTCGACGACCTCTCCGTAACCCGCGACGGCGCCGCGGTCTCCCTGCGCGCCCGGGGCTGGTCGGCAGACCTGGCCAGGACATCGTCCTCGATCCAGACCCACATTTACGTGACTGATCCGTCCGGGACCACCAAGGGCTACGCCTGGCAGGCCAACCAGCCCCGGCCCGATGTTGACCAGGCCCTCGGCTACGGTCCGTTGCACGGCTTCGACGGCACGGTCCGGATCACGGCTTCGGGCACATACAAGGTCTGTGCCTACGCCATCGGGTCCTTCGGCAACACACTCCTGGACTGCAAGTCGCTCCGGGCCACCGGGGTGGAGGCACCGACGGGGTCCTTCGACAGCTTCGGCCAGGTCCGCACGGCCGACAAGGTCACGCTGCAGCTCAAGGGCTGGGCAGCCGACCTCGCCAACCCCTCGGCTTCCAGCTATGCCGACGCCTACGTCACCGACCCGGCCGGGAAAACCACCGGGTACCGGATGAGCGCCAACGTCGCCCGGAAGGATGTCGCGGACGCGACCGGCCTGGGGCTGGCCCATGGCTTCGACTACCAGGTCAAAGCCACCGTTCCGGGAGCGTACCGTGCGTGCGTCTACGGGATCGGGCGCAACGCCAACGTGCTGCTGTCCTGCAAGACCACAAACGTCGAGGCCAACCCCGCACCCTTCGGCTCCTACGATTCGGTGTCCCTCACCCAGGCGCCCAACGCCGCGAACTTCCAGGTGAGCGGATGGGCACTGGATCCGGTGCAGCCAGGCAAGAGCGTGCCCGTGCACGTTTACGTCCAGTCGCCCAACGGAACCAATCCCGGCTACGCCTTCACCGCGAACCGCCCGCGTCCGGACGTCAACGCCGCGCTGCAGACGGTCGGTGACCACGGTTTCCAGGTCTCGGTCCCGCTGACTGGTGCCGGGAAGTACACCGTGTGCGCCTATGCCATCGGCATCGCCCCGGTCACGGCCGGCAACACCCTGCTGGCCTGCAAGTCCATCAGCGCGGCCCCGACCCCCGCCACCATGGGTTACCTGGATGCGGCCTCGATCCAGGTCACCAGCGGCAAAGCCTCCATCAAGGCATCCGGCTGGACCCTGGATCCGTCCTTCCCCGCCTCATCGATCCCGGACCACGTCTACGTGACCTCGCCTGACGGGATCCGGAAGGGGTACGCCTTCATGGCCGACCAGAAGCGCCCGGACGTCAACCGGTCCCTCGACACGGTCGGCAACCACGGCTTCACGTCATCGGTCCCCATCACCCAGCGCGGCCAGTACCGGGTGTGCGCCTACGGCGTCGCGGTCTCGATGCTGAGCCTGAACAACTCCCTGCTGGGGTGCCAAACGCTCACCTATTAGCGGTCGTGGCTGACGCCGCACCACGCAAAAGAGACCGGCCCCCGCACATGCGGGGGCCGGTCTGCGTTCAGGTGCCCGGGGCGAAGACCGTTGAATCAGGAACCGAGGTAGTCGCTCAGCCGCTCCGCCGCGGAAGGAACGGTGAACCCGGTCGCCTTGATCTTGTCCAGGTTGAGGGCGCTGTTCAGCGGCCGCGGCGAAACGGCCTTGCCCTTGAAATACTCCTCGGTGCTCACACCGGTCACGGCCTCCCGCGGCTTGCCGGAGAGTTCGTAGACGTCCGCGGCGATGTCCGCCCAGGACTGCTGCTCGCCGTCGTTGCTGAGGTTGTAGACACCGTACTCGGCGCCCGATTCCAGCAGGTGCCGGATGCCGGCGGCGATGTCTTCGGTGAAGCTCAGCCGCCCGATCTGGTCATCAACCACCGACGGTTCGATGCCGCGCTCGGCCAGCGAGGCCATGGTGCGGACAAAGTTGTTGCCCTCACCGATCACCCAGCTGGTGCGCACAATGTAGTGCCGGGGCACCACACTGACGACGGCGTCGCCCGCGGCTTTGGTCTGGCCGTAGACGCCCAGCGGCGCCACCGGCTCCGATTCGTCGTGCGTGGCGCGCGTGCCGTCGAAGACATAGTCCGAGGACACGTGCACCAGGGTGAGGTCGTGTTCGACGGCGGTGCGGGCCAGCAGCGCCACGGCCGTGACGTTGACCGCCCAGGCGGCCGCGCGGCCCTCGGCCGACTCGGCGGCATCCACGGCGGTGTAGGCCGCGGCGTTGATGATCGTGGAGTAGTTCTTCCAGTTCCGTCCGGCGAAGGCGTCCTCGCTGCCGAGGTCAAAATCGTCCCGGCCGGCAAACTCAACGGACGGGTCGCCGTCGTACTGCCGGCGCAGCGCCTTGCCGAGCTGGCCGTTGGCGCCGACCACAAGGACCTTCTTCGGCGGCATCGGCGTGACGTCCGCCAGGCGCGGGTGCGCCTTGTCCTTGTCCGAGAGCTCGGCCCGGCCCAGCGGCACCGGCCAGCTGATGGCCGCGGTCTCGTCGGCGAGGTTCAGGAACGTGTACTGGCCCTGGGCGTCGGCGGACCAGTGGTCGTTGACGAGGTAGGTGTAGGCGGTGTTGTCCTCCAGCGTCTGGAAGGCGTTCCCGACCCCGCGGGGAATGAAGATGGCCTGGCTGGGGTCCATCTCGGCGGTGAACACGGCGCCGAAGGTCGGGCCTTCGCGCAGGTCCACCCAGGCGCCGAAAATCCTGCCGGTGGCCACGGAGATGAACTTGTCCCACGGCTCGGCATGGATGCCGCGGGTGGTGCCCGCGGATTCGTTGAACGAGATGTTGTTCTGCACCGGACGGAAGTCGGGCAGGCCAAGCGCCACCATCTTTTCCCGCTGCCAGTTCTCCTTGAACCAGCCCCGGTTGTCACCGTGGACCGGAAGGTCGTAGAGGACGACGCCGGGGATCGGGGTTTCGTGCGCTGTGAGCTTTTTCGAGAACTCGATCGACATAATCTACTGGCCTTGTTCCTTGTACTTCGCTTCCGTGGCGGCCTTCTGGGGCCGCCACCAGTCCTCATTGTTCCGGTACCAGGCGATGGTGTCTTCGATGCCGGCCTCGAAGTTGGAGAACTGCGGCTTCCAGCCGAGTTCCTCGCGCAGCTTGGAGGAGTCGATGGCATACCGCATGTCGTGGCCGGGCCGGTCCACCACGTGCTCGTACGCGTCCGGCGCCTGGCCCATGTGCTTGAGGATCAGTTCGACGACGTCCTTGTTGTTCTTCTCGCCGTCGGCGCCGATCAGGTAGGTCTCCCCGATCCGGCCCTCGGCGATGATCGCCAGGACAGCGGACGAGTGGTCGTTGGCGTGGATCCAGTCACGGACGTTCTCGCCCTTGCCGTACAGCTTGGGACGGATGCCGTCGATCACGTTGGTGATCTGGCGCGGGATGAACTTCTCCACGTGCTGGTACGGACCGTAGTTGTTGGAGCAGTTGCTGATGGTTGCCTGCAGGCCGAAGGACCGCACCCAGGCGCGGACCAGCAGATCCGAGCCCGCTTTCGTGGAGGAATACGGGCTGGAGGGGTTGTAGGGCGTGCTCTCGGTGAACCGCTCCGGGTCATCGAGCTCGAGATCGCCGTAGACCTCGTCGGTGGAGATGTGGTGGAAGCGCTTGTTGTGCTTCCGCGCGGCCTCGATCAGGGTGTAGGTCCCGATGATGTTGGTGTCCAGGAACGGGCGCGGATCGTGCAGCGAGTTGTCGTTATGGGATTCCGCGGCGTAGTGCACCACGACGTCGGACCCGGCCACCAGGCGCTCCACCACGGCGGCGTCGCAGATGTCGCCCTGCACCAGCGTGAACCGGCCTGCAGGCAGGCCCGCCAGCGACTCCACATTGCCCGCGTAGGTGAGCTTGTCGAGGACCGTGACGTGGTGGTCGGTGTTCTCCAGTACGTAGTGGACGAAATTGGAGCCGATGAAGCCGGCGCCGCCGGTGACGAGGAGTTTCTGCATGAGGCCAGCTTACCGAAAGGCCGTTGCCGGCTCAGACCCGCCGGCGGGTCCTCCGGAGGGCTTCGACCATGAGCCGGACCAGCATCACGCGGGCCGCGACGATCTTGGGCAGCGACCGCAGGCCGGCAGGCGTCTGGTTCGATTCGTGGATCCGGCGGTAAATGGTCGACTCGTCAAGGTGGGTTATCGATCCGGCTACATTGCCGCAGATGGCCAGCCAGAGATCGTGTGATTCCCGGACGTAAGCGGGAATCGGGGTGAAGTAGCGGGCAGCCTCCCGGCGGAAGGCCATGCCGCAGCCGTAGTACGCCCGGTACCCGATCAGGATGGCGAACAAGTTTGCCACGTGCCGCCGCGAGTCCGCGGACTTCAGCCGCGGAATCCAGGGCCGGCTCCCGCCGCCCAGCATGTCGAAATTGCTGGCGACCACCATAGAACCGGACAAGGCAGCGAGCATCAGCTCCAGCCGGCCCGGAATCCAGACATCGTCCTGGTCGGACAGGAACACGTACTCCCCCCGGCTCAGCCGGATCGCTTCCTCGAAGCTGCGCACGTACCCCCGGTTGACAGGCGAGCGGACGAGGCGGATCCGCGGATCATCGATCCCCTCCACGATCGCGGCAGTCTCGTCGGGGGACGCATCATCGACCACGACGAGCTCGTCGTCGGGACCCAACTCGGCGAGGATGGACGCTATCTGCTCCCGGACAAAGGCCGCACCCTTGTAGGTGGCCATGCACACGCTAGCCCTGATCTTCGGCACGCCGGGGCCATTCTCGTCGTTCATGCGAACCACTCTAGGCGACTCCTGGGCCAGGGGCCGGTGCGGGGCAATCGCGTATCATCGTTAGGTCAAGCCCCCCAGCACGAGGACCGTACCGCATGAGACCCGTTCTGTTCAGGCTTGCAGGCTTCACCCTGTTGCCGCTGCTGGCACTGGTCTTGCCGTTCCTGCTCCTCCCGGTCGTTTCGCGCGTCGTGGGGGCCGCCGGTTGGTCCAGCATCACCTCCGGCCAGGCCATTGGCATCTTTGCGTCGACCATCATTCTCTGGAGCTGGAACATCTCCGGCCCGGTCGAGATTGCCCGTGCCGGCGCCTTCCCGCTGCGGGCGGCACTTTATTCCAGGAGCGTCCGTTCGCGGATCCTGCTCGCGGTCGTCGTGCTGCCCGTCATGAGCGTGATCGTCGCGCTCGTGGCCCGGGAGGGTTTCCGCCTCGATGCCATCACCATGGCCTGGGCCACGGCGCTGACCGGTTTCTCGCCGGCGTGGTACGGCATCGGCACCGGCCAGCCCCGGATCCTCGCCGTCTACGACACCCTCCCCCGCTTCTTCGCGGCCATCATCAGCGCCCCGGTCATCCTGCTCACCGGACAAGTCTGGACCTACGGGCTGGTCTCGGTCTTTACGACGCTCGTGGCATTGATCGCATTCCACCGCCGGTTCGGCGAACCCCGGACCTGGCTGCCCCGGAGCCCGCGGACCGTCGTGCGGGAGATCGTGCCCACCGCGGGTACGGCCGGCATCAACTTCACGGGAAGCGCCTACGGCTCGTCCCCGGTTCCGATCGCCACCGCGACGGTGCCGTCGGCCGCTGCCACGGCCGGTTTCGCCTCGGCGGACGCCATCTACCGCCTGGGGCTCTTCACGATCGTGGCGCTCGGCAACACGTTCCAGGGCTGGACCCTGGAGCACGATGCCGCCGACCCGCGCCGCCGCCACTTCGCGGCCATGGCTGCCCACGCGGCCCTGGGGCTCGCGGGCGGGATCTTCCTCACACTGTTCGGCCCGTGGGTCTCCGGCGTGATGTTCGGCGAAGCTGTCCGCGCGGACACCCTGACCTGCCTGTTCTACGGGGTGTCCTTCTTCTTCATCTCCTCATCGACGCCCCTGATCCGGAATGTGCTGATCCCGGCCCAGCGCCAGAAGTCGGTGCTGATGTGGACCGCGGTTTCCGCCGTCGTCGGCGTGCTGCTCATGGTGGCGGCCGGGCTGGCGGCCAACGTTCCCGGCATCGCCCTGGGCATGGCAGTGAGCGAGGCCGTCCTGTTCCTGGGCCTGCTGCGCCCTTCCCTCCGGATCCTGCCAGCGGGCGCCCGCGGCCGGGGCCGGAAGGTAGGATCAGCAGCGTGATCGCCGGATGCCCGCGGCCGGTCGCCGCCGTCAACACCGCATGCCCCCGGGTGATCACGAATCCCGAGCCGGACGCCGCCCACTCCGTCAGCCGCCTCCGGGCCGTTGATATATTGGAGAACTATGAAAATTCTTGACTCGACCCGTGTGCTGGTCATAATGCCGGCGTGGAACGAAGCCGAGTCCGTGGGGAATACCGTCCGGGAAGTGCTCAGCGTCGGCCGGCCCTACGATGTCCTGGTGGTCAATGATGGCTCTGCGGATGCCACCGCGACGGTCGCGAAAGACGCTGGCGCCACCGTCCTGACGCTGCCGTTCAACCTGGGCGTCGGCGGTGCCATGAGGGCCGGTTTCAAGTACGCCCAGCGCCTCGGTTACCAGCGCGTGATCCAGGTGGACGCCGACGGACAGCACGATCCCCGCAATATCCACGAGGTCCTGGCAGGCCTGGAGCACGCGGACATCTCCATCGGTGCCCGCTTTGCCGACCGCGGCGACTATTCGGTCAGCGGACCCCGCAAGTGGGCCATGCAGCTCCTCGCCAAGGTCATCTCAGGACTGGCCAAGACCCGGCTCACGGACGTGACCAGCGGCTTCCGGGCCGCGAACGGGCGCGCCATCAACCAGTACCTGGACCACTACCCTGCGGAGTATCTGGGTGACACCATCGACTCCCTGGTGGTGGCGATCCGCTCCGGCTGCCGGGTCACCCAGGTCCCGGTGGAAATGCGCCCGCGCCAAGGCGGGACTCCCAGTCACAACCCCGTCAAGTCCGCCGTCTACCTCGGCCGGTCCGTCTTCGCCCTCATGTTCGCGCTGACCCGCAAGCGGTCCACCATTTCCGACCCCGCACTGGCCGCCAAAGGAGCCGTCTAATGGGCAACTGGCCCGCCTTTTTCCTTGCCCTGGCGATCGTCGGCGTCGTCTTCGAGATGCTCCGCCGGAAGAAGCTTCGCGAGAAATACGCAGCACTCTGGCTCTTCGTGGGCATCGGCACGCTGGTTCTGGCCGCGTTTCCGAGCCTGCTGACGATCGTGGCCGAACGCGTCGGCGTCCAGCTGCCGTCCAATCTGCTGTTCATCATCAGCATCCTGCTGCTGCTCGGTGTCTGCCTGCACTTGTCCTGGGAGCTGTCCGTGGTCGAGGACGAGACCCGCACCCTCGCGGAGGAAGTGGCCATCCTCCGGACCATGGTCGAGGACATGTCCTCCCGGGACGGCGACGCTCCGGCGACGCCGACGACGAAGTAGGAGGCCCCGGTGGCACTGGACATCTTTATCCCCTACTGGGGCGACGTTAACTACATGAAACTGGCCGTCGACAGCGTCCTGGCCCAGACCAGCCCGGACTGGCGCCTGACGGTGGTTGACGACGCTTACCCGGGCGACGACGTCAGACGCTACGTCGAGGCCGCGGACGATCCCCGGATCACGTATATCCGCAAGGACAAGAACGAGGGCATCACCGAGAACTTCAGGACCTGCGTCTCGCTGGCCAGCCAGGACGTCCTGGTGGTCATGGGATGCGACGACCTTCTGCTGCCGAACTTCGTGGACGTCGTGCTCCGCGCCCACGCCGAATTCCCCGACGCCTGGATTATCCAGCCCGGCGTCCAGATCATCGACGAGGACGGCAAACCCTCCGTTCCCCTGGTGGACATCGTCAAGCAGCGGCTGGTCAAACCGCGCGGCACCGGGTCCCGGCTCGTGGGCGGCGAGCGGCTGGCGGTCAGCCTCCTGCACGGCGACTGGCTCTACTGGCCCTCCCTGGCCTTCCGCCGCGACCGGATCCGGGACTACGATTTCCGTGACGGTTTCCCCGTCATCCAGGATCTCGCCCTCGTCATGGACATGGTGCTTGGCGGGGCCGAGCTGCTGATCGTCCCGGATATCTGCTTCGAATACCGCCGGCACACTCACAGCGCGTCGTCCGCGAAACTCGTCGACGGGTCCCGCTTCATCGGTGAGCGCGACTTCTTCGACCTGGCCGCGGCGCTGTGCACGGCGAAGGGCTGGCGCAAGGCGGCCCGCGCGGCCCGGCTGCGGCTCACGTCCCGTGCGCACGCACTCCTGATCCTCGCCGGCACGCTCCGGCAAAGTGCCTCCGGGACGCTCGGCATCCTCCTGCGGCATTCCTTCGGAAAGTGAGCGAACCCCACGTGACCGGCGAGTCCCCCGTCCCTGCCACGGGCGCCACCGGCGTCACCGGCGTCGTCACCGCGTTCCGGCCCACGGCGGCGCTGATCGGCAACGTCGAATCGCTGCGGGAGCAGGTGGACGCCGTCGTGGTGGTTGACGACGGCGGCGGCCCCGGCTTCGAGCCGATCTTCGCCGCGTTGGCCGCGGCCGGCGCAGAAGTGGTGCGCCTCCCGGAGAACGCCGGCATCGGCGCCGCCTTGAACGCCGGCATCCGCACGGCACGCCGGCACGGGAACCCGGACTTCATCCTGACCGTGGACCAGGACTCCCTGCTGCCCGCGGGTTATGTGCAGGCGCTGCGCCGTGCCGCTGCGGACGCGCGGGCCGCCGGCCTCGAGCCCGGTCTCATCTCCCCGTCCAGGATCCACGGAAACCCGGTGCTGCGCGCCGGGACCCGGAACGGCGTCGCCCTGGGCCGGGAGCCGATCCAGTCGGGCCTCCTGATCCCGGCCGGCACGCTGGACGCCCTTGGCGGGTTCTGGGAAGAGCTCTTCATCGACCTGGTCGACACCGAGTACTATTACCGCGCACTCGCCGCGGGCCTGCCCACCGTCCTCGCGGCGGCGGAGTTCGACCACTCCCTGGGAACGATGGTGGAGGCCAAGGTGTTCGGCCGGCCCGTCCCGGCGGGCGGCCGCCCGCTGCAGGTGCGCACCGCCGCGACCTGGCGCTACTACTACATCTTCAGGAACCGCCTCGTCACGGGCCGCCGGTACGCGGTGCGGTATCCCGCCTGGGTGGCCGGCGGGATGTGGGGCGATCTGCGGCACCTGCTGATCGTGACCCTGCTGGCGCCCGGCCGCACCGCCCGGCTCGGCTCGGCGCTCCGCGGCACCGCCGACGGCCTCCGCGGACGGACCGGGCGCCGGCATTCGGCCTGACACCACCGGGCACGCGGGCCGGCAGGGCCTCCACGGGTTTGGCCGAGTGCAGACCGGTAGGAGAGTATGTATACCATGCGCGGAATAATTCTTGCCGGCGGGACCGGTTCTCGTCTTCATCCCATCACCCACGGCATCAGCAAGCAGCTCGTCCCGGTATACGACAAGCCGATGATCTACTACCCGCTGTCGACGCTGATCCTGGCCGGCATCCGGGACATCCTGATCATCACCACCCCGCATGACGCCGAGCAGTTCAAGCGCCTCCTCGGCGACGGTTCGCAGTTCGGCATCAACCTCAGCTACGTCCAGCAGGCCTCCCCCGACGGACTGGCGCAGGCCTTCATCCTCGGCGAGGAGCACATCGGCAACGAGACGGTTGCCCTGGTGCTGGGTGACAACATCTTCTACGGCCAGGGGATGGGAACCCAGCTGCGCAAGCATGAAAACATCGACGGCGGTGCCGTCTTCGGCTACTGGGTCAAGAACCCCAAAGCCTACGGTGTCGTGGAGTTCGACGACGCCGGCCAGGCCGTCTCGCTGGAGGAAAAGCCGGAGCGGCCCAAGTCCCACTACGCCGTGCCCGGCCTGTACTTCTACGACAACGACGTCGTCGGGATCGCCAAGGACCTGAAGCCCTCGCCCCGCGGCGAGCTGGAAATCACCGACGTCAACCGGACCTACCTCGAAAGGGGCAAGCTCCGCGTCGAAATCCTGCCCCGCGGCACGGCCTGGCTGGACACCGGAACCTTCGATGACCTCAACGACGCGTCGAACTTCATCCGGACGGTCGAGAACCGGCAGGGCCTGAAGATCGGCGCCCCGGAGGAGATCGCCTGGCGCCAGGGCTTCCTGAGCGACGATGAACTCCGCCAGCGCGCCGAGCCGCTGGTCAAGAGCGGGTACGGCGCGTACCTCCTCGAACTCCTGGAGCCGTAACCCTTCATGTGGATGTCCGTCTTACCGCAGGTCCTGATCGCCTGCGCTGTCCTGGTCCTGCCCGGGCTGATCATCTCCGTTGCCCTGCGATTCAGGGGATTCAGCGCCCTGGCGCTGGCCCCTGCACTGACCGTGGGTGTTGTGGTCATCACCTCCACGTTGGCCCCGTTCCTAAAGGTTAAGTTCGGGCTGCTCCCCGTGGCCGTGGTGGCGGTGGCTCTGTCCCTGCTCGGTTTGTGGGCGGCGCGGTTCCGGCCCTCCGGCCCGGCCGCAACCGGCCTGAATCCGTTGAGGGTGCCGGACGTCCGCGGCGACCTCGCGGCGCTGGCCGGAGCCGTCATCGCCGGCGGGCTCCTCGCCGTCCACACCGTCCACCTCATCGGCAGCCCGCAGGCCATTTCCCAGACGTATGACGCCGTCTTCCACCTGAATTCGGTCAGGTTTGCCCTGGATACCGGCCAGGCGTCGTCGTTGACCCTGGGTGCGATGACCGGCGGCGGCGCCTACCCGGCCGGCTGGAACGCTGTAGCCACCCTCGTCGCCATGGCAACGGGCGCGAGCGTCCCGCTCGCCGTCAATATCACCAGCATCGTCCTTGCGGCCGTGTTCTGGCCGTTGGGATGCCTCCTGTTGGCGCGGTCCGTGGTGGGGGGACGCCCGGCCGCGCTGGTCGCCGCAGGCATTGCGGCGGCGTCGCTGGGTGCCTTCCCGCTGCTCATGATGGACTTTGGGGTCCTGTATCCCAATCTGCTGGCCATTAGCGTGTTGCCCTCCAGCGTCGCCCTGGCGGCGGCGTGTGCCGGGTTGGCGCCCGGACTGGTCCGCCGCGATCTCGCGTCGATACTTGCCCTGCTGCTGGCGCTCACCGGCCTGATTGTCGCCCATCCCACGACGTTCATGGCCTGGCTGACGTGGACACTGCCCATGGTGGTGACGCTGGTGTGGCGCTCTGCGGCTGCCCTTCGGCGGAAGCAGGCCCGCGCCCGCTCGTACGTCTTGAGGCTGGCGTTGCCGGTCGCCGGGTACGCCGTCGCGTTCGACCTGCTGTGGACCAATCTGCGCCCGCCCTTGGAGGCTTCGTTCTGGGGCCCCTACCAGAGCATTCCGAAGGCCATCGGCGAAGCCGTCACCATCTCCCCCGATGGCCTGGCATTGGCCTGGCTCGTGGCCCCGCTGGTATTCCTCGGCCTCTGGGCGTGCTTCCAGGACCGCTGGCAGCGTTTGTGGATCGCCGCCGTCTTCGCCTTGTTCAGCTATCTGTTCGTTGTGGTCTCCGGCTTCACCAGGTCGGAAACCCGGGACTTCCTCACCGGCGTCTGGTACAACGACAGCTACCGGATTGCCGCCCTGCTGCCGCTGGTTGCGGTCCTGCTGGTCGCCGTCGGCATTGACTGGGCAGGGCGCCGCATCCTGACGGTGCGCGGCCGGTCCAAGGCCCTCGCGGTGGCCCTTGACGGCTCTCCGCGCTGGGGGCGCGCCGGAACCGCGGCCTACCGGACCGTGGGCATCGCCGCCGTCGTGCTGGCCGCCATCGCCCTGGGACAGCAGGGCGGCCTGGAGCTGGAGGTTGAGCAGGGCTCGAGGAACTACAGGCTCGCCGCCGATTCGCCGCTGGTCTCCACCGACGAGCTCCAGCTCATGAAGCGCCTGCCCCAGACTGTCCCCGAAAATGCCCTGCTGATCGATAATCCCTACACCGGTGCGGCGCTGTCCTACGCGCTGGGCGAGCGGAAGTCGGCCCAGCTGCATGTCATGAGCTACGTCTCTCCGGATGTGAAGCGGATCTACGATTCGATGGGCAACGTGACGACGGACGCCAGCGTCTGCCAGGCAGTCCGCGCGGCGAATGCCTACTACATCCTGGACTTCGGCCCGGTCGAAGTCCACGGCGGAGACCACACTCCCGCCGGGCTGCGGAATCTCGCAGCGAACCCCGGTGTGCAGCTCATTGACAGCCAGGGCGAGGCGAAGCTCTACAAGGTCACGGCCTGCGGGAACTGAACCCCGGCGTGCTGCAGGCTGCGGGGCAGGTTCCGCAGCCTGCAGCGGCACCTTGCCCGCAACCTGCCCGCAGGCTGCGCCGGTCCCTGGCCCGCGGGGCAGGCTCCGGGGGCACCTCCGCGGCCGCTGCCTAGAAACTGAGTTGTCGGGCCAGTGCCGGTGCCAGCGTCTTGGCAAAGGTGTTGGTCATGTGGTTGTCCCGGTACACGAGCACGTTGCCGATCACGGCCGGGCAGATCCCCTGCCGGCAAAAATAGGCGGACATATCCAGAACCTCGACGCCGGGCACGCGTGCTCCGGCCAGCTGCAGGGGGTCTGCGGCGGTGCCGGCGTCGGATGCGCTGAACTGGCACGCGGGCGAGCCTGGTCCATTGGCCTGGACGCAGTCCGGTGCCGAAAATTCCGGATACGGCGTGTCGGGCACGACGGCCACGCGGATCCCGGCTTCCCGGAGCGGCTTCAGGAGCTGGACATAGCCGTTGACGAGTTCTTCCGGGCTGCCCCACGTCCAGTTGAGGGCTTCGCGGTAGCCGGCCGGCGCCATTCCCGATACCACCACCAACCGTGGACGCAGCGTCAGGATGCGCTGCAATGTGGCCTTGTTCTGTTCCGAGCAACTGCGGTACACCGTGGTGCCATTGGCGGCCGGCGCTGCCGTGAAGGGGCATCCGTTCCGGACCATGGCCTGTACTTTCCAGCCCCCGTCTGCGCCGGCAATCACTAGCGGATCCACGTACTGCGCGGCGTGTGAGTCCCCGACGACGACCACCGTCTGGGTGGCCTCCGGCGCGCCGAAAACGCATTGGTCAACCCCGGTGACGGCCGGGTTGAACTTCCCGCACGTCTCCGTCCAGGTCAGTGGCACATCCTTCATGGCGACGGCGGGATCGGGCCGGACGGGCACGCCGTCGGGGACGGCGGCGGGCCGGACGGGATCAAATGCCGTCGCGCCGGGATAGTCGCGCAGGTTCATGGCCGCGTTCAGCTGCTGCGACTTGGCTTCCACGACGCCCCACGGCACCGCCGCTGCCACCGTCGACGCCACGATCAGTCCTGCTGCCAGGACGAAGGCATTCCGGCGCAGCAATCCCCACCGTCCGGGCGTCGATCCTTGGGCGGCTGGGCTTCCGTGCCGGAACTTCTGCTCGACGAGGTGGTAGGAAGCGACCGCCAGGGCCAGGCTGATGGCCACCATGGCGGTTCCCTGGATGACGCCCGGAGCCCGCCCGAGGTGGAAGACGTAGATCACGACGACGGGCCAATGCCACAGGTAGAGGGAATATGAGAGATCGCCGATGTAGGTCACTGGCCGCAGGCTGAGGACCCGGCTTGCCGAGTAACCGGCAGGGCTGCCCGGAGTGGCCGGTTCGGCCGCCGGCGAACCCGCGGTGAGCAGCAGCAATGTCCCCGCGACGGGCAGGAGGGCGATGCTGCCCGGGAAGTCCATCGCAACGGAGAGTGCCATCGCGGAATAGACGATCACGCCCAGGCCGATCCAGCCCGAAAGCCAGGCCCGCACCGGGCCCAGGCGCAATTTGGGAATCAGCAGGGCGCCGATGCCCCCGGCGCCCAGCTCCCAGATCCGCGTGGTGGTCGCAAAGTAGGCCATGTCGTGCTGGGAGGACGAGAAGGCGACGCTGTGGACGAACGACGCCAGTGACACCACCGCCAGGATCCATAAGGAGACGGTTTCGATCCGGAGGCGCCGTTTCACGGTGACGGCCACTCCCGCCAGCAGGATGACGGGAATGATCAGGTAGAACTGCTCTTCCACGGCCAGGGACCAGAAGTGCTGCACCGGGGACACCAGGGCGGTCGCCGCGGCGTAACTGTCCACGCTGAAGGCCTGGTTCCAGTTCTGCACTTGCAGGGCGGACATGATGACGTCCAGGGAAATGGATTGCCAGCGGTTCTGCGGCAGCAGGACCACGGCGCCCAGCATGGTCGCCAGCAGAACCGTGGTGGCAGCCGGCAGCAGGCGCCTGATCCGTTTCGCGTAGAAGGTAGAGAGCCGGATGTGTCCGGTACGCGCCAGTTCCTGGACGAGCGATCCCACGATCAGGAAGCCGGAGATGACGAAAAAGACGTCGACCCCGACAAAACCGCCGGGGAGAATGCCGGGCCAGACGTGATAGATGATCACCATGCCCACGGCCAGGGTGCGCAGCCCCTGGATGTCCAGTCGCCGGCCGTTCCTTCCCGCCCTGGAAGTGCCCGTGTTGCTGGCGGGCCTGGCCCGCTCGGGGGAGCCCTGGGGCTGGGTCAGGACAGCCGCCGACGGCACAGAGGTCACAGTTCTCTTTCGGTTTTCAAACAACGTCATCGGTATTTTGCGCTGTGTGCGCTTGCCTGGAACCTGTTGGGACCATGTCCAGTGGACATGGTCCCAACAGATGCGCTGCCGATACCGGCCGCGGCACTGCCTAGGCCCGGAGGCGGGCAACGGCCTCATGAATAGGTCCGTCGAATAATACGTTGCCATGCTCGAGATAGACACCCCGGGAACAGATCCGCGACACCAGGTCAAGGTCGTGGCTGACAACCACCAGAGTCTTGCCCTGCTGGGCCAGTTCCTGAATCTTGGCTATGCATTTGCGCTGGAACGGCTCATCTCCGACGGCGAGGATTTCGTCGATCAGGAAGACCTCGGGGTCGGTGTGGACTGCCACGGAAAACGCCAGGCGCAGGTACATGCCGGACGAATAGAACTTGACTTCCGTGTCGATGAATTCGCCGATCTCGGAGAATTCGATGATCGCGTCGAAGCGTTCGTTGATTTGCTTCTCTGTCATCCCCAGGATCGCTCCATTGAGGTACACGTTGTCGCGGCCGGACAGGTCAGGATGGAAACCCGCCCCGACCTCGATCAGCCCGGCCACGCGGCCGCGTGTATAGACACTGCCGGAATCCGGGAGCATCACGCCGGAGATGTGCTTGAGCAGCGTGGACTTGCCGGAGCCGTTGAGGCCGAGCAGCGCCACGGTCTCCCCCGTTTCCACCATCAGGGAGACGTCCTTCAGGGCGTGGAACTTCTTGGAAAGATCCCCCTTGCGGCCCTTCACGAGCCAGACAACCGCCTCTTTGATGGAACGGGTGTGGCGGAGCACGAACTCCTTGCTGACATTGGAAACTTCAATCGCGTTTGCCAT
Organism: Arthrobacter sp. 05T45; assembly: GCF_056395875.1. NCBI lineage: Bacteria > Bacillati > Actinomycetota > Actinomycetes > Micrococcales > Micrococcaceae > Arthrobacter > Arthrobacter sp. 05T45. The sequence goes on along the minus strand of NZ_JBFTKI010000007.1, from coordinate 104,939 downwards.
CTAGAGCTCCTGGGCAAAGCGGCCTTCAAGCCGCCGAAAAGTTAGCTGTCCCAGTGCCAGGACCACCAGCGAAATGATCATGCCGACCGGCAGCCACAGGCTGAACAGGTTCGGCGGCATCGCGGCAGAACCGTCAGTTGTGGGGTACCAGAAGGCATAGTGGAACAACTCGACGCCGACCGTGATGGGGTTTGCCTGGTAGAGGGCGAAGAGCCCGGGTCCCAGCTTTGATTCCACCATGGTCCAGGAGTACATGACGGGCGATGCCCAGGTCGCCACCATCAGGAGCATGTCAACGAGGTTTTCCGAATCACGGAAATACACGTTGGCGGCCCCGAACAACAGCCCGAGCCCGGTGGCCAGGAAGCCCACAATGGCGAATCCGCCTACCGCCGCCAGGAGCTGGAACGCGTCCGGGTGCCACCCGGCGACGACGCATCCGATTACCAGGACAACGAGTTGGGGGAAGAAATGCACGGCCGATACCCAGACCGACGCCACCGGAAACAGCTCCCGGGGAAGATAGATCTTCTTAATCAGGTTGCCGTTGTTCACGATCGATCGCGCGGAGTTCCCGAGGGCTTCGGAGAAGAAGTTGATCAGCACGATTCCGGAGAAGAGATACACGGCATAGTTCGAGAGGCCGTCCGGGTTCCGTGCACTGCGTTCCAGGCCCAGGAAGACGCCCAAGGCCACATAGAACACGAGAAACTGCACAGCGGGCTTCACATAGGACCAAAGGAGACCCAGAACGGAGCCGCGGTAGCGGACTTTCAGTTCCTTGCGGACCAGCAGTTTCAGCAGAAAACTGGACTGGCGAAGATCCCGAAATCCACCACCGAGACCCGGGCGGGTCAATTCCCCGGAAATCGTGGTTGTCACGCTATTTCACTTCGCTCTGGGTGTGTTCTTCGAAGATTTTCTTCCAGGAATCCAGGGACGTAAGTTCCGGCATCGCCGCCTTGTACTGCTTGCTCAGCGACTGCCAGTCCTTGAGCAGGGCAGCGTGCAGGCGGCTGCTCTCGGTGAGCATTTCCCGCACGCGCTTGGGGTCCCGCTTGTACCAGGAAGCCCCGGTTCCTTCAGCGTTGGAGACGATGGCGCTGTCGAACTGCGCGATCCGCCACCAGCGGTTGTCCTGGTGCGCAATGTTGGTCTGCGGACGTTCCGCACTCGTCTTGGTGACCGGGCGGAACAACTGGCGTGCGACCGTCTTGGCAGCCCAAGGAAGGAGGGTGACCCTGGACGGCTGCGACACGCCGTGCCCGCGGCGCGGCGGCTTGTCCATCTTGGGCGTCGGGAAATCGTCCGCGTCGGCCTGGAAAATCGAGTCCGAGTAGCCGGCCATCATCTTCCGGATCTCGGGCAGCTTCGAGGGCAGCAGGTCCGGCAGGTCGGTCGGGCCCTTGAGAACATCCTCAAGCGCCCAGCCACGGCCGTGCGCGGTCGCATACTGCATCGACACGAGGTGCTTGATGTCCGCATACTGCGATTCGCGCACCACGCGGCCGCCGTGCTCGTAGGGGCTGTGGAGCAGCGCCGCCACGATCCGGTTGCGGGCGTGGAAGTAGGCCTGCCAGCCCACGAGGTCGTCTTTGTCGATCCAGGACACATGCCATACGGCCGAACCCGGCAGGGAAACTGTCGGGAAGCCGTGCGCCTTGGCGCGCAGCCCGTATTCCGAGTCGTCCCACTTGATGAAGAGCGGAAGCGAGAGGCCGATTTCCCGGATAACCGAGGTCGGGATCAGACACATCCACCAGCCGTTGTAGTCCACATCGCAGCGGCGATGCAGCCAGGAGGTCTGGCGCAGGTTCGAGGACAGGAAATCATGCCCAAGGACCATGTCCTCGCTCGGCAATGACGGCTGGAAGCGGTAGGGGTTGACCACCTCGCCGAACGTGTGGAGAACCGTCCGGTTGTAGAGGTCGAACATGTGGCCGCCGACGATCGTCGGCGTCTTGCAGCGGTCCGCGAACGTGAGCAGGCGGATGATGCTTTCAGGCTCAACCACGATGTCGTCGTCCATGAGCAGGACGTAGTCACTGCCGTTTTCGACGGCCTCGAACATGCCCCGGGCAAAGCCGCCGGAGCCGCCGAGGTTCGACTGGTTGATGATCCGCAGCTTGCCGCCAAGAGATTCACGGACTTCGGCGAAGCCGTCCGCGTCCTCGACCTTCTGCGTGCCCTGGTCAACCAGCAGGATCTCCTGGACATGCTTGAGGGCATCCGGGTTCTCGGCCAGCAGCCGAAGATTGTTGAGGCAGAAGTCCGTCTTGTTCAGCGTCGTGATCTGCAGGGTGACAGACCCGGGCGTGCTCTCAACAGCGGGGCCCTGCCATTCGGCGTCGACCATGACAAGCGGTTCGGAGCCCGCCACGAGGTCGAACCAGTACCAGCCGCCGTCGCCGAAGGGCGCAAGGGACAGCTCAAAGGTGTTCTCCGCCGAACCCTCGACGCGCCGCGTGTCGACGCGCTGCAGGGATCCGCGGGCGTTGGACTTGTAGACGATGACGGATCCGGCGCCCTGGGTGCGGACCTGAAGGCGGACCTTGTCCACCGACGTCCAGCGCCGCCAGTAGCTCGCCGGGAAGGCGTTGAAGTAGCTGCCGAACGATACCCGCTCCCCCGAACGGACCTTGGTGGAGCTGCGGGACAGGAAGTCTTCAACGTGGGCTTCCTTGGTGGAGCTGCTGAAGGACTGTGCCCGGGCCTTCTTGCCGTCGCCGCTGCCGACCGTAGGAAGCTGGATGCCGGTCGCGGTACCCATGTCCATGTACAGGGGAACCGTGTCCATCTGGCTGGCGTTGGGCAGGATGACCCGCTGCAGGGTGTCCCACTGCTGGGCGGAATCTACCTGGGTGTCGGTTGCGGCGCTCATGCGTCCACTCCTCCGCTTTCAATCTTTGCGCCGCCTTCGAAGTGCGGGCGGATCTTGTTGTCGAACATGGTCAGGGCCGAGCCGATCGCCATGTGCATGTCCAGGTACTTATAGGTACCGAGGCGGCCGCCGAAGAGGACATCCTGCTCGGCCGCGGCCAGGTCGCGGTACTTCAGGAGCCGGTCGCGGTCCGTGGGCGTGTTGATCGGGTAGTAGGGCTCGTCGCCCTTCTCCGCGGCACGGGAGAACTCGCGCATAACGACCGTCTTCTCCGTCTGGTAGTCGCGCTCCGGGTGGAAGTGGCGCGGCTCGATAATGCGGGTGTACGCAACGTCTTCGTCGTTGTAGTTCACTACCGACGTGCCCTGGAAGTCCCCGACGTCGAGCACTTCTTCTTCGAAGTCGATGGTGCGCCAGGACAGATCGCCTTCGGCGTAGTCGAAGTAGCGGTCAACAGGTCCGGTGTAGACGACCGGGATGTTGCCGACCACCTTGCCCTTGCTGTATTCGTGGGACTCATCGAAGAAGTCCGTGTTGAGCCGCACCTCGATGTTGGGGTGTTCGGCCATCTTCTCGATCCAGGCCGTGTAGCCGTTGGTCGGAAGGCCCTCGTACTTGTCGTTGAAGTACCGGTTGTCGTAGTTGTAGCGCACCGGAAGGCGGGAGATGATGCCCGCGGGCAGGTCCTTCGGATCCGTCTGCCACTGCTTGCCGGTGTAGTGCTTGATGAACGCCTCGTAGAGCGGGCGGCCGATCAGCTGGATGCCCTTGTCGTTCAGGTTCTGCGGATCGGTGCCAGCCAGTTCGCCGGCCTGCTCCTTGATCAGTTCCTGGGCCTGCCCGGGGGTGAGGTTGGCCCGGAAGAACTGGTTGATCGTGGCCAGGTTGATGGGCAGGGAGTAGACCTCGCCCTTGTGCACGCCGTAGACCTTGTGGACGTAGTTCGTGAACGTCGTGAAGCGGTTTACGTACTCCCACACGCGGTCGTTGGACGTGTGGAAGAGGTGGGCACCGTAGCGGTGCACCTCAATGCCGGTCTGCTCTTCCTTTTCGCTGTAGGCGTTGCCGCCAATGTGGTGCCGGCGGTCGATGACGACTACCTTCAAGCCCAGCTCAGTGGCGGCCTGTTCTGCGATTGTCAGGCCGAAAAAGCCCGACCCTACGATGACGAGGTCAGCGGTCACAAACTCTCCTGGTTCGAATGCGGGCAGCGCAATGTTGTGCATTGTCTGCTGGTCTAGCCTACCTGAGACCCTGCGGGTACCGGCGAATCGCGGCTGGCCCCGCGATCAGATGCCACCCCCGTCACGGGCCCGGGAGCCTCGCATGGCGGGGGCAGCGGCGCCGCTCCGAAGCGTTTTCCACATGGATCATTTTCCCCGGCGCTGCCGGGCCGGAGCCTCCCTACTCTGGAACCGGACCCGGGGAACCGGACCCGGGGAACAGGACGGCCGCTCGGAAAGGATGCCGCGGATGATTTACCACTGCACTCTCGCGCCCAGCAGCCTGATGCAGAGCGCCCCCGCAGCAGGTACGACGCCGGACGGGCAGCTCATTGAGCTGTCCGTCGAGGTCCCCGACCCGTGCCCGGGCGCGGACCTGGAGGCTGCCGTCGCCCGGTGCTACGGGACCGGTGAGCTGTCGGTCCGCGGAGCGCCGGTCGCCGCCATGACCGTTGGCATGCCTCCCCTGGTCCAGGGTGCTGTGCTGGTTGAGGGTGCTGTGCCGGTTGAGGGTGCTGTGCTGGTTGAGGGTGCTGGGCTCGTGCCGGGATCGGGGGCGGGATTCAGCTCCGGGCCGGGCCGACGGCACACTGCCACGTTGCTGCTCGCCGTGGACAGCGGTCCCGGCGCGGGCACGCTGGTCGCCCTGCGGCGGGGAAGCTTCCGGATCGGACGCGGGGGCACCGAGGTCGTGATCCCTGATGCCGCGCTCTCCCGGGAGCACGCGCGCCTGGACGTCGGGGACTCGGACGTCACGATCATGGACCTCGGCAGTGCGAACGGCACCAGCGTCGATGGCCGGAGCGTGCGAACGGCCCCGGTGACCACGGCGTCCTCGATCCGATGCGGCGATTCCACTATCTCGCTCCGGCTCGGGCCATCGGGCGTGCCCCGTGCTGCCCCGGACGCCGTGACGGTGCTGGCAGGCTCCAGCGTTGCCGCGCCGCTGGTTGTCCGCGGCACCGCCGCCCAAGGCCACCGGGCCGCCATCGCGCTGGCCGCGGTGCTGCCGCTCCTGGTCGGCGTCGGCATGGCATTTCTCACCGGCATGTGGATGTTCCTGGCCTTCACCGCAGTCTCTGGCGTGTCCGTCCTGGTCCCGTTCCTCTCGGGCCGCCGCCAGCGTCGCGAGTTCCAGGCCGCTGTGGCGGAGGCCGCCCTGCAGGACAGGGAACGACGCCGGCACGCCGCACCTTCCGCGGCTGACCTGACCATTGGTTGCGCGGCTGCGGTGCCCCCGGCAGCCCGTGCGCCTGGCGGGGAGCCGCCGGACATCTGCCTGCGGCTCGGGCTGGCGGAACAGAGCGCGAATATCCGGCCCGAACCACCCGACGCCGGCTTTCGGCCACCGTCGCTCGGCCAGGTGCCCCTGACCTTGGACCCGGTCCCGGCGGTGGTGACCGTCCACGGCCCCGCGCCCGCGACGGCCGGACTGATGCGCTCGTTCATCCTGCAATTGGCCGCCTATCCCCTGGCGGACAGCACCCGACTGCTGCTGCATGGCCCTGCGGACACGGTGCCGTTGCCGGCGCGCTTCCTGCCCGGCGTCACACTGTCCGCGAATGACGCCACCACTGCGGCCGTGCTGGCCGCCGGTTCCGCCGCTCCCGACGGTCCAGGCGCTCCCGACGGTCCAGGCGGTCCAGGCGGTCCAGGCGGTCCCGGCCGCCCCGGCGGCCCCGGCGGCCCCGGCGGCCCCGGCGGCCCCGGCGGTCCCGGCGGTCCTCCGGGTCATGGCGGGGGATTTGACCGCGGCGTCCTCATTCTTTGGGACACTCCGGCGCAGTCAGGCGCCGCGCCCGGTCCCGGCGCTGCTGGCGCCGGCCCGGCATTCAGGGCAATGGCGGCGGCGCATGGGTGGAGGGTGATCGAGTGCTCGCCGGAGCCCGGTCCCGGCGTACACCCCGGCATTGTCCTCGGCCGGCGCGGCGCCCTGATCAGGGTTGGGTCCCCGCCCGTGGACTTCGTGCCGGATCTGGTCCCGGCCGAGGTCTTTGACCGCTTTTGCCGTGGGTTCAGCGCCGCACGGCGTACGCCGCCGGCTCCCCCGCCGGCTATCCCCCGGCATTGCAGCCTGGCCGACGTCCTTCCCCTCGCGGCAGAGGACATCTCCCGGCGCTGGTCCCGGAGCGGCGCGGAGGCCGGGCTGGGTACGCCCGTCGGCGTGGCGGCCCGGGGTGCCGTGCGGATCGACCTGAAGGCTGACGGTCCGCACTTCCTGGTCGCGGGGACCACGGGTTCCGGAAAGTCGGAGTTGTTGCGGACTCTTGCTGCCGGCCTCGCGGCCAGCCATCCGCCGGACCGGGTCAACTTGCTCTTCATAGATTTCAAGGGCGGCTCCGGCTTGGGTCCGCTCACCGGCCTCCCACACTGCGTCGGCATGCTGACCGATCTGGGCGCTGCGCAGGTGGAGCGCACATTGGTTTCCCTGCGGGCCGAGGTCCGCCGGAGGGAGGAACTGCTCGCCCGGGCCAATGCCCCGGATCTCGCGGCCTACGAGGCGTCACCGGCCGCCGGACCGCCCGTCCCCTCTCTGGTCATCATCGTTGACGAGTTCAGGATCCTGGTGGACGAAGCGCCCGGCGCCCTCACCGAACTTATGAGGATTGCCGCCATCGGCCGGTCACTGGGGATCCACCTCATCATGGCCACCCAGCGCCCGCAGGGAGCCCTGAACGCCGACATCAGGGCCAATGTCACCACCTGCATCGCGCTCCGGGTCCAGTCCGGCCCCGAATCCTTCGACGTTATGGGCTCCGGGCTCGCGGCCGCGATTCCCATCGCACGCCCCGGGCGGGCGTTCCTGGTCCGCGGTGCACAAGCTCCGGAGAAATTCCAGACAGCCACCCTGACGCCCCGGGCCGACCCGCGGTCAGACGGGACGGTCGCGGTTCGCACGGCCACGGACGAGCTGACCCGGCCACCGGCAGCCGCCGGTTTCCGGGCCGACGGCTCCGCCGGACGCGAAGCAGACGACGGCGCGGCCCTGGCACCGGTTCCGGCTCCGGCGCTGGCTCCGGCCTTGACTCCGGCGCAGGGGGCGGCGGCGTTGATCGACGCCGCTGCGGCCGTGTGGCAGGGTCTCGGCACACGAAGGCCCCGCCGGCCGGTGGCAGATCCGCTGCCGGCCCTGCTGCCGCACCCAGGTTCCGGGCACGCCGGGCGGGACATGGTCCGGCTGGGGCGGGTGGACCTGCCGGAGCTCCAACGCGTCACGGAGCTGGGCTGGAGTCCCGCCGGGCATGGGCATCTGGGCCTTGTCGGCGCTGAAGCAGGTGCCGGGGACCGAGTATTGGCCCTCGCGGTTGATCAGCTTCTGGCCGGCAGGGTGGAGTCGCACCTGTACATACTTGACGCCGCCGGCGCTTTCAGCGGCGCCGCAGCGGAATCCCGGGTCGGCGCCGTAGCCGGCCTGCACGAAGTGCGCCGGGCTGCCAGGGTGCTGCGGCGGATTGCCGAAGAAGCCACGTCACGGCTCGGTGCGCCTGCGGGCCGGCCGCGGCCCGGGCTGGTCCTGGTGGTCAGCGGCTGGGGCGCCTGGGTTTCGGCATTCCGGTCCGGGCCGCTGGCCTGGGCAGAAGACCTCGTTCATGACATCGTGCGGGACGGTTCCCGGGCAGGGATCACTGTCCTCGTCTCCGGCGGGCGTGAGCTCGTGACCGCGAGGTTCTTCGCTGGCCTGCCCAACCGGATTTTCTTCCCTTTAGGCTCTACCGACGAAGGCCGCCTTGCATGGCCGCGGCTTCCCGCGCTGGAGCCTCTCCCCGGCCGCGTGGCCGTGTTCGGCGCTTTTGTTCCCGCGCCTGTGGCGACCGGGCATGCGGCCCAGCTGTTCGAACCAGCGGCCGCGGACGGGCTGCGTCCCACGAGTGGGGCCGTCTCGACGAGGCCCTTCCGGGTGGACGCGCTGCCCGGGTCGGTGACCGTGGACGAGGTGCTGGCCCGGTGCGGCTCCGGTCCAGGGCAGAGGATTCCGGCGCCTGCTGCCGCGCCCGGCGCCATGCCCGGCCCGGCTGATGTCCCGGTCCCGGCGGTTGCTTTGGTCCTCGGGGTCGGCGGCGACGAACTGCGCCCGCAGGGGATCCAGTTGCCCTCCGGCGGCGTTCTCGCGGTCCTCGGCGGCCCCGGCTCGGGCAAAAGCACGCTGCTGGCTGCGCTGCCGGGGATGAACCCTGCTTGCGCCTGGCTCGCGCCGCGGCCGGGAACCGCTTCCGGCCAGTACTGGTCCGGGCTCCACGCCAGCGCGCTCGCGGGCACCTTGGACCGGACAGCGATTGCGCTCGCAGATGACGCCGATCTGCTCTCACCCGAGGCCAACAGGGCCTTGGCGTCCCTGAACAGCCTGGGCTGGAGGGTGATCCTCACCGCGGGATTTGGCCCGGGCTTTGGGCAACGGGTGGATCTCGCTGCCATCGCGCGCGGCCAGGGGCGGGCGGTCCTGATACGTCCGCGCGGGCTCATGGACAGTGAGCCGTTCGGGGTCCGGTTCGAACCGGAGCACAGTCCTCCGCCGGGACGCGCCGTCGTCATTTCCGACGGCCGCGCGACGCCCGTCCAGCTGGCTGCGCTCCGCCCGGCCGGCCGGGCGGCACTCCTCCGCGCCGCCGGCGGCCCGGACCACATCTCCCCCGGGCGGCACGCCGCACGGGACGGACCTCTACAGGGCGGGAGGGGCTCCGGCAGCCCGTGAGGCGAACGCTATGACCCGCTTGTCGAACAGAAGCACGATCGCCGTCACAGCGGGGATCAGCATGGCCAGTCCGGCCAACGGATAGCCGCCGGTCAGGGTGGGGAAGCCAATGGTCAGCACAAAGATTTGGGCCACCAGGGCACCGGCCCGCGGCCAGCGGAACCCCCGCAGCAGGAAGCGTGCGACGGCAAAGAGCCACACGGAGAAGGCCAGCAGCAGGCAGAGCGTAAAGACGGCACCCCAAAAAGAGAGTACCGGCGCCCCGGTCAGAAGCTGGGTCCCGTACCAGACGGCAGCCACGAGCAGCGCCGTGGCTTCCAGTGCCACGACCACAGCGATGACAACAATTCCCCGAGGCCGCACAAGGCCACTGCCAGGGGCTTCGCCCGGATTCGGCAGTGAATTTGCTTCGGGAGGCCCGCCGGCATTTTCAGGGAGACTCTCACCGGGGTTTTCGCGGGGATTCTCACCGGGGTTTTCGCCGGCATTTTCACGGGGATCTTCAGGGTTCACAGGGGGCCTTGACACACTGGCACACTACCGGACATAGTCGTCTAGATGTGAGGACGCCGCCACTGAATGTGATGCATCGCTCACGGTCTCGAGGCATCTTGGCCTCTATTACCCCTTGTTTACACAGCGTTAACATGACACGCTTAATCCAGATGACCGAGGGGGCCCCAATGGGCCCTTTTCTTATGAAGCCTCTAGTGAATAATTTCACAAAGGCATTTAACGAGTTCCCAGGAATGGAGTGACTGATCAGCATGGATTGGCGTAACCGCGCAGCCTGCCTTGACAAGGACCCGGAGCTGTTCTTCCCCGTAGGAAACACCGGCCCTGCCCTCCTGCAGATCGAGGAAGCGAAAAGTGTTTGCCGGCGCTGCCCGGTCGTGGACACCTGCCTGCAGTGGGCATTGGAGTCCGGCCAGGATGCCGGAGTGTGGGGCGGGATGAGCGAGGACGAGCGCCGCGCCCTCAAGCGCCGCGCAGCACGGGCACGGCGCGCCTCCTAATTCTGCTGCCCAAGCACCGATAGCTACGGTGCCGGCAACGATCGTACGACCCTGCAGCAATGGCCGCGGACCCACAGGTCCGCGGCCATTGTCCGTTTAAGCCGGTGCGCCCGGAGCCGGCGGTGCGCCCGGCATCAGCGCGGCGTCAGGATGTCAGCGCGGCGTCAGGCTCAGGACAATCTGGACTGCGGTTCCCCCGCCGTCCCTTCCCTGCCAGTGGATAGTGCCACCGAGTTCACTCATGACCAGCGTGCGGACAATCTGCAGGCCCAAGCCCTCGACGTAAGGCGTGTCCGGCAGTCCGACGCCGTCGTCCTCCACCGTCACGGTGAGAAGTTCATCCCCGTCCTCGCTCTCCGACCGGTCGGCGATGAGCCAGACAGTACCGGTGCGCCCCTCCAGCCCGTGCTCGACCGCGTTCGTGACCAGCTCGTTGATGACCAGGGCCAACGGGGTGGCGAAGTCGCTCGGCAGGTCGCCAAAGAGGCCGGAACGCTGTGTCTTGACCTGCTGCGAGGGCGAGGCGACCTCGGCAGAGAGCCGGAACTGGCGGCCGATGAGCTCGTCAAAATCAACGCTCTGGGTCAGGCCCTGCGAGAGCGTCTCGTGAACGAGGGCAATGGTCGCCACCCGCCGCATGGCCTGCTCGAGCCCCTGTTTGGCCTCGTCACTGACCATGCGCCGCGACTGCATCCGCAAGAGGGCGGCGACAGTCTGCAGGTTGTTTTTCACCCGGTGGTGGATCTCGCGGATCGTGGCGTCCTTGGTGACCAGCTCCATCTCCCGGCGGCGCAGCTCCGAGACGTCCCGGCACAGGACCAGGGCGCCGAACCGCTGCTGCTCGTCGCGCAGCGGGATCGCGCGCAGCGAAAGACTCACGCCGCGTGACTCGATTTCGCTGCGCCACGGCATCCGGCCCGTGACGACGAGCGGCAGGGTTTCATCGACCATGCGCCGGTCCCGCAGAAGCCCGGCAGTGACCTCGGCGAGGGACCGGCCCTCGAGGGACTCGCCGTCGCCGAGGCGGCGGAACGCGGAGACCCCGTTGGGGCTGGCATACTGCACGATCCCCTCGGCGTCAAGCCTGATCAGACCGTCCCCCACACGCGGCGCGCCGCGGCGCGAGCCTGTGGGCGACGCGAAGTCCGGCCACAGGCCCAGGGTTCCCATGCGCAGCAAATCGTAGGCGCATTGCCGGTACGTTAGCTCGAGCCGCGAGGGCATCCGCGAACTCGACAGGTCCATATGGGAGGTCACGATCGCCAGGGTGCGGCCGTTGCGGACCATCGGAACCGCCTCGACCCGCAGGGCCATGTCGCTGCTCCAGTTGGTCTCGTTGGAGCGTTCGATCGCGCGGCTCTCCCACGCCTTGTCGACCAGCGGCTGCAGGTCCGACCGGATCCCCTCCCCCACGAAGTCGGCGTGGAACACCGTGTGCGTGGTGGAGGGGCGGACGTGGGCCAGTGCCACATAACCGAACTCCGGGTGCGGAAACCACAGGGCCAGGTCGGCGAACGCGAGGTCGGCGACCATCTGCCAGTCGCCGACCAGGAGATGCAGCCATTCGGCATCCCCCGGGCCAAAATCAGCATGTTCCCTGATTGGGTCCGTAAAGATTGCCACAGCACCTCCATTTGCGACGCCAGGGACGGCAGCCCCTTAGCGTCGGACGATTGACCTCAAGAGCCTCAATGCTACCGACAGTGAGGCCATGTCATCGGCCTCGAGCGCATTGACCTCATCAAACATTGACTTCGCCCGGCCCAGCTGCTCCGCGTTCTGGCCCTCCCAGACCGCAAGACGCTCCTCGGCGGGAGTCCCGGCCGGCGTGCACTCGAGCACCGCCGTCGTCATGTCCGAGACGGTGGAGTAGAGGTCATCGCGCAGGGCTGCGCGGGCCAGGGCCTGCCAGCGGTCCTCCCTCGGCAGCTTGGTGATGCGTTCGAGCAGGGAATCTGCATGGAAGCGGTTGAAGACCGTGTAGTACACGTGGGCAATATCGGCCACGGATTCCTTGCTGCCGTGGACGATCTTGGCGATGTCCAGGAGCACGAAGCTCTCGAACAGTTCCGCCCAGCGGTGTGCCAGGTCTTCCGGAAGGTCCCAGCTGCGCGCCTTCTCCAGCCATTCGGCCACGCGGGCGCGGTCGTCACCCCGGAGGTAGTCGAGCAGCCGGGCCCGCATGGGATCCATCAGCGGTTTGAATTCGGCCACGATCTCGGCGATCGGACGGGACGCCGACCCCTGGCCGAGGAGCCACCGGACGGCGCGGTCCAGCAGCCGCCGGATGTCCAGGTGGACGGTGCTCCAGTGTTCGGTCGGGAACGACGCCGGCAGTTCGTTGAGTTCCTTGACCATGATGTCGAGCTCGTAGACCTCGCGGAGGGCCACGAACGCCTTGGCGACGGCGGCCTCCGTGGCCGAGGTTTCCTCGATGGCACGGAACGCGAAGGTGATGCCGCCGAGGTTGATCATGTCGTTGGCAACCACGGTCGCGATGATCTCCCGGCGCAGCGGGTGGGTGTCCAGTTCGGCGTCGAACCTCTCCCGCAGCTGCTCCGGGAAGTAGGCCCGCAGCGTCATGCGGAACCACGGGTCATCGGCGAGGTCGCTGTCGCGCAAAGCGGTGGCAAGTTCGATCTTGGCGTAGGCGGCCAGGACCGACAGCTCCGGGGAGGTCAGCCCCTGGCCCTGTTCCAGGCGCTCGCGCAGCGTGTCCGTGGTGGGCAGGGCCTCGAGGTCCCGCTTGAGGTCCGCCGACTTTTCCAGCCAGTCCATCAGCCGTTCGTAGCTCGGGCTCCATTCGGAGACCCGCATCCGGTCGTTGAGGAGCAGGATGTTCTGGTCGATGTTGTCCTCGAGCACCAGCCGGCCGACCTCGTCGGTCATGGAGGCCAGGAAGTCCGCACGCTCGGCGGGCTCAAGCTTGCCTGCCGCCACCATCCGGTCCACGAAGATCTTGATGTTGACCTCGTGGTCCGAGCAGTCGACGCCGGCCGAGTTGTCGATCGCGTCCGTGTTGAGGATGACGCCCTGCAGCGCGGCCTCGATGCGTCCGCGCTGGGTCATCCCCAGGTTTCCGCCTTCCCCAACCACCTTGACCCGCAGTTCGCGGCCGTCAACGCGGATGGCGTCATTGGCCTTGTCGCCGACCTCGGCATTCGTTTCGGTGCTGGCCTTGACGTAGGTGCCGATGCCGCCGTTGTAGAGCAGGTCGGCCGGGGCGAGGAGGATGGCGCGCAGGAGCTCCGGCGGGCTGAGTTCCGTGGTGCCCTCCGGGAGGCCGAGGGCGGTCCGGATCTGCGCGGACACGGGGATCGACTTGGCCTGCCGGGCAAAGACGCCGCCGCCTTCGCTGATGAGCGATTTGTCGTAGTCATCCCAGGAGGACCGGGGCAGTTCGAAGAGCCGCTGGCGTTCCGCGTAGGACGTTGCCTCGTTAGGGGTGGGGTCGAGGAAGATGTGCCGGTGGTCGAAGGCAGCCAGCAGGCGGATGTGCTTGGAGAGCAGCATGCCGTTGCCGAACACGTCGCCGGACATGTCGCCGACGCCCACCACGGTGAAGGGCTCGGCCTGGGTGTCGAGGTCCAGTTCGCTGAAGTGGCGCTTGACCGACTCCCACGCGCCGCGGGCGGTGATGCCCATGGCCTTGTGGTCGTAGCCGACGGAGCCGCCGGAGGCGAAGGCGTCGCCGAGCCAGAAGCCGTATTCGCCGGCCAGTCCGTTGGCGATGTCGGAGAATGACGCCGTACCCTTGTCGGCCGCGACCACAAGGTAGGAATCGTCGTCGTCATGGCGCACGACGTCGGCCGGGGGCCGGACGGTTTCGCCTTCGGGCGTCACGATCAGGTTGTCCGTGATGTCCAGGAGTCCGCGGATGAACGTTTTGTAGCTCTCAACACCTTCGGCCATCCAGGCGCTGCGGTCTGCGGCGGGGTCCGGGAGCTGCTTGGCGTAGAAGCCGCCCTTGGCGCCCGTCGGAACAATGACGGCGTTCTTGACGGTCTGCGCCTTCACCAGGCCCAGGATTTCAGTGCGGAAGTCCTCGCGCCGGTCCGACCAGCGCAGACCGCCGCGGGCCACCTTGCCGAAGCGCAGGTGCACGCCCTCGACCCGGGGCGAGTAGACCCAGATCTCGAACATCGGCCGCGGGAAGGGCAGGCCCTCGATCAGGGACGGATCCAGTTTGAAGCTCAGGTGGGGCTTGTTCTGGAAATAGTTCGTGCGGAGCGTGGCCTGGATCAGGTTCTTGAACGTGCGCAGCAGGCGGTCGGCATCGAGGGTCGCGACCTGCTCGATCGCTGCATCCAGTCCGGCGAGGACCTCTACCTCCCTGAGCACGCGGTCGGAGTCGCTGAGCGCCGGGTCGAACCGCGCTGTGAACAGGGCGCTGAGTCCCCGGGTGACGTCCGGGTTCGCCAGCAGGGTGTCAGCCAGGAATCCGAACGAGTTGGTGTTGCCCATTTGCCGCATGTACTTGGCGTAAGCGCGCAGTACGACAACCTGGCGCCAGTGCATGCCCTCCCGCAGTACCAGCCGGTCGAAGCTGTCGGATTCCACGGCGCCGGTCACGGCGGCGCCGAAGAACTCGCCCAGCAGCTGGCCGGTGGCCTGGGGATCCACGCCGGCGGGGTACTTGAGGCCGAGGTCGTAGAGGAAGAAGTCCCGGTGATCCGCGGTCTCGATCTCGAACGGGCGTTCGTCCAGGACCTCGAGGCCGAGGTTGTGGAAGTACGGCAGGATCTGGCTCAGGCTCTTCGGCTCCAGCATGTACAGCTTGACCCGGGCGTCCTCTTCCAGTGTGGCTCCGGCGCCGTCGGGGAGGTACACGTGGACGCCCGGGTGCTCCTTGACGGCTTCGCCGGCCCGTTCGGCCGCGGCACCGTACTTTTCGAAGCGGTCGATGTCTTGCAGCGCGTCTTCGATCTCGTAGTCCACCCGGTATCCGGCCGGGAACGCCTCGGCCCAGACCGCTGCCAGTTCCTTGGTGCCGTCCTCCTTGGTGCCGCCGTCGCCGCGGGCGCGCAGAACTTCGGAAATGCCTTCGCCCCAGGAACGGGCGGCCCGGACCAGTCGCTTCTCCAGTTCGTCGCTGTTGACGTTGCTGACGTCGGCGTCCTTGGGCAGCCGGATCCGGAAGAAGAGGCGGGCCAGAGCGGACTCTGTCATGCGCGCCTCATAGTCGATGGAGACGGCGTTGAAGGTCTCCCGCAGTTCCTGCTCAATGCGCAGGCGGACGTTGGTGGTGTAGCGGTCGCGGGGCAGGTAGACGACGGCGGACATGAAGCGGCCGTAGATGTCGGGGCGGAGGAAGAGCCGCGTCCGGCGGCGTTCCTGCAGCCGCTGGATGCCGGTGGCGATGGCGGCGAGGTCCGGGATTTCGATCTGGAAGAGCTCATCGCGCGGATAGGTTTCAAGGATGCCGAGGAGGTCCTTGCCCGAGTGCGAGTCCGGCGGGAAGCCGGCGTCGCTGAGAACAGCGGCGACTTTCTCCCGGACTACGGGGATATCGCGGACGGAACCGGCGTAGGCGGTTGTGGCGAACAGGCCGATGAAGCGGCGTTCGCCGTTGACGTTGCCGGCCGCGTCGAAGCTTTTAACGCCGATGTAGTCCAGGTACGCCGGGCGGTGCACGGTGGAGCGGGAGTTCGCCTTCGTGATCACGAGTGCGCGCTTCTCGCGGGCCTTCTTCCGGCCGGCCTCGGTGAGGTGCTGGACCTGGCGGGTGTCCGCACCGGCGCGGAGCAGGCCGAGGCCGCTTTCCTCGCGAAGTTCAAGGACATCCTCGCCGGATTCGTTCACGAGGTCGTATTCGCGGTAGCCGAGGAAGGTGAAGTTCCCGTCATCGAGCCAGCGGAGCAGGTCCTGGGCCTGGCGCAGCTCGGCAATCTGCGCCCGGTTGGCTACCCTGTCCAGATCCGCGGAAATTTCAAGGGCTTTCGTGCGCATCTTCGGCCAGTCTTCGACTGCGGCGCGGACGTCGCCAAGCACGCGGGAGATTCCCTTGACCAGCTCCGCGCGCTTCTCCTCGCCGACGAGGTCGATCTCGACGGCGATCCAGGATTCCATGTGCGAGGCGTTGTCGCCCTCGGCGATCAGGTGGGAGAGGTTCGGCATGGCCGCCGTGTCACCGCTGGAGATGCCCAAGTGGGAGGGGACGCGGGCCACCTTGACGAGGTTGCCCGTCTCCCGGTTGCGGGTCACCACGAAAAGCGGGTGCAGCACGAGGTGGATGGGCGCGTTCTGGCGGACCAGCTCGGCGTTGACGGAGTCCACGAGGAAGGGCATATCGTCGGTGACGATGTACAGGACGCTGCAGTCTGCCTCGTCACGAAGGTCGATGTTCGCGATGCCCGGCTTCCGCGTCGCCGCGATCTGGCGGTGGGTTTCGGTCCTTGCCGTCAGGACTTCCTGGGGATAGGCCCGGAAATCCTCCTCCGCGAGGTGCTCGTAGTAATCCCCGAGGTAGCTTTCGCTGCTACCGATCGAAACGGGCTGATCCTCCACGCTGGACCCAGACGACATCGAAACGCCTCCATAAAAGAAGTTCACAGCCGCCTCTTTGCGGCCCTTACGTTGACCCTAACCCTTTGCCCGGCGTCGTGCTGTGGAAGAAAAGACAAAGGATTTCTTATTTCGCTGGGCAGGTGCACAAACCAAAATGGCGATCGCGTGCCTCAACTCGGATTCAGGGGCGGATTCGAGCAAAAGTGCCCCGGACAGGAGGGCGGCGTCGCTCGCCGCGGGGTCGGACGGCAGGAACGCCGACAACGGCGCCGAGGGGCCGTACCGCTCCCAGGCGGCCCGCAGCTGGCGTTCGGGCGAGCGCCCAACGGCGGAGGTCCTGACTTTGTTCAGGACCACTTGCGGCGCCGCCTGCGGGACGGCCGCCCGAAGCTCGGCGAGGCCGCGGACGAGCCTCGGCACCCCGATGGAGTCCGCCGCCCCGACGGCAAAGACCGTGTCGGCCAGCTCCAGGCTTCGCAGGGTCGCGGCGTTGCGGCGCGGCGCGCCACTGTCAAAGCCAAGCTCGTCATCGGCTTCGAGGCAGAAGCCGGTGTCCACCACAGTGACATCCGCAATCTCCCGGGCCCGCTCCAGCACCAGTGTGAGGGCCGCGGCGCGCAGTTCCGTCCAGCGGTCCGCCCGCGTAATCCCGGTGAGCACCCGCAGCGCGCCGGCCTTGGTCGGCACGGTCGTGGCGATCCTGAGCAGGGCATCGGCGTCAAGCAGGCCCTGGTCTGCCAGCCGGCAGGCCTGAGCCAGCCCGGCGGCCTCGTCAAGCAGACCCAGGAGGGCGGCCACGCTGGCACCGTAGCTGTCGGCGTCGACCAGCAGCACGGAATGGCCTTCCGCGGCCAGCTCCCCCGCGATGTTGGCGGCCACCAGGGTCCGGCCCGGCGCGCCGGCCGGACCCCAGACCGCAATGATCCGGCCCTTCGCGCCTGGGCTTGCGGTGACGGTGTGCGCCCCGGAAGACCGCGGCACCTGCCCTGCGGCGGCGACGAGCGCGGCGCCGTCCCCCGCGGCCGGTCCCGGGCCCTCTCCGGTGCCACTGAGCTGCGCCACCGCTGCGGAAATCCGGGCCGCCAGGGCCGCGGCGTCAACGGCCCGGGCTTCCGCTGCCACGCCAATGGTCCGCAGGCGGACAGTTTCCTCCGGATTGTCGGTCAAGGCGATGACGACGACGCCGACGGCGGACAGCCGGTCCACCAGCGAGGCCGTCAGCTCTTCGCTGCCGGCCGCTACGACGGCGGCGCGGGCCAACCCGCTCTGGCAGGCGGCCAGCAGTTCCGCCAGCTCGCTGCACCGCCGGACAACGGACACGGGCCCGTGCAGCCGCTCCAGTCCGCCGACCAGGTCATCGCGGGAGTCCCCCACAGTCACCACGGGAATGCTCATCGCGAGGTACCGCCCGGGTTCCACACGACCGCGATCTTTGCTTTGTTGGCCTGGGCCCCCAGCAACTTGGGCATCTGGGCGTCGGGAACGAGCACCATGACCACCGTGGAACGTGAGGAGCCCAGGGCCGTGCTGCCCGGGGTGATCTGGGCAATTTCGGCGCCGGAGAGGAGCAGGGAGGGCTCGCTGAAGCCGTTGCGGGTATCCGGCAACGCCACCCAGACATCCACGCGCGAGCCCGCCACGGCTTGGGCGGGAAGGGCCTCCTCGACGGTGACGGCCACGGGCTTGCGGTCCAGCCCGTCGAGCTGCCCGACACTCTCACGCGGCAGCAGTTGGTCCTTGCCGATCCGCTGCACGGCCACAAGTCCGGCATCCAGGCCGGCCTCCGGGGTCAGGTAGTGCTGTTCCACTTCGCCGAGCCGCACCTTGACCCGGTGCAGCTTGTCGGTTGTCAGCGTCTCGCCGACGGCGATCGGCTCCCGCGCCGCGTACGCTTCCGTGGTCTGGTCCGCGGCGCCGACCAGCGAGACCACGCCAACGACGGATGCCAGGACCAGCAGGATTCCGACGAGGAGCCGGGGGTCTTTCCAGGACGGCCTTTTCAAACGGGCCCCTTCGGCTGCCGCGCTTCCACTCATGCGTCCGCTCCCCCTGTCGTCGCCGTCCATTCCCGGATGCCGGGCACCCCTATTGTTGCGCCCGGGCCGCCCGGGTGGAAGATCCGGGGCCAAACAGGCGCAAACTGTGGATAACGGCGCCAGTAGGCCTCAACGGTGGCAAAATGGGTTCATGCCCCGATTCCTGACTCTCGCTGACGTTGCCGAGCAGCTCCAGATCAACTCTCCGGCCGCCTACGCGCTCGTTCGCAGCGGCGAGCTGAAGGCAATCCAGGTGGGCGGACGCGGCCAGTGGCGCGTCGAGGAGAAGATGCTCGAGCAGTACATCCAGGAGCGCTATGCCGAGGCCAGCCGCATGATCGAAGAGGCCAAGGCGAAGTCCGCCGGAAGTTGAACCTGGCGGGCTGACTAGCCGCCCACGGTACCTACGGACCTGATGCCAGCGAGGGCGCCGAAGGGGATGGCAATCACCTTCCGGGCGTTCGCCGGAGGCCGTTCCCCGCCGTCCCGTGTCACGGCCAGGTCCAGGAAGTCCCTGCCGACCGCGTCGATGATGCCGTGGAGCCCCGCATCTGCCCTCCCGTGACCGGCAAAGATCGTCACCCGTGCACGGTTCCTGGCGAGTCCCCGGAGGGCGCTGCCCAAACCGAGCCGCCGGCGGACGATTGACGGTTCGGAGACCGCCACCCGCGACAGGCCCCCATAGTGCGCGGCCGCGGCGTAGGGAATGAGCACTTGGTGTTGGGGCTCATCAAGGACCAGGGCCTCGCTGCCCGCGTGGCTCAGCACTCCCTCGAACACCCGCCCCAAGGACAAATGCACGCGGATACTGAGCCCGAGGGACCCGCGGAGCCGGTCCGCGAGCTGCACTCCCGCAGAGTCCACGAGTGCACGCTCGGCTATTTCAGCCTCTAATTCCAGCCGCTGGCGCGCGGCCAGCTGTGCCTCCATGTCCTCAAACAAGGCGTCCCACCGCATGGCGCCAGCGTAGGCGGCCCTCCCGCACTGGTCAATCCGAGGCCTCCACTATCCACAGACTCGGACTGCGTCTAGACAAACGGAGCACAACAGGATCAGACTCAATTAAACAGGCTTAAAAGTCATCAAATGGCATTAAACACCATCAAACGGTACACATTTCGACTGGAGGAACAGCCCATGGACCGGACAGCGACGCCGCAACCCGGGGACCGGCCCCTGCCCGTCCCCATGCCCAGACAAACAGTCCGGGCCGACGCCGCCATGGCCGCCGCCATCCTGTTGCTCGGGATCTTCCTCGCAGCTACGGGAAGTTTCCTGATTCAGCGCTGGCAGTCCGGCTCGGCACGCCGGCAGTCGCTGTCCTTCGAGGACCAGCTCGGGATCGTGGCAAATACGGCCGGGCTGATTGTCATCACCTGGTGGGTGATGTCGCTCGCTTTCGCCGTCGCGGCGGCACTGCTGGACCGCCTCGGCCGGACCCGCGCGGCGGCCGCCACGGGCCGGTTCAGCCCGGCGTTCATGCGGCGGCTGGTGCTCGCCGCCGTCGGACTGCAGCTGCTGACGGCGCCGCTGGCCAGCGCGGCCACTGCGCCTGGCGGGCCCGGACCGGAAAGACCCGGTCCGGCAGCGGTAGCGGCCTCCTGGACTCCGTCACCCGGGGAGGCCTTGGCACCGGAGCCACAAGGGCCGGGAGCCGGTTCCGCGCTGGATCCGCGCTGGAAGCCGCTGAGCCCGATCGTGGATGCCGGACCGCTGGCTGCACGCCATGTGCGCACACAGGACTTCCCCGGCGCCCGCAGGGAGGTCACGGTCCGGTCCGGCGATTCGCTGTGGAGCATCACCGCGGCCGCTCTGGGGCCGTTGGCTTCCGACGCCGACATCGCCAGAGAGTGGCCCCGGCTCTATGCGGGCAACCGCGACGCTATCGGAGCCGACCCGCACTTCCTGCGGCCCGGACAGGTCCTGGTCCTCCCGCCGCCGCGCTAGGGGCCGCCGCACCACAGGCCGGGCCGCAACGCCGGCCCCGGCCCCCCTGAAGACCACAGGACAAGCCGGTCGGAAGATTCGCCCGGTTCCAGCCACCCGCACCAGCCGCAAGCCACCCGCACCAGCCATCAGCAAAGGAACCGTCATGAACGCAGTCACCGGGATCCGCTCAGCCGCGGCGACCCCCGTCCCGCATGCCCCCGCCCTCCGGGTTGTGTCCGGCACCGCTACACCACCGGCCAACCACGCCACTGCGGCCCCGCCGCCGCTGCGCGTTGTTGACGAGGCCCGCGAGATTTGTGCGATTTCCCGGAGCACCGTGCAGGCGGCGATCGAGGTGCTGGCCGGGACGAGGCCCGCACAGCAGCTCTCCCGGCGCCTGGACCCGCGCTGTCTGGCGGCCCTGCAGCACCGAGCCGCATTGACCCGCCGGGTTGCCTCCGGCAGCTCGCCGACGGCGGGCAGGCTGCACCGCAACCCGTCTGTCAGGTCCGTCCGGGCCTGCCGCGTGTCGGAAGACGTCTACGAGGCCAGCGCCGTGGTGGTCGAGGAATCACGGGTTCGCGCGGTCGCGCTGCGGCTGGAGCGCGGCACGGCGGCCTGGCGCGTCACAGTGCTGGAGATCGGCTGAACGGCAGGGCCGGAGGCACAAAACAGGCAGAGAGTCCGCAGAAAACAGGCAGAAAGCCGACAACAGACAGGCAGAGAACCGGCAGAAGCCAGTCGCCGCCGAGGGCAGCGACGGGCACGAACCTGCGGAACCGGGCCCGGTCTGCAAGGGAATGCCCGGCATGTGAGGGAAAGGAGGCGCAAACACGGAAGGACCGGAGCAAATGCTCCGGTCCTCCCGTGTTTGCGTCGTGCCTAGCGCCGCTTCTTCTTCGCAGCGCGGCGGCCGATGTCCTGCGCCGCGGCCTTGGCCGGGTTTCCCGAACGTCCGGAGACCTTCGCCTCGATCCGGGTCTGGGCGGCACCGTCCTCGCCAGGGGCGGTGTACTGCAGCTGCGCGGGTTTCTCCGGGGCTTCGAGCCCGGCGGCATGGATCTGCGGCTCGTGGTGTTCGGTGTGCTGGCCCTCGGCGTCCGCCACCACAACGTCTTCGGCCGGCGTCACTTCGACGTCAAGGTTGAACAGGAAGCCGACGCTCTCTTCGCGGATGGCCTCCATCATGGCCTGGAACATGATGAAGCCCTCGCGCTGGTACTCCACCAGGGGGTCACGCTGGGCCATGGCGCGCAGCCCGATGCCCTCCTTGAGATAGTCCATCTCGTAGAGGTGTTCCTGCCACTTGCGCCCGATGACGGACAGGACCACCCGGCGCTCCAGTTCGCGCATGCTCTCGGAGCCAATCGCCTGCTCCCTGGCCTGGTAGACCAGACGGGCATCGGAAAGGATCTCTTCCCGGAGGAACTCGGTCGTGATCCGGGACTTGCCGCCGGCCTCGTCAATGACGTCGCGAGGGGTGAAGCTCACGGGGTACAGGGTCTTGAGGTTGGACCACAGGAGGTTGAAGTCCCAGTCGTCGCCGGTGCCCTCGGCTGTGGCTTCGTCGATGAAGGCGTTGATGGTGTCTTCCAGGAAGTACTGGACCTTCTCGTGGAGGTCATCGCCTTCGAGGATGCGGCGCCGGTCGCCGTAGATTGCCTCGCGCTGGCGGTTCAGGACGTCGTCGTACTTCAGCACGTTCTTACGCTGTTCGGCGTTGCGGCCTTCCACCTGGCCCTGGGCCGAGGCGATGGCGCGCGAGACGAGCTTGGATTCGAGTGCGACGTCGTCGGGCACCGAGCTGTTCATGAGCCGTTCGGCTGCGCCGGAGTTGAACAGGCGCATCAGATCATCGGTCAGCGAGAGGTAGAACCGGGACTCGCCGGGGTCGCCCTGGCGTCCGGAACGGCCGCGGAGCTGGTTGTCGATGCGGCGGGACTCGTGCCTTTCGGTGCCGAGCACGTAGAGTCCGCCCAGGTTCAGGACTTCCTCGTGTTCGTCCTTGACGGACTGCTTGGCGGATTCGAACACCTCGGGCCACGCGGCCTCGTATTCCTCGGAGTTCTCCTCCGGGTCCAGGCCGCGCTTGGCCATTTCGGCGACGGCGGTGAATTCCGCGTTGCCGCCGAGCATGATGTCGGTACCGCGGCCGGCCATGTTGGTCGCGACTGTGACGGCGGCCTTGCGGCCGGCCTGGGCCACGATGGACGCTTCACGGGCATGGTTCTTGGCGTTCAGGACCTCGTGCCGGACGCCTTCCTTGGCCAGCAGCCGGGAGAGGTATTCGCTCTTCTCGACGCTGGTGGTGCCGACGAGGACAGGCTGGCCGTTTTGGTGGCGTTCGGCGATGTCCTTGACGACTGCGTCGAATTTGACGGTCTCGTTCTTGTAGACAAGGTCGGCCTGGTCGATCCGTGTCATGTCGCGGTTGGTCGGGATGGCAACGACGCCGAGCTTGTAGGTGCTCATGAACTCGGCGGCCTCGGTCTCGGCCGTGCCGGTCATGCCCGCGAGCTTGTCGTACATGCGGAAGTAGTTCTGCAGCGTCACGGTGGCGAGCGTCTGGTTCTCGGCCTTGATCTCGACGCCTTCCTTGGCTTCGATGGCCTGGTGCATGCCTTCGTTGTAGCGGCGGCCGGCGAGAATGCGGCCGGTGTGCTCATCGACGATCAGCACCTCGCCGTCGAGGATGACGTAGTCCTTGTCGCGCTTGAACAGCTCCTTGGCCTTGATGGCGTTGTTCAGGAAGCCGATCAGGGGCGTGTTGGCGGACTCGTAGAGGTTGTGGATGCCGAGGTAGTCCTCGACCTTTTCAATGCCGGCCTCGAGGACACCGACGGTGCGCTTCTTCTCATCGACCTCGTAGTCGGTCTCGGCCTGCAGGCGTGTGACCACCTTGGCGAATTCGCTGTACCAGCGGTTGGTGTCCCCCTGGGCCGGACCGGAGATGATGAGCGGGGTGCGGGCCTCGTCGATGAGGATCGAGTCCACTTCGTCGACGATGGCGAAATGGTGGCCGCGCTGGACGAGTTCCGAGCTGTCCCACGCCATGTTGTCGCGCAGGTAGTCGAAGCCGAATTCGTTGTTCGTTCCGTACGTGATGTCCGCGGCGTACTGTTCGCGGCGCAGCGCAGGGTCCTGGTTGGAGAGGATGCAGCCGCTGGTGAGGCCGAGGAAGCGGTAGACGCGGCCCATGAGGTCTGACTGGTATTCGGCGAGGTAGTCGTTCACGGTGACGACGTGGACGCCCTTGCCGGTGAGGGCGTTGAGGTAGGCCGGAGCGGTGGCCACCAGGGTCTTGCCTTCACCGGTCTTCATTTCCGCGATGTTGCCCAGGTGCAGGGCGGCGCCGCCCATGAGCTGGACATCGAAGTGGCGCATGCCGAGGGTACGGGACGAGGCCTCGCGTACGGCCGCGAACGCTTCGGGCAGCAGATCGTCGAGCTTCTCGCCGGCCTGGTGGCGTTCGCGCAGCCGGTCAGTTTCTTCACGGAGCTCGGCGTCCGTGAAGGTCTGGAAGGAGCTCTCCAGGGCATTGATGGAATCGGCATAGTTCCGCAGTTGCCGCAGGGTTTTTTTGTCACCCGTGCGGAGAAGTTTTTCGATAAGTGATGCCACGTGAAGTTGCTCCCAGTCTCAAGCTGCCGAATTCTGGCGTGTTTAGTCTACGGGAGAGACGCAAGGCCGGTGGCGCCTGTTCCCTCACAGCGGATAGTGCGGTTTACCGGGCAGCCACGGCTTCGGCGAGCGCCGGCGCAAGGTTCCCCATTGGCGAGACAACTACGTCGTCCATTCCCAGCCACTCTGCCATGAGCTGCAGTTCCGCGGCGAGTTCGACGGCGGTGTCCTCCGGCGCGCCGGGTTCGGCGTGGGCGGCCCTGGCCAGGAGCCGCCCGCCGGCCCGGTCCGCTTTGAGGTCGACCCGTGCGACGATCGCGTCGCGGAGCAGGAACGGCAGGACGTAGTAGCCGTACTTCCGCTTCGGCTCGGGCGTGTAGATCTCGATCCGGTAGTGGAATCCGAAGAGCTCCTCGAGCCGCCGGCGTTCGAACACGAGGGAGTCGAAGGGGCTCAGGAGCGCCCGGCCGGTGGCCGAGCGCGGCAGTTTCGCCTCCACGTGGCGGTACAGGGGCCGGTCCCAGCCGGATACCGTGACCGGCTGCAGCCGGCCGCTGTCCACGAGGTTCCGGACGGCGACGGCGGCGTCCTTCTGCGGTGTCCGGAAGTAGTCGGCGAAGCATCGCACAGTCCCGATACCGTGGGCCTGGGCCGCGGCGTCGATCAGCCGGTCCATGGCCGCGGCCGCATCCGGTTCGGGTGCCACCGCTTCCTTGCCCGGTCCGGGGAGCACCCGGGCGGTGAGGGTGTAGCGCCGTTCGAAGGAGTCGGTCCGCGAGGATGCGGAGACCAGGCCCTCTTCGAAGAGATGTTCCAGCACCCTTTTAACGGCGTTCCAGTTCCAGCCCCAGTTGTCCCGCTGCTGGTCTTCCACGTGGCCGAGCCGGGCTGTCAGTTCGGCGGCGGTCAGCGGCTTCCCGACGGCCAGGGTTTCCAGGACCTTGGCCGCCACCCCGTTGCGCAGTTCGGGGTCCATCGCGTGCGCGCCCACCCATTTGCGGCTCTGCCACTGCACGAGATCGTGGAAATGGTCCGGGCGGATGAAGCAGGCTTCGTGGGCCCAGTACTCCATCATCCGGCGCGGGTGGGTCCCCGCCATGCGCGCCAGGATGGTGCGGTCGTAGTTGCCGAGCCGCGAGAAGAAGGGCAGGAAGTGGCTGCGGGACACCACATTGACGGAGTCGATCTGAACCAGGTGCAGCCGGGCAAAGGTACGGCCCACCGCCCGTGCACTCACGGGTCCGGTGGGCCGTTCCTTCTCCAGTCCCTGGGCTGCCAACGCGATCCGCCGTGCCTGTGCCAGGCTCAGCGATGCTTGCACGTTAGTCCCTTCGTCGGAAAAGTCTGCACCAGCTTATGCGCTGGCGGGCTCATCCTCTGAACGGTAGGCCAGGATTTTGTCTTCCAGACTCGAATGTCCGGGCTCGCACGTCTGGTCCAGGGAGATGACCCCGTAGGTCCAGCCGTCACGGCGGTAGACGACCGACGGCGCCTTGGTCTCCTTGTCCACGAAAAGATAGAAGTCGTGACCCACAAGTTCCATGTTGTCGACGGCGTCATCGAGCGTGAGCTGGGACGCGGCGAACACCTTCCGGCGGATCAGTACAGGCGAGTCGCCGGCCGGAATATCGTTCTCGACCTCATACGGCGACTTCTCTGCCGCCATCGCCTGGGTCTCCTGCTGCTGCGCCGCCTCCACATAGAGGGGTTCGCTGGGGCTGGCCGGCTCCAGGGCTGCCGTCGCCTCGGTGACGGACTTCGGGGTATGCCGGCCGTGGTGGACCTTTCTGCGGTCCCTGGCCCTGCGCAGGCGTTCAAGAAGCTTGTTGTAAGCGAGATCGAACGCAGCGAACTTGTCGGCGGCACTCGCTTCTGCGCGGATTACTGGGCCGCGTCCCAGGACTGTCAGCTCAACCGTGAGCGATTCGGCGGTCTGGCGGGCTTTGGTCTCTTTGGTGACCTTCGCGTCTACCCTCTGGACCTTGTCTCCCAACGACGCGATCTTTGAGATCTTGTCGTCGGCATATTCGCGGAACCGGTCTGAGACCGTCAAGTTGCGTCCGCTGATCATGAACTCCATGGTGCCCTCCAAATGACTTCGGTGACACGACGGCGGTACTTCCCGGGGGCCGATCTGACTGACAGTCGAGCCCCTTTCCGAGCCGCTATCGACAGGTACATCTGTTCTTGGTACCCATCTTCGACGTTAGTTCATAGACACCTGTTATTCATCCTTTTACGGTTTATTTTTTTAGCTCCCACCGATCATCCGCGCCGCCGCGGGGATGGCGGCGCCGACATCGGTGGCGGCCGGCGGGCGTGTCGCGGCCAGCACGACGGCGCCGCTGACAATGGCCCCCGCGGCCCGGAGCGCACGGGCCGCCTCCGCCAGGGTGGCGCCGGTGGTCAGCACGTCATCGACGATGATGCAGACACGTCCTTCGACTCGCGCAGGCCACGGACCGGACCTGGCCCGCATGGATCCGCGCACGCGCCGGGCGCGCTCACCCCGGCCCAGTCCCTTCTGTCCGCCGGACAGGGAGCCGGCCCCTGTGGGGCCGTCCCGCAACCGGCCCCACAGGGGCAAAGCCGGGGGTTTGGTGTTCCGCGCGGGCGGCACGGATTTCCGCAGCGCGTCCGCGACGGTGAACCCTGGGATTTCGTCCCCGCGGACGAGCCGGCGGAGCAGGATATGGACCGGGCTGAAGCCCCGCCTGCGGTAAGCGGCGGCGCTCGTGGGCACGGGGACGAGGACGAGTCCCTGCCCGGGCCCGGACGCGGCGTGGAGGGCGCGCGCCAGTCCCCGGGCCAGCTCGGCGCCCAGCCGGGCCTGCCCGTGGCTTTTGAAGGACAGCAGGCACTGCGCCAGCTCGGCCCGGTATGCCCCGGCCGCCACCACGGGCAGCAGCACGGAGCCGTCCATGTCCATCAGGGCCGGAGCCTGGGCCTCTGCCCGGAACGGCCGGAGCGTCAGCAGGCGCAGGTTACGGGAGCACGCGCCGCAGAGTGCCGAGTCCTCCGCCCCGCAGCAGACGCAGTCCACTGGAATGGCCAGGGCGAGCACCTCAGCCGCCGCTTCGGCTGTCCGGTCGCCCAGCCTCGCCAGCGGCCACGCGTAGCTCCCGCGGTGTCGCGCCGCCCTGGCCGCGGCCGGGGCAAGGTCAGGGTCCGCTGCCGGGACCCGGGTGGTGTGGCTGCCCATCCTCCGATCCTGGACCGGGTGCGCCCCCGGTAGTAGCCCGGCGGGCCGCTATGTGGACAACACCCCCGCCGGAACCTTCGCGGAACCTTCACCGGATCCGGGTGCCGGCGGCACCGCCGTCGTCGTCGCCGTCGTCCGAGGGGGCCTCGGTCAGCCGGGGAACGAAGGGACGCCGGTCAGCCGTCGTCCGAGGGGACGCCGGTCAGCCGGGGAACGAGGGGTCGATGGGGCCCTTGAGCTGCGGTGACCAGCCGTTGCCCAGCCGCTGGAAGATCCCTTCCGCGGACTGGCCGTAGATCTCGGCCGGTCCGTTGCCCGCGCTGAGGGCGGTCAGCCCGGGCCACGGCGCCAGCTGCTGCGGCTGTGCCGATGTCAGCGACAACAGCTCGGGGGTGACGGCATCGCTGGCGGATGCCTTCATGACCGCGACGGTGGTGTCATCCACCCAGACCCCTTGGTCCGGGTCCCGGGGGGTCAGGAGCGTCAGGGGCACGGTCAGGTCCCTCGGGGTGCCGTCCGCGTTCCGGATGATCCCGGTGATCTGGACCTTGCTCTTGCCGTTCTGCTGCGAAATGACGAGGGCCCGCGTGCCGTCCCGGGAAATCCGGAACTCCTTCACCGTCCGGCCCGCGAGCCATCCGGGCGACAGGGTCACAGTGGGTACGCTGGCGTTCTCCGCCGCACCGACCGGCCGGTAGGCCACCACCTCGGTGGCGCCGCCGGCACCCGGCCCGGCAGTCCAGACCCAGTCATAGCGGCCGAACGAAGGCCGGGACAGCGCGGCCCGCGTGGTCAGCGCCCTGGCGGGCTGGCCCGGAACGATCGAGTACAGCGTGGTGCGGGCGGCGTTGAGGAACGCGGCCGCCTGCGACTCGGTGGACTCCGCAGGCGCCCGGGGTGAGAGGGCTGCGACGGACCGGACGTCCGGGAGCGGTGAAATCCTGTTGTTTTCGTACCGGACCAGGTCATTGTTGCTGACGGCGATCTGGTAAGCGGGGACGCTTTCGTCCTGGACCGGAGGCAGGACCGTGCCGTTGTCCTCGACGCGCACCAGGTCCTGGTTGGCCCGGAGCTCAACGTTGATCACATCCGGTTGGCTGCGGAACGTCAGGGCAAGCTGCGTCTGCATCCGCAGCCGGTCCTCGTTGGAGGCCTCGACCAGGTCCTTGGCGGTGAGATCCACCTGCGCGGCGCCGGACACCACGGGCACTGATTCGCGGGCCAGCTTGATGCCTGAAGGGAACGCGCTGACGACGGCGCCCTTGAGGTAGGGGGCGGGTCCGCCCAGGAGCGCGCTCGTCATGGCTTTGACGGTCTTCTTGCGGATGAACCACCGGACGTCGGGCACTGCGTAGGTGAACGTGGGGTCGTAGAAGTAGATCGGGAACGCGCCGTAAATGACCTTGAAGGTTTCTTCCGGAATGGCCGTGCCGTCAGGAAGATCGGAGATTCGCCATTCGCCGTCCACCTGGGTCACGGTGACGGGTATGTTTTCGGTGGTGCCCTCGGGAAGCTGCGTGGCCACGCCGTCGGCGTCCACCGAATAGGCGAGGTCGAGCTGGTAGTTGAAGACATTTTCGACGCCGGTGGCCACCACCGTGGCCTTGCGGAACACGAGCGCCCGCTGGTCCGGCTTCCACGTCACCGACGAACCCTGGGTGAGGTACTGCCGGGCCACGGCGTAGTCGTCCTCGTAGCCGCTGCCGGCGAGGTAGAAGTCTTCGATCACCGCTTCGGGTCCGGCGCCGGGACGCGGCGCGGCCGGAAAGAAGACCGGGGCGTTCGGGTTTCCCGCACTCTCGTCCGTGCTCTTGCCCACCGGCCCCGAGCGCGGAATCTGGGCGCACGAGGTCAACAGAAGCAGGATGAGCGCCAGCAGCGCAGCCCCCACGCGGGTAAACCTGCCCGAAACCCCACTCATGCCCTGCCCTCCGTCCCGGTCCCCCGGGGGCCGGCCGGGCCGCCGTCCGGGATGGCCCCGCCGGCGGCACCGCTGCCGCCGTCGTCAGAAAAGTCGTCATCGAAGCCGTCTGCGAATCCGTCCGAGGATCCCTCAACACCGGTCCCGCCCGCGGTCCGGAGCGGGTCCAGCAACACCACGGTGCGCTGGCGGCCTGCCTCGGGGAGCCCGACGTTGACCGGTTCGAGCTGGAGCGGGGACCTGGTGATCGGCTCGTCGCGGCGCAGGGGAAGGGTCAGGCGGAAGTTCGACCCTTCTCCCTTGCTCCCCCAGGCCTGCAGCCAGCCGTCGTGGAGCTTGGTGTCCTCGGCGGCAATGGACAGTCCCAGCCCGCTGCCGCCCGTGGTGCGGGCCCGGGCCGGATCGGCGCGCCAGAAGCGGTCGAAGACGCGCGCCGCCTCAGCCGGGGTCATGCCGATTCCGTGATCCCGTACGGCCACAGCCACGGCGGTGCCGCTGGCGGCCACGGAAACGTTGACCGGCCGGCCCTCGCCGTGTTCGAGGGCGTTCAGGATCAGGTTGCGCAGGATCCGGTCGATCCTGCGGTCGTCCATGTCGACAATGACGCTGCCGGCCGGGGCGTTGAGGGTGACGGCGGACCCGTATTCGGCGGCGACGGGCGCCACCCCCTCGATGACATGCGCGACAAGCTGGACGATGTCGGTGGGCTCGGCGTCCAGGGTAGCGGCGCCGGCGTCAAAGCGGGAGATTTCCAGCAGGTCCGCCAGGAGCGACTGGAAGCGTTCCACCTGGTTGTAGAGCAGCTCCGCGGAGCGCTTGTTGATGGGGTCGAAGTCCTCGCGGGCGTCATAAAGGACTTCGGCGGCCATGCGCACCGTGGTGAGCGGGGTGCGGAGCTCGTGGGAGACATCGGAGACGAACCGCTGCTGCATCTGGGACAGCGTGGCCAGCTGGGTGATTTGTTCCTGGAGGCTGGCGGCCATGTGGTTGAACGAGGCGCCCAGGCGGGCAACCTCGTCCTCGCCTTTGACCACCATGCGCTCCTGCAGCTGGCCGGCGGCGAGCTTCTCGGAGACGACGGCGGCATGGCTGACCGGGCTGACCACGTTGCGGGTCACATACCAGGCGACGCCGCCGATCATGAGCACCAGCAGCGCGCCGCCGGCCAGCAGGACATTCTGGATCTCGTCGAGGGTCTTCTGCGCCGTGTTGAGGTCATAGATGAGGTAGAGCTCGTAGACGGTGCCGTTGAAGGTCACCTTGTTGCCGACGGCGATGCCGGGCCGGTCTTCGGTCCCTACCGGGAACTGGGTGGACGCCCAGTACTGGTCCTTGCCCGAGTCCTGCACAGCCTTGCGCAGGTCCGGGGGGATGACGCCGATGGTGAGTTGGTCCGAGGCCCGGGATTCAACCCAACGGTTGCGCGGCTTGGTCTGCTCCGGCATGGCCTCGAAGACGTAGCGCCGCTGGATCACGGATCCGCGGCCTTCGACCGCGTTCAGGGTGTCATAGACCAGGGTGATGACGCTGGACTGGTCGGTGACCTGGGCGCCGTCGAACGTGTCCTGGACCTGCTTGACGTTGTAGCGCGTCTCCGATTCGGCCTGGGCGAGCCGTTCCTGGAACAGGTTGTTGGCGATCTGGTTGGACAGGTAGGCGCCCACCACCGCGAACGAGCCCATGGCCAGCATCAGCGTGGTCAGGACCGTCCGGAACTGCAGCGAACGCCGCCACTTCCGCTGTACCGCCCGGAGCAGGTACAGGATGCCGGGCCACAGGCGCTGCATCCCGGTGCGGACCAGCCGCGCGACCCGGACGCCAACGATCCTCGCGCGTTTGGCCCACAAACGGGTCCGGAAGGCCAGACGCCGCCACGGGCCTGGCCCGCCGCGGGGCGTTTCGGGCGCGCGGGGCATGGACGTCTCCGGCGATGAGGCCGCAGATGACTCAGCCGGCGCCGCGGACGACTCGGCCGGCGGCGCGGATAACTCGGCCGGCGGCGGCGCGGATAACTCGGCCGACGGCGGCGCGGCTGACTCAGCCGGCGACGCCGTATCCGTTGCTATGGACTGCCGGACACTGCGGTCCGCAGGCTCAGGAACCTGCTTTATAGCCGACACCACGGACCGTCAATACAACTTCGGGGGCTTCCGGGTCGCGTTCGATCTTGGACCTCAACCGCTGGACATGGACATTGACCAGCCGGGTGTCGGCGGCGTGCCGGTAGCCCCAGACCTGCTCCAGGAGCAGTTCGCGCGTGAACACCTGCCACGGCTTGCGGGCCAGGGCGACGAGGAGGTCGAATTCCAGCGGCGTCAAGGAGATCCGGTCGTTGCCGCGGCTGACCAGGTGGCCGGCCACGTCGATCGTGACATCGGCGATCCGCAGGGTTTCCGGTGCCTTCTGGTCACCCGGGCGGAGCCTGGCCCGGACCCGGGCGACGAGCTCGGCGGGTTTGAACGGCTTGGGCACATAGTCATCGGCACCGGACTCGAGGCCGCGGACCACATCCGAGGTATCCGCCTTGGCCGTGAGCATCACGATCGGGACGTCGGACTCGGCTCGGACCTGGCGGCAGACTTCAATGCCGTCCATCCCCGGCAGCATGAGGTCGAGCAGGACGAGGTCCGGCTTGGAGGAGCGGAACACGTCCAGCGCCTGTGCGCCGTCCGCGCAGAAGACGGGTTCGAAGCCGTCATTGCGCAGCACAATACCGATCATCTCGGCCAGAGCCTCGTCATCATCCACTACCAGAATGCGTGCCTTCATAGTTATATATTCCCCCATTGAATTGGCTTTGTCGTATCGGGCGGCCCGCCGGCATGGTGCAACCGGGCCTGCCACCGCCGCCGGAACCCCGCCGGAACCGGCCCGGAACCGCGCCGATGCACGGGACGCTGTGACAATTGCCGCGTTGTCCTGCATGCTGTGGACAGGCCCAGTGAACCGGCCCGGACCGCAGGAGGAACCCGTGAACACCCCGATCTACCAGCGCGCCCTGGGCAGCGACTTTGCCCGACTGCAGCCGGAGCTTCAAGAATACTTTGCTTTGGCACCGGGATCCGGCCACTACGGCGTCGGCGAGGGGGTGTTCGACGTCGTCGGCTGCCGGCAGGCCTGGCTGCGTCCCCTGCTGCGGCTCACCACCGGCGAGCAGGCCTTCTTCCCCGAGTACGGCGAGGGCGTCCGCTTCCGGATCGAGAACCACGCCCACCTGGACCCGTTCGGCAGGTCCAGCCTGACGGCCCGCAGGGAAATCTTCTTCCCGGGCACCACCCGGCTGTTCCAGGACACCACCAGCTTTGATGACGGCGGGCTCGGGCCCGGGCTCGTGGACTACGTGGGCCGGTACCGGCGGCTCGTCACCGACCTCAATCTCAGCGTCACGCCGGAGGGCCGGCTGCGCGGCGTGTCCGAGGCGTCGCGGCTGTTCGTGGGACCGCTCCGGATTCCGCTGCCGGCGGCCCTCGACGCCAAGGCCTACGCCGAGCAGTGGTGGGAGCCGCAGGACGGCGGCAGGCACCGGATCCAGGTCAAGGTGATCCAGCCCCAGCTCGGGCTGGTGCTGGTCTACGCCGGCCATTTCGACTACCGGCTCGAGCCCTACCCCGGCGGTATTGCGGCGCCGGGCTACCTGCCAGGGCACGCCCGACCGGACGCCTGGGAAAGCAGGGTCTGACCAGGGCCAGCAGGGCACAGCGGAGGCACCGCGGGCACGGTTGCGCCCCGGGCCGCCGGCGGCCGAAGGTGCCGCGCTAGCCGAGGGCAAGCTGGTTGAGCCCGTCCGCCACCTGGGTCAGCCGGGTCAGGACCGCCGCCGCAGTGGCGGGTGAGTGCCGCGCCAGGCCCTCCGACGGCGTGACCCGGAGCGCACCCAGCGTGGACGCCGGCAGACCCAGCTGCCGCCATGGGCGCCATACGTTTTCCACGACGTCGCGGACCCGTGGCAGTGACGCGGCAGGATCAGCCACGTCCAGCGCGCCGGCCCAGAGCCGCTTGCCGGCCTCCACCGCGCCCGCGAGTTGTTCCCACTGGCGCGAGGTCAGGGCCCGAAGCGGCACAGCGATTCCATCCGCGCCTGCCGCCAGGATCCGCTCGAACGGCGCCTCTACCTCGGAGACGGCCACAACGGTTTCGACGGCGCCCGCGGCCCGGAGCGCGTCGATCACCAATTGCCAGGACTCGGTCACTTCCCGGCCCGGCACCGAACGCAGGGTCCGGTAACCGCTGGCGGTGGGAATGGTGCCGGCCAGCACCGACGCAATTTCAGGTTCGTCGATCTGGACGACGATCCGGGCACCGGGGGCAGCCGCCGCCACCCGCTTGAGGTAGCCTTCCACGCCCGCTGCGAGCGAGTCCGCGATGTCCCGGCGGGCACCGTAGTCGATCAGGGCCCGCTCGCCGTTGTGCAGGTGCAGCCCGGCGGCAAGGCTGAGCGGCCCGCGCAGCTGGATCTTGATATCGTCCGACGGCACTTCCTCGACGCCGATCACGTCCGCCAGGATGTTGATGTCGGTGGACAGGGCCGACTTGGCCCGCTGCAGGTCCTTGCCGGGCCGGTCCACGAACCGCCATCCATGCGGCTGGACGTCGACGGCTAGTTCGACGAGCAAAGAGGCGGTCCGGCCCAGGGCATCGGAGCCGACGCCGCGATCGGGAAGCTCGGCGAGGAACGGCAGGTGCGGGCTGCCCAGTTCACCGCGGATGATGCGGGCGGCCTCGGCCGGGTCCTCGCCCGGCCAGGGGCCAAGGGCGGTCGCGGTCACTTGGCCCGGTGCGGGCGCGTCTGGTACTGCCATGGCTAGGCGTCTGCGGCGCGGGCGGCGTCCGCGGAGCCGGAGGCCTGGGCGGCCTGGTGGTCCTCGGCGATGGCCTCGTGGTGGCGGATGACCTCGCCGATGATGAAGTTCAGGAATTTCTCCGCGAAGGCCGGGTCCAGGTGGGCTTCGGCGGCGAGGTGCCGCAGCCGGGCGATCTGCGCCGTTTCACGGCCCGGGTCCCCGGCGGGAAGTTGGTGCGCGGCCTTGAGGAAGCCGACCTTCTGGGTGGCTTTGAAGCGTTCGGCGAGGAGGAAGACGAGGGTGGCATCGATGTTGTCGATGCTGGAGCGGATCGACAGCAGCTCCGCCATGACCGCGGGATCCACGGAACCGGCCAGGGAGCTTGCCGCCGGGTCGTAGGAATCGGTTTCGGGAAGAGTGGGGTTCTGCTCGGTCATTGACCCAGTCTAGGGGTTCCGCGGCCAATGCCTCCCGCTGTTAAGCACCGTTGCAGGCGCCCGCGGAGACACCAAGGGGCATGCCCACCGTTCGTGGCGAACGGTGGGCATGCACCTTGGCTGTGGCCCTGCCGGAGCCCTGGCCGGCGCAGGATCGGGCCGCGCCGGATCGGGCAGGTGTGCCCGGTTCCGGCAGTTAGCTGTGGAGCACGGCCTTGAACGCCTCGCGGCGCCTGGCCTGTTCGTCGGGGTCCGGAACAGGCAGGGAGGCGATGAGTTTCTTCGTGTAGTCGTGCTGCGGGTTGCCCATCACCTGGTTGCCGAGGCCCTGCTCCACCATCTTGCCCTTGTAGAGCACGCCGACCCAGTGGGCGAGCATGTCCACCACGGCGAGGTCGTGGCTGATGAACAGGCACGCGAAGCCGAACTCCTGCTGGATCTCCTTGAACAGCTCCAGCACGACGGCCTGCACGGACACGTCCAGGGCCGACGTCGGCTCATCGGCGATGAGCAGCTTCGGGTTCAGGATGAGCGCCCGCGCCAGCGAGGCGCGCTGGCGCTGCCCGCCGGAGAGTTCGTGCGGGAACCGGTCAGCGTACGACGCCGGCAGCTGCACGGACTCGAGCAGCTCCCCGACCTTCTTGCGTGCCTCGGCCGCGGTCGGGTTGGAGTGGATGATCAGCGGTTCCGCCACGCAATCGCCGATGGTCAGCTGCGGGTTGAACGAGGCCGCCGGGTCCTGGAAAACGAAGCCGATCTCCTTGCGGAGCGGCTTGAAGGTGCGCTCCTTGAAGTTCAGCATCTCGTAGCCCAGCACATTCAGGCTGCCGCCCGTGGTCCGGTTGAGTCCCGCGATCGCCCGGCCGATGGTGGTTTTGCCGGAGCCGGACTCCCCCACGAGGCCGAAGACTTCGCCTTCGGACACGGTGAAGCTGACGCCGTCGACGGCCTTGAACGCCGGGCTGCCGAGCCGCCCCGGATACTCGATGGTCAGGTTCTTTGCCTCGACCAGCACCTTGCCGCCCTGGTGGGCGCGTTCGACCATGCCCTCCGAGGCGGAGTTGCGGCCCAGGTGCGGGACGGCGGCGAGGAGCTTCTTGGTGTAGTCCTCCCTGGGCTCGGCGAACAGCACCCGTGAGGATGCCTCCTCCACGACGTCGCCCTGGTACATGACCACGACGCGGTCGGCGAGGTCGGCGACGACGCCCATGTTGTGCGTAATCAGCACGATGGAGGTCCCGTAGTTGTCGCGCAGATCCCGCAGCAGTTCAAGGATCTCGGCCTGCACGGTGACATCCAGGGCGGTCGTGGGCTCGTCGGCCACAATGAGGCCAGGGTTCAGGGCCAGCGCGGCGGCAATCACGACGCGCTGTTTCTGGCCGCCCGAGAACTGGTGCGGATAGTAGTTGACCCGAGTTTCCGGGTCCGGGATGCCCACTTTGCGGAGGGCTTCAATTGCCCGCGCTTTGGCTTCCTTGGCCGAAACCTTGCTGCGGCCGCCAGAGCCGGCGTGTGCGCGGATTCCTTCGGCGATCTGCCACCCCACGGTGAAGACCGGGTTGAGGGCGGTGGATGGCTCCTGGAACACCATGGCCACGTCGCGGCCCCGGATCTCCCGCAGCTTGGCTTCGCTGACGCTGATGACGTTGTTGCCGTTGATCAGGACGGCGCCTTGGCTGATGGCCGTCTCCGGCAGCAGTCCCAGGATGGTCTTGGCGGTCACGGTCTTGCCGGATCCCGACTCGCCAACAATGGCGACGACTTCGCCGGGGTTGACCTGGAGGCTCACGTCCTTGACGGCATACACATCCCCGGCGTCGGTGGCGAAGGTGACTTTGAGCCGGTCGATGTCAAGGACCGGGCCTGCGCCTGCGCCGGGCTTGTCGATGTTGGTGGTCATAGAACTCTCGATTCTGCTTCGAGTGCAGCCTGGGTGCCGGCGGTGGAGTCGGGTCCGCCCTTGCCTGCCACAGCCTTCTTGCGGCCCCGCAGGCGGGGATCGTTGAGGTCGTTGATGCTCTCACCGACGAGGGTCAGCCCAAGCACGGTCAGGACGATCGCAGTACCGGGGTAGACACCGGTCCACCAGATGCCCGAGGAGGCATCTGCAATGGCCTTGTTCAGGTCATAGCCCCACTCGGCGGCGGAGGTCGGTTCGATGCCGAACCCCAGGAAGCCGAGGCCCGCCAGGGTCAGGATGGCCTCGGACGCGTTCAGCGTGAAAATCAGCGGCAGCGTGCGGGTTGCGTTCTTGAAGATGTGCCGGCCCATGATGCGGATGCTGGAGGCACCCACCACCTTGGCCGATTCGACGTACGGCTCCGCCTTCAGCCGGATGGTCTCGGCACGGATGACCCGGAAGTACTGCGGGACGAACACCACCGAGATGGAGATGGAGCAGGCAACAATGCCTCCCCAGAAACTGGACTGCCCGTGGCTGATGACGATTGACATCACGATGGCCAGGAGCAGTGACGGGAAAGCGTAGATCGCATCGGCGATCACCACGAACACCCGGTCCAGCCAGCCGCCGAAGTAGCCGCTGACGAGGCCGAGGGCTACGCCGAGGAAGATCGACATCGCGACGGCCACGATGATCACCACGGCGGCCGTCTGGGCACCCCAGAGCACCCGGGAATAGACGTCATAGCCACCAACCGTGGTGCCCCAGATGTGGGCCGGGCTGGGGGGCTGCTGTGTCGGGAAGGGACCGGCGGCGTCGCTGAGCTGGGCAAACCCGTAGGGCGCGATCCACGGCGCAAACACGGCGACGAGCAGGAAGACGGCGGCCAGCACCATGCCCGTGACGAGCATGCCGCGTTGCAGCCCGACGCTCGAGCGGAAATGCGAGATCACCGGCAGCCGGTAGATGAGGGGCTGCTTGCGCCCGCTTACTTTGGTTGCATTCATGGCTAGTACCTCACTCGCGGGTCGATCAGGGCTGCGACGACGTCCACCATGAAGTTCGTGACGGCAACGATGACCGCCAGCATCACGACGATTCCCTGGACGGCGAC
The DNA here is from genome assembly GCF_056395875.1 of Arthrobacter sp. 05T45. Taxonomy (NCBI): domain Bacteria; kingdom Bacillati; phylum Actinomycetota; class Actinomycetes; order Micrococcales; family Micrococcaceae; genus Arthrobacter; species Arthrobacter sp. 05T45. Next base: position 67,678 of record NZ_JBFTKI010000007.1, on the reverse strand, counting down.
GAAGTCGCGGGCGTTCAGGTATTGCACCAGCTGGTAGCCGAGGCCCTTCCACTCGAAGGTGGACTCCGTGAGGACGGCGCCGCCGAGCAGGAGGGCAATCTGGAGCCCCATGACAGTGATGATCGGGATGAGGGCAGGCTTGTAGGCATGCTTGGTCACGAGCCGGTAATTACTGACGCCACGGGACCTGCCGGCCTCGACGTAATCCTTGCCGAGCGTGCCGATGACGTTGGTGCGGACCAGCCGCAGGAAGACCCCTGCCGTCAAGAGCCCCAGGGTGAGTGCGGGGAGGACTGAATGGGCCGCGACATCGCCGAACGCGGCCATGTTGCCGCTGCGCAAGGCATCCAGCCAGTAGATCCCGGTGGGTGCGGCCAGGCTTCCCATGGCCAGCTCGGTCCTGGTGGAGGCCCGTCCTGCGACGGGCAGCCAGCCCAGCCAGACGGAGAAGGCCAGCTTCATCAGCAGGCCGGCGAAGAACACCGGGGTCGCGTAGCAGAGGATGGCGAAGAACCGCAGGAATGCGTCCGGGGCCTTGTCGCGCCGGTAGGCGGCGATCAGGCCGAGCGGGATGCCGACCAACAGCGCCACGATAAGGGCATTGATGGCCAGTTCCAGGGTTGCCGTGCCAAACGTGATGATCATTTCGACCACAGGGCGGCGGTCGGTGATGGTGGTGCCGAAGTTGCCGGTCGCCACCTGGCCAACGTATTCGAGGTACTGCACGAGGATCGGGCGGTCGTAGCCGGCGTCGTGGATGCGCTGCGCGAGCGCCTCCGGCGGAAGCCTGCCGCCCTGGGCTGCGGTGATGGGGTCGCCGATGACCCGCATCAGGAAGAAGACCAAAGTCACCAGAATGAAAATGGTCGGAATGATCAGGAAGAACCGGATCAGGATGTAGGTCCCCAAGCCCCCACCCGAGGATTTTTTCTTGGACGGAAGAAGTCCGTCGGCGTCGTTTAGCGGCGCCTCAGTCAATGTTGTCATTGGTACCTAAGATTGTGCTGTCGCGGCCTTGGGCGGGCCGGCGTGAACTGCAGGATGCGGCAATGACCAGCAAAGGCGGGGCGCCTCGAGGGGCGCCCCGCCTCGCAGGCTGGTCAGGACAGCAGGGCTGCAGCCTTACTTGGAAAGAGTTCCCAAACGGAACTTGAAGGAGGCATCGAGGGTGGAATCGACACCCTTGACACCGCTGCCGGAAATGGCAACCTGCGCGCCCTGGAGCAACGGAAGCGTGGAGATGTCCTTGGCGAGGGCATTCTGCGCATCCTTGATCGTGGACTCGCGTTCAGTCTTATCGACGGTGGTGAGCTGCTTGCTGATCAGGTCGTTGACGGTGGGGTTGTTGTAGTGGTTCTTCAGGAAGCCGCCCTCCGGGAAGAACGGGGTCAGGTAGTTGTCGGCGTCACTGAAGTCGGGGAACCAGCCAAACTGGAACAGCGGGTATTCGTCGGCGCGGCTGGCCTTGCTGTAGGTGACCCATTCCGTGGACTGCAGGTTGACCTTGAACAAACCGGACTTCTCCAGCTGGTCCTTGATCATGGCGTACTCATCGCCGGAGGACTTCCCGTAGTGGTCCGGGTTGTACTGAAGGTTCATCGAGACAGGGGTCGTCACACCGGCGTCGGCGAGGACCTTCTTGGCCTTGTCCAGGCTCGGCTTGCCGGCGTCGCCGTAGGCGTCCTTGAACGATTCGTTGGCGCCCAGGAAGCCGTTGGGAACGTTGGAGTACAGCGGCAGGTAAGTGCCCTTGTAGACCTGGTCCGCGATGGACTGGCGGTCAACGAGGTTCGCGATGGCCTGGCGGACGGCGAGCGCCTTGGCCGGATCGGCGTCGGCAGCCTTGGCACCGAACGGCATCGTGTCGAAGTTGAACGTGATGTAGCGGATTTCGCCGCCGGGGCCAACGTTGACCTTGACCTTGGAGTCCTTCTTGAGGTCATCGACGTCGGTGGCGCTCAGGCTGCGGTTCGCGACGTCGATGTTGCCCTGCTGGATGTCCAGCTTCATGTTGGTGGGGTCGGCGTAGTACTTGATCGTGGCGGCGTCGTTGGCCGGCTTGCCGAGGACCCCTTGGTAGTCAGGGAATGCCTTGAAGCTGACCAGCTCGTTCTTCTTGTACGTGTCGATCACGTACTGGCCGTAGAACGCCTTGGCCTTGACGATCGAGTCGTCGTCGAGCAGTTTGTCGGCCGGGAAGACTTCATCGTCTACGATCGGCGCGGCGGGGCTGCTGAGGATCTGGGCGAAGGTCTGGTCGTTCGCCTGCTTCAGCTTGAAGACCACGGTGTTGGCATCGGGGGCGGTGATGCTTTCGATGTTGGTCAGCAGGCTTGCGGGACCGGCAGGATCGTTGATCTTGGTCTGCCGGTCGAAGGAGAACTTGACGTCCTTGGAGTCGAGCGTGTGGCCGTTGGCCCACTTGAGGCCCGGCTTGAGCTTGACCGTGTACTCGTTCGGCGAGGTGAAGGACGCGGACTCGGCCAGGTCCGGCACGGGATCTGCGCTGCCGGGCTTCGAGTTGAGGAGGAAGGAGTAGATCTGGTTCATCACCATGAACGAACCGTTGTCATACGCGCCCGCCGGATCCAAGGCAGTGACCTTGTCCGTGGTGCCGTAGGCGATCGGACCGCTTGCTGCGGCTGATGACCCGCCAGCGCCCCCGGTCGGCCCTGTGCAGGCCGTCAGTGCAAAGGCGGAAACCCCGGCCAGCGCGATGACGCTGTGCCAGGCCTTTTTGTTCATTGCCATCTGTGAACTTTCTGTTCGATGCGTTCTAGCGCAGCCCGAAGTGAAACGACTACCTCGTCGGGCGGCACGCTTTGCTGATCCCTAGATTCAACCAGACAATCATTCGGTGAAACGTTGCATTTTGTGAGTTGAGACACAAAATTTACACGATTCGAAGGTTTCTCTCATTTTCTTCAGGATTCCGCCCGGATCTTCGGCAGGGTCTCTGCGCATCCGGGCGCCTCGGACGGCCGGGTAGTCGGACGACGACGGAGGGCACAGACGACGAAGGGCCCCGCCAACTGGCGGGACCCTTCGCTGGAGTCGGTGGGGCGGGCGGCTAGAGCGCGGCCCGCTGCAGCGAGCGCGCGGCATCGATCGTGGCCTGGCCGAGCACGCGGCTGCCCTGGTAGAGCACCACCGTCTGGCCGGGGGCCACGCCGCGCAGCGGCTCGGTGAGGGTGACCACAAGCTCGTCGTCCGCCATGTGCGCGCGGGCAGGGACGGGGTCGCCGTGGGCGCGGACCTGGGCGTAGCAGTCAAACTCTTCTCCGGTCGCCACCTCGGCGATTGGCAGCCCCGCCCAGGAGACCTTGATGCCTCGGATTTCGTCGATGGCGAGCAGGGCCTCCGGGCCCACCACCACCTTGTTCTCCTTGGGCCGGATCTCCAGCACGAACCTCGGCTTGCCGTCCGCGGCCGGGGTGCCGAGCTTCAGCCCGCGGCGCTGGCCCACGGTGAACGCGTTGGCGCCCGGGTGCTCGCCGACCTTCGCGCCGGATTCGTCCACGATGTCCCCCGTGGTCATTTCAATCTTCTCGGCGAGCCAGCCGGCGGTGTCGCCGTCGGGAATGAAACAGATGTCGTGGCTGTCCGGCTTGTTCGCCACGGAGAGGCCGCGGCGCTCCGCCTCCGCGCGGACCTCGGCCTTGGACGGCGTCTCGGCCAGCGGGAACATCGAGTGTTTGAGCTGTTCGTGGGTCAGCACCCCCAGCACATAGCTCTGGTCCTTGGCCCAGTCCGCAGCGCGGTGCAGTTCGGGGTTGCCGTCGGCGTCCGTGATGACCTTCGCGTAGTGGCCGGTGCATACGGCATCGAAGCCCAGGGCGATGGCCTTCTCCAGCAGGGCGGCGAATTTGATCCGCTCGTTGCAGCGCATGCAGGGATTGGGGGTGCGGCCTGCGGCGTACTCATCGATGAAGTCCTGGACGACATCTTCCTTGAACCGTTCGGAAAAGTCCCAGACGTAGTACGGGATCCCGAGGATGTCGCACGCACGCCAGGCGTCGCGGGAGTCCTCGATGGTGCAGCAGCCGCGGCTGCCGGTTCGCAGGGTGCCCGGCATCCGGGACAGCGCGAGGTGGACGCCGACGACGTCGTGCCCCGCCTCGACGGCGCGGGCGGCGGCAACGGCGGAATCGACGCCGCCACTCATGGCTGCAAGAACTCGCATACTGGCTTTCTCTAGGGTTCGGGGGTCACAGGCCCCGGGGCTGCTGTTCGCAGCTGCGGTGCTGCTGGGCTTTTAGTGCTGGGCTACTGCCGGGCTTTCACTGCTGGGTTGAACCGCAGTGCTACTGCTGGCCCCCGGAAATAGCACAATGCCTGCCCCGCCATTCTATCGCCACGCCGAATCCTCCCCAAAAGGCCTTGACGGGACCGTCTCCCCCTTCTAGCGTCAGGACAAGCGGTTTTAGAAAACGGAAGCGCACCGACGCGGGAATCGAGCGGACATGGCTGTCGGGAACATCGTGATCGTGGGCGGCGGGCTGGCCGGCGCCACCGCCGCCAAAACATTGCGGGCGGAGGGCTTCAGCGGTCCGGTGGTGCTGGTGGCCGCCGAGTCCCACCAGCCGTACCTGCGCCCGCCGCTGTCCAAGGAGTACCTGCTGGGCAAGGCCGGCGACGACGCCCTGCCTGTGGTGCCCGAGGACTGGTACGACGCGAACGACGTCGACCTCCGGCTCGGCGTCCAGGTCACGGCGGTGGACCCGGCTGCCCGGGCTGTGGTTCTGGATGACGGGCGGCGGCTGGAGTACGGCTCGCTCCTGCTTGCCACGGGAGCGCGGCCCAGGACCATCCCGCTGCCCGGCAGCGGTCTCGAGGGCGTCAGCACGTTCCGGACGGTCGAGGACAGCCGGCGCCTGCACGCCCGCCTTGCCGGCGGCGGTTTGCACGTGGTCATGGTCGGGTCCGGCTGGATCGGGATGGAACTGGCCGCTGCCGCCAGCACCTTTGGAAACACCGTCACCCTGCTGGGGCTGGAGGACGTGCCGCTGGGCGCGGCGATTGGCCCGGACCTGGGCGGCTTCTTCCGCGGGCTGCACGAGGCCCACGGGGTACGGTTCAGGCTTCCGGCGTCCGCTGCCGAGATTCAGGGGTGGTTTGGACGGGCGACGGCAGTGGTCACCGACTCGGGCGAAGTCCTGCCCGCCGACCTCGTGGTCATCGCCGTCGGCGTTGTGCCGGAGGTCGGGTTGGCCGAGGCGGCCGGGCTCGGGATCCGCAACGGCATCCTCACCGACGCGTCGCTGCGGACCTCGGCGCCCGGGATCTTCGCCGCAGGCGACGTCGCCAACGCCCTGCACCCGTTCACCGGGGAACACCACCGCAGCGAGCACTGGTCCAATGCCCTGAATGGCGGCAAGGTGGCAGCCAAAGCGATGCTCGGCCTCGACGCCACGCTGGAGACCATCCCGTACTTCTACACGGACCAGTACGACGTCAGCATGGAGTACTCGGGCTTCCCGACGCTCGTTGCCGGCCCGCCGGTCATCCGCGGCTCGCTTGCGGACAAGGAGTTCATTGCCTTCTGGCAGCGCGAAGGCCAGGTGATCGCCGGAATGAATGTCAACTGGCCCCGCGCCGCCAAGCCGCAGAAGGCGATCAAGGCGCTCATCAACGCCCGCACCGCCGTGAGCCCGGACCTGCTTGCCGACTCCTCGGTACCCCTGGATCAGCTCCTGGATTAGCTCCTGGATCAGCTCCTGCCGGAAGCCTGACGGGCGGCCTCGCGCGCGACCGTTCCGGCGGTCTGGATGCTGGACTCATGCCCGGCCATGCCGGCCTGGCGGCCCCGCGCGTAGGCGCCCGGCAACGCCGCGAGCAGGGCATCGACGTCGGCGTCGGTTGAGGAATGCCCGAGCGTAAATCGCTGCGCCCCCCTCGCCGTGTCCTCGTCCAGGCCCATCGCCAGCAGCACATGGGAGGGCCTCGGAACACCGGCGGTGCAGGCGGAGCCCGTGGAGGATTCGACGCCGGCGAGGTCCAGCAGGAACAGCAGCGAGTCCCCTTCGCAGCCGGGGAACGTGAAATGCGCATTGCCCGGCAACCGCCCGGGGCCCGGGGCGCCCCGCAGGACGGCTTCGGGGACGGCCGCACGGACCCCCTCAATCAGCCGGTCCCGAAGGGCCGCGATCCTGGCGGCTTCCTCGGGGAGTTTCGCGGCAACGGCCTCGGCGGCCGCGGCAAACGCGGCGATCGAGGCGGTGTCCAGCGTCCCGGAGCGGACGTCGCGTTCCTGCCCGCCGCCGTGCTGGACCGGGGTCAGCTTCACCGCCCGGCCCAGGATCAGCGCGCCCACGCCGACCGGTCCGCCGATCTTGTGCCCGGAGACGGACATGGCGTCCAGGCCCGTCCCGCGGAAGTCAACGGGCAGGGAGCCGAAGGCCTGGACGGCGTCGGAGTGGACGGGTACGCCGGCGGCGTGTGCCAGTTCCACAACCCGGGCGACGGGCTGGATGGTGCCGACCTCATTGTTGGCCCACATGACGCTCACCAGTGCGATCGAGCCCGGATCCCGGGACAGCTCGGCTTCGAGCACGGCCAGGTCCACGACGCCCGCGTCATCCACGGGGAGCCAGCACACGTCGGCGCCTTCATGCCGTTCGAGCCATTCGACGGTGTCCAGCACCGCGTGGTGTTCGACGGCGGAACAGAGGATGCGGGTCCGCGCCGGGTCCTCGGCCCGGCGGGCCCAGTACAGGCCCTTGACCGCCAGGTTGTCCGCCTCGGTCCCGCCGGAGGTGAAGATGACCTCCGAGGGATGGGCGCCGGCGGCCGCCGCGAGTACTTCCCGCGCGTCCTCCACGGAGCGCCGGGCACGGCGGCCCGATCCATGCAGCGAGGACGGGTTGCCGGTCCGGGCCAGTTCGCGCGTCAGCGCGGCCAGCGCTTCCGGGGCGAGGGTGGTGGTGGCGGCGTGATCGAGGTAGACAGGCACAGCCCAATTCTACCTGCGCGCGCCCGGGCCGCCGCGGTGCCAGGGCGAAGGCACAGTCTCAGGGCAGAGGCACAGTGTCAGGGCGAAGGCACCGGCCTGAGGCACAGTGAAGGGCACAGTGAAGCACCCGGGGCTGGTGTACATTCAAGCGGTGAAAGCGCCACTCTGCCTTGTGCTGGCCACCTTGTTCTGGTCCGGCAATTTCGTCGTCGGACAGACCGCCAGAGCCTCAATGACACCGCTGGACCTGACCTTCTGGCGCTGGAGCCTGGCCGCCGTGCCGCTGCTGATCCTGGCCCACCTCATTGAACGGCCCGACTGGGGCGCGGTGCTGCGCCGCTGGCCCGTGCTTCTGCTGCTGAGTGTCCTGGGCATGAGCGGCTACACACTGCTGCTCTACGGCGCGCTCGGATTCACGTCCGCGATGAACGCCTCGCTGGTGACGGCCGCAAACCCGGCCCTCATTGTGGTCATGGCGATCGTCCTGCTCGGTGAGAAGACCACACGGCTGGGCTGGCTCGGCATCTGCCTTGGCCTGCTGGGTGTGCTGCTGGTCCTGACCCAGGGCGAGCTGGCCCGCGTGGTCAGCCTCGCCATCAACACCGGTGAGCTCATGATGATTGGCGCGATCATCGTCTGGGGCTTCTACACCATCGTTGCCCGCCGGCTGGATGTGCCGCCCGTCGCGGCCACAGCGGTGCAGGTGGTGATCGCAACCGTGACTCTGGCGCCGTTTGCTCTCGCCATGAACGTGCGGTTTCCCGATACCGCGGCCGAAGGCTGGTCGATGGCGTATATCGCCCTGTTCCCGTCCCTTGGTTCCTATCTCCTCTGGAACCTGGCGCTGAAAACCACCCCGTCCGGGACCGCCGGAAACTACCTCAACCTGATGGTGGTCTTCACCGCGATCATCACCGTGCTGTTCGGGACCCCGCTCACCCTCGTGCAGATCGCAGGCGGCCTCCTGGTGATCGCCGGCGTGCTGCTGACCGGAATCAAGGGCCAGGCCCGCAACGCCGGTCACCCCAGCGGCAGGGCCCAAGCCGGGCCGCCCGCCGCCGCTTCAGGCAGGCAGGCTCACGCAGGCAGTCCGGTCACGATGGAAGAAGACGGGCACAGCACTGCCCGGGCCGCGCGCCGCCCTGCTCCCTGAGATCTTCGATGGCGAGCGCTTCGATCCGGCCCGGTTCGATCCCCAGGGCCATTGAGGCCCCGCCGAGAAAGGCTCCGTTCATGGCACACACCACGTCTGCGTGCCCGGCGGCGAGGCGATGGAACGGGCAGTTCAGCAGCACCAGTCCCCCGCCGCCGTCGTCCGCCGGGCAATAGCCCTGCCCCGCCAGGAAGTCCTCGAACGGGCCGGCGCCATCGGGGCTGCCGGCGGAGTCCGCAGGCCCCGCCCCGGCGGCCCCCGCCGGCTCGCGGCCGGCTGCGCGGGCTGCCGACTCACCCGCCGACTGCCCCCTCGCGCGGGCAGCCCGAAGCAGGGCCTCCCGCGGCGAACCGCCGCCGCTGGTTGCGTCCTCGATCGCGGACACCAGCAGCTCGGCGGCGAGATCATAGTGGCGATCGGGCACCGAGGCCGCGACCTCATCCACGGCGGCCCGGTACAGCTTGGCGGGCCGGCCGGACCCCGGGCCCTCCCGCCCTCCGAGCTTGCGGAACTCCACAGCCAGCAGCCCGTCTTTCACGAGCCGGTCCAGATGGAACGAGGCAGTGCTCCGCGCCAGGCCCACGGCCTGCGCGGCATCGTCCCGGCCAACGGCATCTGCCGCTGAGGCGACGAAGTCAAACAGCCTCCTGCGGCTCTCGTCTCCCAGCGACGCGACCGCCGCCAGCCTGTGGTTCCACGGAAGCTTGGTCATGACACAAGAATATCTCTAAAAACAAGAATCATTGCTTAATCGCTGCGGGGCTCTCTAAAATCGAGATATCTATTTTTAGAAGGAGCAATGCCATGAAAGTTTCCCCAGCCCTCGCCAATCCCGCACAGCAGCTCACGGCGGACCGTCAGGCCTTCCTGCTGCTGCGGACCGTCTTTACGGTTGCGCCGATCCTGTTCGGCCTGGACAAGTTCACGAACCTCTTGACCGACTGGACGATGTACCTGGCGCCCGTGGTGACCCAGGTGGTCCCGCTGCCGGCCCAGACGATCATGTACATCGTTGGCGTGGTGGAAATCGTCGCCGGCGTGGCGGTGGCGCTGCGCCCGCGCTTCGGATCGGTGCTCGTGGCCGCCTGGCTGCTGGGCATCATCATCAACCTGATCGTCCTCGGCGGCTTCTACGATGTCGCTCTGCGTGACTTCGGGCTGCTCGTGGGTGCCCTGGCGCTGAACAGGCTGTCCCCGCGCAAGGCCGTGCCGGCCGCGACGCCAGGCAGCTAGGCCAGACGGCGGGTCCCGGCAACTGGTCCCGGCAGCTGGGCGAAGACGCCGGGCCACGCCACTACGCCAGGACGCAGACGGCCCGCGGAACGACCTCAATGGTCATCGGGAGCGCCCCGATCCGCTCGCCGTCGGCGTAGGCCACGATATTGCCGGCAGACAGTTCCACGGTGCGGACCCGGCGAAGCTGCACGGCGGGGTGGCCCACGTGCTTGCCGGCAAAGACCTTGGGAAACACGGCCAGCAGCCGGGTCCGGGACAGCCGGTTGACAATGAAGAGGTCCAGGTAGCCGTCATCAAGGGCGGCTCCCGGGACGATCCTCATCCCGCCGCCGATCGACTGGCCGTTGGCGACGGAAATCAGCATGGCGCCCTGCTGCCACTTCTCGCCGTCGGCCGTCACCGTGTAATCGATGGCCCGGAACGACGCCAGTTCCCGCAGCATGGCGAGCTGGTAGCGGATCTTGCCGCGCGGCCAGCGCCAGTCATTGGCCCGCTCATTGACTGCGGCATCGAACCCGGCCGAGACCACGCCCGCAAACAAGCGGGAGGATCCTCCGGCGGTGATCCTGCCGGCGTCAATCATCCGGCCGCCGCCGGCCAAAGACTCCAGGGCCCGTTCACAGGCCGCCGGGAGGTCGTGCAGCGGCAGGCCCAGCGAACGGGCCGTGTCGTTGCCCGTCCCGGCGGGAATGATGCCCAGTGGAACCCGCCGGCGGGCACCGGCACCTGCTCCGGCACCGGCACCTGCTATCGCGTTAAGCCCGAGGTGGACCATGCCGTCGCCGCCCACCACCACGAGGGCATCCACGCCCGACTCCAGCGCAGCCTCAACTGCCTGCGCGAGCCCGGCATAACTGTCCGCGCACAGCAGCAGGACCTCCGCCCCGGCTGCACGGAAGTACGCCGCCGCGTCCTTGCCGGCGTGCCGCGCCCGGCCAAAGGATGCGCGCGGGTTGACGGCGACGGCGATCAGCATGCGCTGAATTATGCCAGCCGCCGGGAACCATCCCTGTGCACGCAGTCGTTATTCCTCCAGCCGGTTAAACTGGGCACGCCGGACGCCCACGAACGGTCCGGCGTTCCCACCGCCGGCACCATCAACGAAAAGGATCTCTGTTTGACGCAGGGCAGCAGCTCGCATTACCAGGTCCTCGGGATCCCCGTGACGGCGACGGAGAAGGACATCAAAGTCGCGTACCGCAAGGCCGCCCGGACCGCCCACCCGGACCATGGCGGCGACCCTGCAGCGTTTCGGCGCGTCACGCTCGCGTACGAGACCCTCATCGACACCAAGCGCCGCGCGGACTACGACCGCTCCTACGGCAGCGCATCCGGCGGCGCGTATTCGTCTCCCGCCGGCGATGAGGGCGCCCACTTCGACGCGCCCGCCGCGGGCAGCCGGGCCTCCGCCAACGTGCGCCGGCCGAACACGCCGCGGAATACGGCCGCAGATCCACCCGTCTATGTTCCACCGTTCGAGCAGTTTGACGGCGGGTCGGCGGTGCCGCTGATTCCCGCCAGCGTGGCCCGGCAGCAGGTCCACGGCATGCCCCGCAAGCGCGGCATCTTCGGCGCCGAAGCCCGGATCCAACGCGAGATGCGCACCGTGCAGCTCATCAGCAGGCAGATCCTGACCACCATCCCGGCGGCGCGCCTTGTCAACGGGCTGCAGTCCCCGGCGGACAACAGCCACATCGACCACGCGGTCCTTGCCGGGTACCGTCTCGCGATCGTCGGATCCATGCTCCTGCCGCCGGGTGCCTATGCATGGAACGGCAGCACGTTGACCCACGGCGGACGCTCCGTCGCCCCGCCCCAGCTGGGCCACATCGTGCGCCGGATGCAGGACATATTTCCCGAGCTCAATGTCACCGGCTGGATTGTCGTCCACAGCACGGACGGCAATCTGCATCAACCGGTCATCGACCGGCACCGCCGCGCCCCCGGCGGCCAGGGAAGCGGGTACGGGGAAGGCTCGGGCCTTGTCGAGGTGGTCAACGCCGCGGGCCTGGCCCGCGGCCTGAAGTTGTTCCTCGGCTCGGGACCGGCGCCCAACACCGTCAACGTTCCCGTGCTGGCCCGTCTGCTGCGCGGAATGCACTAGATTCCGCCCGGGCGCTCCCCTGCGCCCCGGGGGAGGGAAGGCCCGAGGCGCGTTCGACGCCGGCGGCTCGCTAGGATGGGACGGTGTTCCGCATCCTCTTCCACACCCCAGAAATCCCCGGCAATACGGGAAACGCCATCAGGCTGGCTGCCATTACGGGGGCCGAACTGCATCTGGTGGAGCCCCTGGGCTTTGACTTTTCCGACGCCAAACTCCGGCGGGCGGGCCTTGATTACCACGACCTCGCCGTCGTGACCGTCCACCCGGACATCGAGGCGGCGTGGGCCGCTCTCGAGCCGGAACGGGTATTTGCCTTCACCTCCGACGGCGAGACCACGTACACAGACATCCGCTACCGTGCCGGCGACGTCCTCCTGTTTGGTCCTGAATCCGTAGGCCTGCCCGAGGAAGTCAAACACAGTCCCCGGGTGACGTCCCGGGTGCGCCTGCCGATGCTCCCAGCCCTCCGGTCACTGAACCTGGCCAACGCGGCATCCATCGCCGTCTACGAGGCGTGGCGCCAGAACGGGTTCGCAGGGGCCAAGTTGTAGCGGTCCGCCGCGGAGGCCCGCCAGGACGTGCGGCGGCCCCTGGGCGGCCCGCGGGAAAGAATTCCCGCGCAGCACGCCCATCCAGATGCCGTGGCGTACCGAATCACTTCTGAAGGCGGACACCAATCCGCCCACTCACATTGTGTCTACCGGGCATAGTGCGGAGAAACGGAAGGGAGCGAGGAGCGGCAGGTGAGAACAGTACATCTGGACAGATCCTCTGCCCGCGTGGCAGGGGACGGCCCCTCGCCGCATGCCGCACCGATTGGCCCGCGTTGGGCTGCAAGCGCCCTATGCTTGGGAGTGATGGAAACTCCGAATGCCCCGAACCCCGAGGCCGCCGCACCGGCGGACACCTCAGCCGACATCAACGGCCGGCTCAGCAGCCTGCTGGCACTGATTGCCCAGGGCGACCAGACGGCGTTCGCGGAATTTTACAGCCTCACCTCCAGGCGCGTCTTCGGCATGGCACGCCGGGTCCTGATCGATACCGAACTCAGTGAGGACACCACCCAGGAAGTCTTCCTGCAGGTCTGGCAGAACGCCGCCAAATTCAATCCCGCCGCCGGCAGTCCGCTCGCCTGGCTCATGACGATCTCGCACCGACGCGCCGTTGACAAGGTCCGGTCCTCGCAGTCCGCCACCGACCGCGAAGCCAGATACGGTGCCAGCAGCCAGGAGATCGACCACGATTCCGTCTCGGACGAAGTCGGCAGCCGGCTCGAGGCCGAGGCCGTGGTCCGGTGCATGGAGACGCTGACCGATACGCAGCAGGAGTCCGTCCGGCTGGCGTACTACGGCGGCCTCACCTATCGGGAAGTGGCCGAGCGGCTGAATGCCGCGGTACCTACCATCAAGTCCCGCATCCGCGATGGACTCATCCGACTGAAGACCTGCTTGGGGGTGAGCTGAATTGACCGATATGAACGCACATGAGAACAACAACCGCCTCCCCGGCGGCTTCACCGCCGAGATCGCCACCGACCTGTCGTCCGGCCGCGTGGTGGACCTTGCCGAGGTCTATGCCCTCAACGCCGTGGACGACGCCGAACGCGCCTCAATCGAGCAGTTCCTCGCCTCCGCACCGGCAGCAGACAAGGCTGCCTTCAACGAGCGGGTCCGGCAGGCCCGGGAGACCCTGGCCACCAGCTTCACCGCAGAGGAAGAGCCTCCGCCCGGGCTGCTGGACCGGATCATGTCATCCTTGCCTGCGCAGACAGCAGAGCAGGCCGCAGCGCAGTCCCCCGCCGCAGTGCCGCTTCCCGGCACGGCTCCGCAAGCGACGCCGGTGCTGCCGCATCCGGTACGCGACGGCTCCGCGCTGCCCGCCATCGACGAACTCGGCGCGGCCCGCCAGCGCAGGGAAGAGCGCCGCCGCCCGCAGGGCATGCGGAACTGGCTTATCGGCGTCGCCGCAGCAGCCGTGATCGCCCTCGGCGGTGTGGGCGTCGGAGCCTACGTGGCCAACCAGAACGATCCCCTGAATCAGGTGATGCAGGCCAGCGACGTCCGCCAGGCTACTGTCGACGTCAACGGCGGCGGCACCGCCACCGTGTCGATTTCCCCGTCCAAGGATGCCGCCGTCGTCAAAATGAACGGCGTCCCGGCCCCGCCCGTGGGCAAGGTCTACCAGATGTGGCTGATCCCCAAGGACGGCTCGGCCCCGGTCTCGCAGGGCCTCATGGACGCTGAAGCCCTGTCCAAGCCCGCGGTGGTCAAGGGCATCGGTTCCGCGGCCGCGCTGGGCATCACCGTGGAGCCCGAAGGCGGATCCGCGTCGCCTACCCTGCCGACCGTCGCCGCCGCACCGCTGGACGCCTAGCCGCCCGCACACACAAAGCCGCCCGGGCCTTGGCTCCTTCCGTAGAAGGACTCAAGGCCCGGGCGGCTTTGTGTTGTGACCGGCGGACGTCCTGTCCGGCCGCTGTCCTGCCCGGCTAAATGACCAGCGAGAGCAGCATGACCAGGCCGAAGCTCACCACGGAGATCAGGGTTTCCATGACGGACCAGGTCTTGAAGGTCTGGCCCACAGTGAGTCCGAACAGCTCCTTGACGAGCCAGAACCCGGCGTCGTTCACGTGCGAGAAGAACAGCGAGCCCGCGCCGATCGCGAGGGCCAGGAGGGCGGCGTGCGTCGGCGACAGCGAGCTGGCCAGCGGTGCCACGATGCCGGCGGCCGTCACGGTGGCGACGGTGGCTGAGCCTGTCGCCAGGCGCAGGGCAACGGCCACGATGAAGCCGAGCACAAGCACGGACATGTTGGTCCCCTCGGCCCAGGCCTTCACCGAGTCACCCACACCGGCACCAATCAGCGTCTGCTTGAAGCCGCCGCCTGCGCCGACAATCAGGATGATCCCCGCGATCGGGCCCAGGCTGGCAGCGATCTTGCTCGTAATCTTGGCGCCGTTGAGGCCCACGGCGTAGCCGAAGGTCACCATGGCCAGCAGGACGGCCAGGGTCATCGCCACCAGCGGCTGCCCGACGAAGTCGAAGAACATCCGGATCGCGGGGGCCGTCTTGGGGTCCGGCCAGATGATGTCCACAACGGCCCTGAGCAGCATGAGGACCACCGGGAAGATGATGGTCAACAGCGTGACGGTGAAGTTCGGCGGGCGCTTGACGCCCTCCATGTCCGCGCCGTGCACGGTATCGACGCCGCCGGCGACGGCGGGGGCACCCACCGGGACCCACCGGGCCGCCAGGCGGGAGAAGAGCGGGCCGCAGATAATCACCGTGGGGACGGCGATGAGGATGCCGAGGGCCAGTGTGGTGCCCAGTTCAGCCTTGACGGCGCTGATCGCGATCAGCGGTCCCGGGTGCGGCGGCACCAGCCCGTGCAGCACGGACAGGCCGGCCAGCGCCGGGATGGCGATGCGCATCAGGGGCATCTTGGAGCGCTGCGTGACCAGGACGATCACCGGCAGCAGCAGGACGAGACCGATCTCGAAGAACATCGGCAGGCCGATGATCACGGCTACGAGCGTGATGGACCAGACCAGCTTGTTTCCGGTGGCCTTTGCCAGGAGGGTGTCGACCACCCGGTTCGCGCCGCCGGAGTCCGCGAGCAGCTTGCCCAGCATCGCGCCGAGGGCGACCAACAGACCGACTTCCTTCAGGACGCCGCCCACGCCGTCCTCGAAGTTGATGATCACCTTGGCCGGTTCCACACCGGCAGCGAGGCCGACGAATCCTGACCCCAGAATCAGGGCCAGGAAGGGGTGGAACTTGAATTTGGCGATCAGGACCACGAGCAGGGCGATGCCCAGACCCGCGATGATCAGTAGTTGGGTATTGACGCCGGTCCCGGCCTCAACGGCAGCCGGAAGCTGCATTGCTATCAGTGATTTCACAAAAAATTCCTTGGTCGCGGCGAAACGCGGGAAGGCTCAGGGCCTGGCGTCGGCGGCGTCGAGATTAAGTCGGGTGATGATTTCCTGTGCTTCTTCCGCCGGCGTTGCGGAGACGGACAGGGAGATGAAGTTTTCGTCTGCCGTGGGGGCTTCGAGCGCGTCGAACTGGGACTCCAGCAGGGCCGGGGGCATGAAGTGCCCGTGGCGGGAGGCCAGCCGGTCGGAGATCCTGTCCCGTGATCCCTCGAGGAACACGAAAACCACCCCTTCGCCGCGCAGAACGTCCCGGTAGCGCTTCTTCAGCGCCGAACAGGTCACGACGCCGGGATTCCCGGCGCCGGTGTGGGCCCGGATCCAGTCCGCAATGCTTTCGAGCCAGGGCCACCGGTCCTCGTCGGTCAGCGGCTGTCCTGCGTGCATCTTTGCCACGTTTGATTCGGGGTGCAGGTCGTCGCCCTCGGCCAGGTCCCAGCCCAGCCTGCCGGCCAGAAGTCCCGCGACAGTTGATTTGCCGGATCCGGAGACGCCCATGATCACAAGAACGGGGTGTTGCGCAGTCTTCGCCATCAAAGTCTGCCTTCCATCAATAAATATGATTTAAACAGAGGCCAGCATATGGCAGAGGTTGTGCTGCAGCAACACTAGAAACCGGCGATGGTCCCCTGGCCGTTGACTGTTACGACATGGAAGGCCTCGGCGCTGCGCCCGGCGGGAAGTCCGGCCCGGGCCCCGGTGCCGAGCATGAGGGCGCGGACCGTGCGCTCCATGGCGTCGACGTCGGGGTGCTGGCTGACGTGGATGTGGATGGCGGCCAGCTTGCTCTCCACATGCCCGGTGACGTCCACGAAGTGGTTTTCGCGCTCTTCCGGCCCGGCGAAGAGCCACAGCCAGGGCAATTTGTAGGCCTCCAGCCCGGACTCGGCCAGTTCCGGGTATGCGAACGGGTTTTCCAGCGCGGGGTACACGGCGCGGGTCACCGCCTCCCCCACGGCGAGATGATCCGGATGGCTCTTCTGGATCCGGTTCCAGTTGCGTTCCGGATGCATGGAGAGCACGACGTCGGGCCGGAGCTGCCGGATCAGGCGCACCACCTCGCGCATCACCTCATGCGAGGGTTCGAGGTAGCCGTCACGCTGGTGCAGGTAATGGATGTCCGTGACGCCGACCAGGGCGGCGGCGCGCTGCTGCTCCGCAACGCGCAGCCGCACAATTTCCTCGCGCTGCTCCGGATCAAAGCCGCCGGCGTCGCCGTCGGTCATGATGCAGTAGCTGACCTGGACTCCGGCGGCGGTCCAGGCTGCAACCGTGCCGGCTGCGCCGAAATCGATGTCGTCCGGGTGGGCCGTGAAACAAAGCACCCGCTCAATCCGGGTGGTCTCCGGGTCGAACGGGCTTTGTGCCGGGACGGCGGTGGTGCTCATGCGGTCAGCCTCTGCGCTTCTTGATTTCGGCGGTGGCCTGCGGCAGGACCTGGAAGAGGTCGCCCACAATGCCGAAGTCCGCGATCTCGAAAACCGGCGATTCGGCGTCCTTGTTCACGGCCACGATCACCTTCGCGGTCTGCATGCCTGCCTTCTGCTGGATGGCTCCGGAAATGCCCGCGGAGATGTAGAGCTGCGGCGCGACGGTCTTGCCGGTCTGGCCGATCTGCGCGTCGTGGCCGATCCAGCCGGCGTCCGTGGCAGCCCGCGAGGCTCCGATGGCTGCGCCGAGGGCGTCGGCGAGTTCCTCCAGCGGACCAAAGTTGCCGTCCACGCCACGGCCGCCGGCCACGACGATCCGTGCCTCGGACAGATCGGGGCGTCCGCTGGCAGGCTTGTCGGTGCGCGCCGTAACCCGCGCGGCAGCCGCAGTCACGTCAGGAACCTGGACAGTGATGCTCTCCGGCGCCGTGCCGGTGACCGCGGGCTCGGGCGTGATGCTGTTGGGCTTCACGGTCAGCACGGAAACGGGTGTCACCGCCTTCGCGGCGCTGGTGTAGGACCCGGCCAGAACCGACTTGTGCGCCGTTCCGTCGGGATCCACGGCTACGACGTCGGTGATGACGCCGGCGCCGAGCCTGATGCCGAGCCGGGCGGCGATTTCCTTGCCCTCGGCCGAGTTCTCGGCCAGGACCACGCCCGCACCGGCGGCGGCGGCGGCCGCGGCCAGGAATGCCGCCTTGGGTCCGACGAGGTAGTCGTCGAGGTCCGTGGCGGACGGGCGGTACAGTGCCTGGGCGCCGTACGCGGCCAGGGTCGAGGCGGCGTCGTCGTGCAGTTCGCCGTTGACGGCGGCGACGGTCTCGCCCAGGGACCGGGCGATGGTGAGCAGTTCCAGGCTCGACTTCTTCAGCGCCGCACCGGGGTTGTCGATGAAAACGAGTACTTTTGCCATGTTCGGATAATCCCCTTTAGAGCAGCTTCTGGGCGGCCAGGAACTCGACCAGCTGGATGCCGGCGTCGCCTTCGTCGGTAATGATGGTGCCGGCCGTCCGCGGCGGGCGGGCCTCTGCGGTCTCGACGGCGGTCCAGGAACCGGTCTGGCCCACCTGGGCGGCGTCCACGCCGATGTCGGCAAGGCTCAAGGTGGTGATGGTTTTCTTCTTCGCCGCCATGATGCCCTTGAAGTTCGGGTACCGCGGATCATTGATCTGGTCGGTGACGGAAACGACGGCCGGGAGTGTGGCCTCGATGGTGTCCGCGTGGGTGTCGCCGTCGCGGCGGGCGGTGAGCTTGCCGGCGTCGAGCTCGAGGGACGCGGCGAAGGTGACCTGCGGGAGGCCCAGCCGCTCAGCGAGCTGTGCCGGGACCAGCGAGGTCTCGCCGTCCGTGGAGGCCATTCCGGTAAGGATGAGGTCCGCGGGGACATCCGCGCCCAGGTGGCGGATCGCGGCGGCCAGCGCCAGCGACGTGGCCGCGGCATCCGAGCCGGCCAGGGCCTCATCGCTGAGGTGCACGCCTTCCGTGGCGCCGATCTGGAGGGACTTCTTCACCGCATTGACTGCCCCGGCCGGGCCCATGCTCAGCGCAATGACCTTATTGCCGGCCGCTTCTCCGCCGCGGGCCTCGGTCAGCTGCAGCGCAGCTTCCAGGGCGTATTCATCCAGTTCGGACAGGATGCTTTCGGAGCGGTCCACCGTGTTGGCCTCACCTGTGAGGTGGCGGTCGAACTGCGCATCCGGGACGTGCTTGACCAGCACAATGATTTTCAGAGTTTCTTCCACTGTGTCTACAGCAGCCTTCCATGCGGGTGGACAGCCGCCCCTGACGGGGTCATGGCCACGGAATGCCCGGCAGCCGGGCTGTTCCTAGCTAACCATATAGCCGCCGGGCAGCGCGGCCAGGGTTAAGGTCTGTGTCAGTGAACTGGCCCGGGACGGCAAAGGCCGGGCCGCACCTTTTCGGTGCCGCCCGGCCTGTTTGCTGCTGCCTTGATTTACAGCTGCGCTGTTTGCTTTCGCCCAGCTCTACTGCTCGGCTGCGGCGCCGAGCGTCACGTCGACGTCCTTGAGCTGGCCGCCGCGCAGCACCGTCACCTTGACCGTGGCCCCGGCGGCCTGTTCCCGCACCGCCGCGGTCAGCTGGTTGGGATCGCTGATGGTCAGGTTCTGGAACTTCGTCACGACGTCGCCGACCTTGATGCCGGCCTTGTCTGCTGCCGAGCCGGACTCGACGGTCGCGACCTCCGCGCCGACCGAGAACCCGGAGGAGGACGAGCCTGCGGCCTTGGGCTTCACGCTGACCCCGAACTGCCCGTGGGTGGCTTTGCCGGCGCTGATGATCTCCTGGGCCACGCGCTTGGCGTTGTTGATGGGGATGCTGAAGCCCACGCCTATGTTGCCGCTGCTGCTTCCGCTGGCCGCGTCGCCGCCGGCGGAGGCGATCGCGACGTTGACGCCAATGATTTCGCCCTTGGTGTTCACCAGCGCGCCGCCGGAGTTACCCGGGTTGATGGCCGCGTCCGTCTGGATGACGTTGATCGAGATGGATCCCTGATCCGCGGTGCTCGGAGTCTCGCCGCCGCCGGGGGGCGCGAACTGGAAGCCCTGGTCACCGCCCTGGGAGTTGTCCGCACCGCCCTTCGGCGCAGCCGAGGATGCCACGCTGATGGTCCGGTTCAGGGTTGAGACGATGCCGTCCGTGACTGTGCCGGTAAGTCCCAGCGGCGATCCAATGGCGACGGCGGTGTCACCGACGTTCAGCTTGCCCGAGTCACCGAGAGTTGCCGGGACCAGTCCCGAGGGGTTGTCGATCTTGATCACGGCGAGGTCGGAAAGCGGGTCGGTACCGACGATCTTCGCGGAGTAGACCTTGCCGTCGCTCGTCCGGACCTCCATGGTGGCGTTCGCGGCCTTGCCGTCGAGCGTCACCACGTGGGTATTGGTCAGCACATGGCCCTGGGTGTCGAGGATGATCCCGCTGCCGGTGCCGCCGTCGCTGCCGCTGGTAGCTTTGATGGTCACCACACTGGGGGAAGCCTTGAGGGCGGCGGCGCTGATGGCGTTGACGTCTTCCCTGTTGTTGACGATCACCGGACCGGCCTGGCTCGTGTTGCTCGCGGCGGACGGGGAAAGGCGATCGCCCAGCAGGGCGTTGCTGCCGGCCACCACGCCGCCGCCGATCAGGCCGGCGGCCACGATGCTGGCCACGAGGGTGGGGACGCCGAATGCCGCCTTGCGTTTGGGGGCGTGCGCCGGGTCGTTCGCAAAGCCGGGGCCGGAAGGGTAGGACGGACCCGGCTGCGGCTGGCCGCCGTAAGGGTTGGCGCCGTAGTGGGCCTGGCCGTACTGGGTTTGCGGCGACTGCCCGTACGGGGTTTGCTGGGACTGGCCGTAGGGCGGGTGGCCGGGCTGGGCGGGCTGGCCCTGGCCGGACTGGGAGAACCCGCCGTACGGGCCGGTTTGCTGGGCCGGGGCGCCGATCTGCTGGGTATCCGCGGCGGAGGGCTGTTGCTGCTGGTACACCGGACGCGGCGCGCCGTCCTCGGCGCGGTCCAGCCGGAGGGTCGGGTTCTCGGGCGCCGGGCTTCCGACTACTGAGTTTTCGGACGTCGTGCTTTCGGATGCCGGACTTCCCGGTGCCGCCTCAGGCGCGCGGCCGGCATGCGGCTGCTCCGGCGAGCCCTCCCGCACTCCCGCCGGTTCCTGGTTCTGTTGTGTCGGCTCCGGTGACACACCCGGCACTGGGTTCTCAGTCATGAGACTTCCTTTCGTCCTCGTCTGCCTATAACTATGAACGCTCAGGCTGACACTAGAGCGGACATTTGCTGGGAGGTTCCTGAACGGACAGTTTGCGGCCTGCGGGCCCGTGTTTCCCAGTTTAAGCCCGTTTCGCTGGTGGCATATTCCCCTAGGTGGACTGCCTTTTGGGTGCACCATAGAATCAAATGGAAATGCCACAGCGACCTGCGGCTTTACATCTGCGTGGGGGCGCTGCTGCTTTCTGTGACGGCTGGTTCGACCGAACCGGTCCCAGAAGTGCTGAAGGGTTGCACATGCGGTCTAAGTTGAATCGTTTCCTCGCCGTCCTTGGCGTCGCTGGATTGCTGGCGCTCCCCGCCGCTCCGGCCCTCGCCGAAGATCCGGTGACCATTCCGTCCGGGCAGAACATCGTGGACAGCGCGAACGTGCTCGGCAGCCGCAAGGCCGAAGTCCAGGACGCCATCCAGAAGCTCCTCAAGGACCACAAGTACAACCTCTACGTCATCACGGCAAAGACGTTCGAGAATCCGGCCGAACCCAAGGCGTGGGCCCAGGCCGTCGCGACCAACAAGGGCATGGGCAAGGCCGACGTCATCCTGACCATGTCCGACGACGGCAAGTACTACTTCTCCCCCAGCTCGGCCAGCGCCATCTATCCCAAGACGTCCACCATCGTCCAGAACGCCATCGTGCCGAACCTGGCCGGCGGAAAGCGCGACTTCGCCCAGGCAGCCATTGACACGGCCGCTGCGGTGGGCGACGCGGCGGGCGGCGGCAGCGGAACGGTGCCGTCCGGCGCCGGAGCGGGCAGCGCCGTCCTCGTGGGAGTCGGCGTCGTGGCTGTGGGCGGTGCGGGAACGTATCTGTACCTGCGCAGCCGCCGGAAGAAGGCCCTGCAAAGTTCGGGGGCGTCAGCCGGGGCCCAGGGCGGGCAGCCGGACCCGCTGGCGGGGCTCAGCGTGGCTGAGCTGCGCCGGAAGAGCGATTCGCTGCTGATCGAGGCCGATGACGCCATCAAGTCCAGCGAGCAGGAGCTGGGATTCGCCCAGGCCCAATACGGGGACGCCGCGGTGGGCAATTTCACCAAGGCTCTGCAGGAGGCCAAGGGCCACATGACGGAATCGTTCAAGCTGCAGCAGCAGCTTGACGACCACATCCCCGACACCGAGGAGCAGCAACGGAGCTGGCTCGTTGAAATCATAGGCCGCTCCGAAGCCGCGCTGGCATCGCTGCAGGAACAGAAAGCCGATTTCGATTCCCTCCGGGAGCTGGAAAAGAACGCCCCGCAGGCCCTCGCCGCCGTCGGCGCCGGCGCCGCGGACGCCCAGGCAAAGCTTGCCGCCGCCGAACAGTCGCTGACCGATCTGCGGGCCAAGTACGCCGAGAGCGCCCTGGTCCAGGTCGCGGACAACATCAAACAGGCCAAGGAACGTCTCGACTTCGTGCAGAACGCCTCCACGGCGGCGCAGGAAAAACTCGCCGCGGGTGAAAGCAGCCTCGCCGCGGTCGCCGTCCGCGCCGCCGAGGAGAGCCTGCACCAGACGAACGTGCTGATCGGCGCCATCACCAAGGTGGCCGGCAGCCTCGACGAGGCACGCAACAGCCTCGAAGCCGCCGTCGTCGATACCGCGCAGGACCTGGCCCAGGCGAAGGCGATGATCCAGTCCGGCGCCCATCCGGAACTTGCCGGACCCGTGGCTGCGGCGGAAGCCGCGCTCGCCCAGGTCAAAACGGAAATCCAGGGCGGCAAGATTGATCCGATCGCGACGCTGGAACGGGTCGTCACGGCCCACCAGGCACTCGACCAGTCCCTGGCCGGAATCCGCGACCAGCAGGACCAGGCGCGCCGGGCCCAGGCCTCACTGCAGCAGAGCATCATGTCGGCCCAGGCCCAGATCAGCGCGACGTCGGACTACATCACCGCCCGCCGCGGCGGCGTAGGCACCGATGCGCGCACACGCCTGGCGGAAGCCCAGCGGAACCTGGACTATGCGCTCTCCATTTCCCGCACCGACCCCGTCACGGCCTTGCAGTACGCACAGCAGGCCTACGCGCTGGCGGCACAGGCCGCGCAGCTGGCCCAGTCCGACGTCGACCAATTCGGCGGCTACGCCAACCAGGGCCAAGGCTACGGTCGGGGCGGCATGTTCGGCGGCAGCGGCGGGGGCGGCCTCGGCGGCGCGATCCTCGGCGGAATCCTCATCAACTCGATCCTCCACGGCGGAGGCGGCGGAGGCTGGGGCGGCGGCGGAGGCGGCGATGACTCCGGCGGCGGCTGGGGCGGCGGCGACTTTGGCGGCGGCGGAGACTTCGGTGGCGGGGACTCCGGAAGTTTCTAGCCTGTTCGCCACCCCGCAGGGGACACAGTGGGAAAGCAGTAGCAGGAAACTCGACAGACCAGCGCCGGCCGCACGGGCCCGGACAGCGGATAGATGCGATACATCATCGATCACTGGAATCAGTGAGACAACGGAGCAGGACGAAAGGTAACACCATGGTTAAGCAGTCCATTTTCGGCCGCATGGCGCAGCTGGCGAAGGCAAACATCAATTCGCTGCTGGACCAGGCCGAAGATCCGCAGAAAATGCTGGACCAGATGGTCCGTGACTACACGAACAACATCGCGGAGGCGGAGTCCGCCGTGGCCCAGACCATCGGCAACCTGCGCATGCTCCAGGACGACTACAACGAGGACGTCCGCAACGCCCAGGACTGGGGCAGAAAGGCCCTCGCAGCCTCGCGCAAGGCCGACGAATACCGGGCGAAGGGCGACGTCGGCGATGCCGAGAAGTTCGACAACCTGGCCAAGGTGGCCCTGCAGCGCCAGATGGGTTCCGAGAACGAGGCCAAGGCCGCCGAGCCGAGCATCGCGTCCCAGACCGAGGTGGTGGACAAGCTCAAGCACGGCCTCGACCAGATGAAGGGCAAGCTCAACGAACTGACCAGCAAGCGCAATGAGCTGGTGGCCCGGTCCAAGACCGTGCAGGCCCAGAGCCAGGTCCACGACGCCCTCAAGAGCATCAACATCATGGACCCCACCTCCGAGGTGGGCCGCTTCGAACAGAAGATCCGCCGCGAGGAAGCCAAGGTCCGCGGCCAGCAGGAGCTCGCCGAGTCGAGCCTGGACGCCCAGTTCAATTCGCTGGAAGATCTTGGCGAGCAGACCGAGATCGAAGCCCGGCTGGCAGCGCTGAAGTCCGGCGGCGCCCCCGCTGCCATCGGCACCGGCGAAAAGAGCGCCGAGTCCGGTTCCACGGTCGAGGAGGCCGACTTCGACAAGCTCTGACCCGCCGGTCCGGCGCTTCCGCAGGACTGCTGCACGCTTCGGGCCCGGGGCCGGGCTCCGGCGGACGAACCTGACACCTCAGGATCGCCCGCCGGGGCCCGGCCCTCGTTGTGCCCTGCATGGCCCCATGTCTCACCGCACAGGCGCCCGCGGCGGCGGGCGCGCGTGTACCGTGGATCCATGTCTGCGACCCTTGTGTGGCTCCGTGATGACCTCCGGCTGGATGACAATCCGGCTCTGGCGGAGGCCGCTGCCCTGCACCAACCCCTGACCGTCGTCTATGTCCTGGATGAGGAGTCACCCGGCATCCGGCCGCTGGGCGGCGCGGTGAAGTGGTGGCTCCACCATTCCCTGGCCGGCCTGGCCGCCGCGCTGGAGGCCACTGGCTCGCGGCTGGTGCTCCGCCGCGGCCCCGCCGCCCGGGTCATCCAGGACCTCGCGGTGGAAACGTCGGCAGACGCCCTGCTGTGGAACCGCCGCTACGGCGGCCCTGAACGCGCCGTCGACGCCGGCCTGAAGAGCTGGGCCGGCGGGGAGGGCCTCAACGCCACGAGCTTCCAAGCGAACCTCATGTTCGAGCCGTGGACCGTGCGCACCGGCGGCGGGGGCCCCTACAAGGTCTTCACGCCGTTCTGGAAGGCCTGCCTGGCCGGTGCCGAGCCCCGGCAGCCGCTGGCGGCTCCGGACCAGCTGCCGGGCCCTGCACGCACCCAGAGCGGCGGCCTGCCGGCGAGCGAACCGCTCGAAAGCTGGGGCCTGCTCCCCCGGAGCCCGGACTGGAGCCTGGGGCTGGCCGACACCTGGACGCCGGGAGAAGCCGGCGCCCTCAGCCGCCTCGAGGACTTCGTGGATGGCCCGGCCGCAGAGTACGGCACCGGCCGCGACGTCCCGGGCGTCGAGGGCACCAGCCGGCTCTCCCCGCATCTGCGCTTTGGCGAAATCAGCCCCTTCCGGATCTGGCACACGCTGCGCCACAGCTTTGCGGCGGGGGCGCCGGCCGACGTCGGGATCTTCCGTTCCGAACTTGGCTGGCGGGAATTCTGCTGGCAGCTGCTGTACGAGAATCCGGATCTGGCGACACAGAACTACCGGCCGGAGTTCGACCGCTTTCAATGGCAGCCGGCGTCGGGCGACGAGCTCCAGGCCTGGCAGCAGGGCCGTACGGGCTACCCGATGGTGGACGCGGGCATGCGCCAGCTCTGGCAGACGGGCTGGATGCACAACCGCGTGCGGATGGCGGCCGCGTCCTTCCTGGTGAAGAACCTGCTGGCCGACTGGCGGCTGGGCGAGGCCTGGTTCTGGGACACGCTGGTGGACGCCGATGCCGCGAGCAATCCGGCCAACTGGCAGTGGGTGGCGGGCTCGGGTGCCGACGCGTCGCCGTACTTCCGGATCTTCAACCCGGTCACGCAGAGCAAGAAGTTCGACGCCGCCGGTCGTTACCTGCGCGGGTACATTCCCGAGCTCGCCGCGCTGGATGACAAAACCGTCCACGAGCCCTGGAAGGCCGACAGCGCCGCCCCCGGCTACCCCGCACCGATCGTGGACCTTGCCGAGTCCCGGGCGCGGGCGCTGGCAACCTATCAGCGGCTCAAGGACGGCTGAGAGCCGGCACGGGGGCGCCGCCGGCGTTGCCCGCCACCGCGGACTTAAAGCGAAAGGTCCGGAACACTGTTTCCAGTGTTCCGGACCTTTTCTCCAGTTGCGGGGACAGGATTTGAACCTGTGACCTCTGGGTTATGAGCCCAGCGAGCTACCGAACTGCTCCACCCCGCGTCGCTTGATCAACTCTACCCTAGTTTCCGGACCGCCCTGACCACGTGCCCAGCCGCCGTCCAGTCCGGCACATCCAGATCCATGGACTGCGAGGCGATGGACTGCGGGGCGAGCCGCTCGAGCGGTCGCCCTTTTGTCCTATGACCGGTTTCCCGGTTCCCGGCTTCCGGACCGCCCCCCAGCGGCTTAAAGCAAAAGGTCCGGAACACTGTTTCCAGTGTTCCGGACCCTTTCTCCAGTTGCGGGGACAGGATTTGAACCTGTGACCTCTGGGTTATGAGCCCAGCGAGCTACCGAACTGCTCCACCCCGCGTCGCAAGATCAACTCTACCTGCCGGTGAACTTGAGGCCAAATCGAGGCGACGTGATGTGCATCTCGCCGCCGACCGGAGCGTCCGCCCTGGTCGCCTCGGCCTCCCGGGCCGGCCAGGGCCGCACAGGGATGAAATCCGGTCCGGCTACGCCACAGGCCGGGTTTGCCCCTCCGTAGGGGCAAACCCGGCCTGTCGCACCGTTCACAGCCTGCGCCCGGCCCTCGCGCAGCGCGTAAGGACCTGCCAGGGTCAGCTGCGCAGCGTTAGCCGCCCGCCGTCGCCGACGGTGTGGGCGACGGTGTGGCGGTGCCCGCCGGCGCGGCCGGGGTTTCCAGCTTTGCTTCGGCCTCAAGTGCCTTTTGCAAGGCAGCGTTCAGCTTCTTTTGCTGCTCACCGTAGGTCGCGAAGTCGCCCTTCGCGAGGGCGTCCTGGCCGGCCTTGATCGCGGCATTGGCCTCGTCCAGCGCGGCCTTCAGGTCTGCCTTCGCGTCGGTAGTGCCGGGCGGCGGGGTGGCACCACCTGGCGTGGTGGGCGTGGCCGGTGTTTGTCCCTTGTTGGCCGAGTCACCTGCTGCGGCACCCGAATTTCCGCCGAAGAGCTGGTTCAGGGCCTCGTCCAGTGTGGGCGCGAACCCGATCTTGTCGCCGAACGCCACCAGGACCCGCTGCAGCGTCGGGTAGGAGGTCTCCCCCGTGGAGCGCAGATAGACCGGCTGGACGTACGCCATGCCGCCACCGACCGGCAGGGTCAGGAGGTTGCCGTTGAGCACCGCCGACGCACCCTGGCGCAACAGGTTAAGGGCCTGCGAAACGGTGGGGTCGGAGTTGAACTTGTTCTGCGCCTGGCCCGGTCCGGGGACCTGGGTCTCCGGCGGGATCTGCAAGAGCCTCAGCTGGCCGTAGCTGTCCGCTTTGACGCCCTTCTGGTTGCCGGCGTCGGAGTCCGCGGCCAGGAAGCCGTAGAGCACGTTGCGGGCGTTGCCGTTGACCACCTGCGGGATGAACGACGAGGTCAGCTGGAACGCCGGCTTGTCCTGGTCGGGCATCTTCAGCGACATGTAGTACGGCGGCTGTTTGACTTCGTCCTTGACGGTGGGGTCGTTGGGAACGGACCAGGCGTCAATGTTGGTGTAGAAGCTGTCCGGGTTGGTCACGTGGTAGCGGCCCAGAAGCTCGCGCTGGACCTTGAACAGGTCCTCCGGGTAGCGCACGTGGCTCATGAGCGCACCGGACATCTCCGAATACGGCTTCACCGACGTCGGGAAGATCTTCTGCCAGGCTTTCAGGACCGGATCCTGGTCGTCCCAGGCGTACAGCGTCACGGAGCCGTCATAGGCGTCCACGGTGGCCTTGACCGAGTTGCGGATGTAGTTCACCGAGCTGTTTGGCAGGGCTACTGTCCGGTTCGCGGCGGTCTGTGAGTCGGCCGTGGCGGCAGAGAGCTGCTCCTGCTGGGAGTACGGGAAGTACGGGCTGGTGGTGTACCCGTCCACGATCCATTTCACCCTGCCGTCGACGACGGCGGGGTACGGATTGCCGTCAACAGTCAGGTAGGGCGCCACCTTTTCGACGCGGTCCCGCGGGTTGCGGTCGTAGAGGATCTGGGACTCGGCGTTCACGCCGTCGGAAAGCAGCAGGTCCGAGGACTGGAACTTGATCGCGTAAAGGATCTTGTTGAAGAAGCTGCCCACGTTCGGCCCACCGTTGCCGGTGAAGGTGTACTGCGTCTCGCCGTCGCCTTCCTTGGCCGCGGGCCGGTCCTGCTCACGGTGCGGTGCACCGTCCGGGGCGCCCACGATCGAGTAGTCGGGCGAGTCCTGGCCGAAGTAGACGCGGGGCTGATAGGTCGAATCGTTGCCGAGCGCGCCGGTGGACGGGATGCCCGCCTGCAGGAAATCCGGCTTGCCGTCCACGGTGAACTTGTTGCCCTTGGCGGCGACGACGCCGTAGCCGTGGGTGTAGACAACGTGCCGGTTCAGCCAGGACTGCTGGTTCGTGGCGAGCCCGTCCGGGTTGAGTTCGCGGACGGCGATGACCGTGTCCTGGATCTTGCCGTCGATCTCGTAGCGGTCCACGTTCAGGGCGCTGGGGAACTGGTAGTAGGGCCGGTACTGTTCGAGCTGCGAGAACGCATCCGAGATCAGGTTCGGATCCAGCAGCCGGATGTTGGCGGTGGTCTGCGCATCGGGGGCCAGCGCGCCGGTGGTGGCGTTGGTGGTGGCGTTGTACCGCTTTTCCTGGACCTTATCCAGGCCGTAGGCGGCACGGGTCATCGCGATGTTCCGCTTGATGTATTCGTTTTCCAGCGTCTGCTCCGAGGGCCGGACCTGGAACTGCTGGATGACCCACGGGTAGACGCCGCCGGCCAGGATGGCCGTGATGATGAGCATGGCGGTGCCGATCACCGGCAGCCGCCACTTGCCGATGACCGCGGCGACGATGAACAGCACGGCGACGATGGCCGCGGCCACGGCCAGGATGGCCTTGGTCGGAATGACGGCGTTCACGTCCGTGTACAGCGCACCGGCCCAGCGCCCGCCGTTATTCTGCACCGTGGAGTAGCGGTCCAGCCAGAAGTTGAGGCCCATCAGCACCAGGAAGGCGGCGCCCGTGACAGCCAGGTGGATCTGTGCGGCGCGGCTGGTGAAGATCCCGCGTTCCATGATCCGGATGCTGCCGTAGAGGTAGTGGGTGAGGATGCCGGCAAGGCCAGCGATCACCGTGACGCTGATGAGGAACCCGGTGACGAAGCCGAGGAAGGGAAGAGTCATGAGGTAGAAGCTGATGTCGAGCCCGAACTGCGGATCGTTCTGGCCGAATGCCTCCTGGTTCAGGAACAGGAGGACTTTCTGCCACTGGCTGGCCGCGGCGCTGCCGGCGAACAGGCCAAAGAGGATGGGAAGCCCCACCATCACGACGCGGCGGATCGGTTCGAGCTGCGCCTGGTAGCGGTTGAGGTTGTCCCGGATTTCCGAATCGGGGGCGTATACCGGCCGCGCATGGTAGGCAATCCTGATGGCGAAGAAGACGGCCAGGAACATGACAGCGAAACCTGTCAGGAAGATCACGATCCTGGCCAGGTTCTCGGTCAGGAACACTTCGAAGTAGCCGAGCTGCTGGTACCAGAGGACATCCGTCCAGACATTGGCGAAGAAGATGAATCCGACCACGATCAGGGCCACGATGATCAGCGTCGGCGTCAGGGCGCCGCGTCGTGTCTGGGGTCTTCCGGGCGGGACAGTGCTGGCGGGACGGGACAAACTCGGTACCTCATAGCTGGTCGTCTACTGCTGGTTTTTAGTTATCAGTCGCTGCTGTGGCTCAGTCTGGCGACCAAGTGCCGGTGTTGCAGGTTGATGCATTCTAACGGCCGTCACCGCCGTTCCGTCAGGGCCCTGCAGCAGGGTCCCGGCGGGACGGCGCGGCCGTCAATTAGTGCCACGAGTGGGGACGGCGCTTAGTTCCGCGGCCAGTCTAGTTGTTGGTGCAGACCGGCAGTCCCGATGTGTCGCCGCCTGACGCGGCCAGTTCAACTGCCTTGCGGGCCTCGGTGAGGTTCTCGACCCGGACCACCTGCAGGCCGTCGGGGATGTGGCCCAGGACGTCTTCGCAGTTGGCCGCCGGGGCCAGGAACAGCGTGGCCCCGCCGGACCGCGCCCCCTGCATCTTCTGGGCGATCCCGCCGATGGGTCCTACGGCACCGTCCGGGGTGATGGTTCCGGTTCCGGCGACGTGCTTGCCGCCGGTCAGGTCCCCGGGAGTGACGGTGTCAATGATGCCAAGCGCGAACATCATGCCCGCACTGGGGCCACCGACCTTGTCGAGCGAGATGGTGACATCAAACGGGAAGGTGAACTTGTACTGCAGCAAGACGCCCAGGATGTAGCGGCCCGCACTGTTTTTGGCCGGCGTAATGGTGACTGGCACCCGGGCGCCGGCGCGTTCGACAATAACCTTGGCGGGCTTGCCGTTGCCGGCGGCCAGTTCCGCCTGGACCACGCCGAGCGCAGTGATGGGCTTGTCATTGATGGAGACAAGTTCGTCCCCTGCCTGCAACAGTCCTTTCGAGGCGGAGTCGTCCGGGAGCCCGGCCACCTGCATTTTCTGCCCGAACGGAATCTTCAGTTCCTTCAGTGCCGAGGCGATGGCGTTCTCCTGGGAGGTGGTCATCGCTGTGGCGCTCTCCTGCTGGGACTGTTCCTTGGTGACGCCGGTGGGGAAGAGCAGTTCCTGGGGGTAGACGGCCTTGGTCCCGTTCAGCCATGCCGAGAACGCCTCGAAGACGCTGACCGGACCGTTGGGACCGCCGTCGACATAGACAGTGGTCAGGTCAAGGCTGCCCTTGGCGGGAAACGACTCATGGCCGCTGACGCTGATCACCGGTTTGCCGTTGTCCTGGCCGATGGTGTTGAAGGTGGGGCCGGGAGACTCGATCACGTAGGGCACGGGCAGGCTCACCGCGGTGATGCCCAGTGCGGCGGCAAGCAGCCCCGAGACAAGCATGGCTGAAGACCGGTTGTTGCGCGGGCGCCGCACGCCGGCGCCAGCCAGTCGCGCCCACCTGCCCCGGGCAGGGTCGGCCGCTGGGTCGCTGGCGGGCTGCTCACCGTGGGTGATTGTCATTGAACGACCTCTCCGTGCCGGCACGAGGGGCTGCGGCCCTGCCAGGACAAGCCCGAGAGGACACCGCGACCACGCACCAGGGCCGCAGCCTAACCCGAGGCTGCCGCGTGCAAATATTCCAACTTCCAAGCCTACGCGCTTGGGACCCCGGACCGCTCTTTGCCTACAGCGAACGTGGCGCGGTTTCGGCAGACAGCCACTCTTGCACAGGGGTACCGTGAAGTTGAGAAGCAGCCACACCGACGATCGGCGGGATCATGACCTCCAACCCACTCAATCCGTCCAATGGCGACGAGGAGCCCAAGGATCCTTTGGCCGAAATGCTCAAAAACCTGATGGGCGGGCAGGGCATGGGCAATATCGACCCCGCCGAGCTCGCCAAGGCAGCAGGCCTCCCGGACGATCCAAACCTCCTGGCCCAGATGTTCTCCCAGGTGCAGGCGATGATGAGTGCCCCCTCGGAGGGGCCCGTCAATTGGCAGCTGGCACATGACAACGCCCGGCGCGTCGCCGCCAGCGGAACTGACCCCTCGGTCACGGCGCATCAGTCGCGGGAGGTCGATGAGGCCCTTCGGCTGGCCGAACTGTGGCTCGACCAGGTCACCGGGCTTCCGGCCACGGGACTGATCGGCCGGGCGTGGTCCCGCGCCGAATGGGTCGAGGAAACCCTTGGGACGTGGAAGCGGCTGACCGAGCCCGTGGCCAACAGCATTGCCAATGCGCTCTCGGCCGCCATGACCGAGCAGATGCCCGAGGAAATGAAGTCCATGATGGGCGGCGCCTCCTCGATGATCCAGAACATGGGCGGGGCGATCTTCGGCATGCAGCTCGGCCAGGCGATCGGCGCGCTGTCGGCCGAAGTGGTCAGCTCGACGGACATTGGCGTGCCCCTCGCAGACCTCGAAATGGCGCTCCTGCCGGCCAACGTGGCGAAATTCGGTGAGGGCCTCAGCCTGCCGGAAAACGACATCCGCCTGTTCCTGGCCGTGCGCGAAGCGGCACACGCCCGTCTCTTCGTCCAGGTCCCCTGGCTGCGCGGGCACCTGCTCGGCGCGATCGAGGCCTACGCCCGCGGCATCCACATCGACACGTCCAAGATCGAAGAACTGGCACGCGAGATCGATCCCAGCAACCCCGAGGCCATCCAGGAGGCGCTGTCGCAGGGAGTCTTCATGCCGCAACGCACTCCCGCCCAGGAGCAGGCCCTCGAAAAGCTGGAGACCGCGCTGGCCCTGGTGGAAGGCTGGGTGGACGAACTCACCTGGGGTGCAACCGAGAAGATGTTGCCGTCCGCGGCCGCGTTGCGCGAAACCGTCCGGCGGCGCCGGGCCACTGGGGGCCCCGCGGAGCACGCGTTCTCCTCCCTCGTGGGACTCGAACTGCGGCCGCGCCGGCTCCGCGAGGCCGCCACGCTGTGGGCCTTGCTCAAGGAAGAGCGTGGGGTCGACGGCCGCGACGCCGTTTGGCAGCATCCCGACCTGCTTCCCACGGCAGAGGACCTGGAAGATCCGCAAGGCTTCAGCGAACGCCGTAAACTCGCCGAAGCCAGCGACAGCGAAGTGGACGACGCCCTGCAGAAACTGCTTAGCGGAGGGTTCGACGAGCCGGCCGGCGCCGACGCCACGGACACCGAAGGCACGGCGGATTCAGAAGGCAAGGCGGATTCAGAGGGCACGGACGAACCGGCGGCCAAGGACGACGACCGTCAGGACGGCGGACCGGACGACGGCGGCACGCCCAAGGCCTAGCCGAACGCTAGTTGGCCCCGGCCGGGATTTCGGTTCCGTCCGGGGCTTCGTCGTATCCGCCGTCGGGCGCCAGGCCGCGTGAGGTCGCGAACGAGACCCCTTCCAGGAAGGCCTTGGCAC
Source organism: Arthrobacter sp. 05T45 (assembly GCF_056395875.1). Taxonomy (NCBI): domain Bacteria; kingdom Bacillati; phylum Actinomycetota; class Actinomycetes; order Micrococcales; family Micrococcaceae; genus Arthrobacter; species Arthrobacter sp. 05T45. Next base: position 35,283 of record NZ_JBFTKI010000007.1, on the reverse strand, counting down.
GCTCAGTCTCCGGGTACGCCGTCAGCAACCGCCAGAAGGCGGCATCGTGGCCGGCCACCAGGAGGTGGGCCAGTTCGTGAAGCAGCACGTAGTCGATCACCCACTGCGGCATGGGCTGCAGCTTCGCCGAGAGCCGGATGGTCCCTTCGGACGGCGTCGCGGAACCCCAGCGCGAATTCTGGTTGGTGACCCAGCGGACCGAGGAGGGCACCGCCCTGCCGCCCAGGTACTTCGCCGACAGATCCGCGGCGTGGGCGGCAAGATCGGCATCGCTGCGGGGGCGGCGCCGGCCGGAACCCCGCGCCGCCCGGTCCCCCTGGCGCCGGAGTTTTTCCAGCATGCGATGGACCCACTCCCGTTCCTGCGCCCTGCTGAAGGACGCGGGGATGGCGACGACGGCGGTGCCGTCCTCCCAGAACGCGGCGACCGTGCGGCGTCGGCGCGCAGAGCGGCGGACCACTACCGGGGCACCGTCGGCGGTGGTCAGCGGTGTGGCCGCCGGACCTGAACCGGGCATCACTGAACCGGGCATCACTGAACCGTGCTTTCGGCCAGGACTGTCAGAACGGCCTCGCCGTACTTCTCCAGTTTGGATGGACCCACGCCGGCGAGTTTGGCCAACTGCTCCAGCGACTCGGGGCGCGCCTCGGCGATGGCGGTCAGGGTGGCATCGGTGAACACCACGAATGCCGGGACGTCCGCCTCAAGGGCCACGTCCTTCCGCCACTGCCTGAGCGCGTCGAACGTCTGTTCCTCGTAACTGGGGGGGCACTGGTTGCAGCGGCCCACCTTGCGCTCCGCGCCGCTGGAGAGCATGCTGCCGCAGACCCGGCAGGACGCCGGAACGGCCGCCTTCCGGCGCGGCGCCGGGCCCTTGCCCCGCAGGTGGGAGCTGGCCACCGAGTCGGGGCGCAGGCCGTCCAGGAAGCGCGAGGGCTTGCGGTTGGCGCGTCCGCCGGGTGTCCGGGCAGTGGACCAGGACAGGGACAGGTGTTCGCGGGCGCGGGTGATCCCGACGTACAGGAGCCGGCGTTCCTCGTCCACCGCTTCAGGAGTGTCCGCGAACGAGATCGGCACGAGGCCCTCACTCAGCCCGACCAGGAACACGGCGTCCCATTCCAGGCCCTTGGCGGCGTGCAGGGATGCCAGGGTAACGCCCTGCACAGTCGGCGCGTGCTGGGCCAGGGACCGTTCCTGGAGCTCGTTGACAAAGTCCGGGAGCGAGAACTGCGGGCCCCTGCTGATCACGAGTTCGTCGGCCAGCGCCACGAGGGCGGCCAGCGATTCCCAGCGCTCCCGGAGAGCGCCGCCGCTGTGCGGCGCCGCGTCCGTGTAGCCCAGGGAGGCGACGATGTCCCGGACCAGCTGCCCGAGCGGCTCGGGCGTGGCAGTTTCAGCCACCGCCCGGGTCGCGGCCCGGAGCTGCAGGATGGCGTCCCGGACCTCCTTCCGCGCGAAGAACCGCTCACCGCCGCGCAGCTGGTAGCCGATCCCCGCCGAGGCCAGCGCCTGTTCGTAGGCTTCGGACTGCCCGTTGGTGCGGAAGAGCACGGCGACCTGGCTCGCCGGTGTTCCGGCGTCGAGGAGTTCGCGGATCCGCGCGGCGACAGTGGCGGCCTCCGCCTCGTCATCCGAGCATTCGGTGAACCGCGGCACCGGGCCTGCCGGCCGCTGCGCCACCAGCTGCAAAGGCGTTGCCCAGGCGGCGTCCGCCACCGGGCCGCCGCTGCGCCGGCCGGCGAGGAGGTCGTTGGCGAGCCTGACGACCTGGGGCGTGGACCGGTAGTCCCGGATCAGCTTAACGACGTGGGCCTCGGGATACATCGCTTTGAACCCGAGCAGGTGCTTCGGGGAGGCGCCGGTGAAGGAGTAGATGGTCTGGCTGGCGTCGCCCACGACGCAGAGCTCGTCGCGTCCGCCGAGCCACAGCTCCAGGAGCCGCTGCTGCAGCGGCGAGACGTCCTGGTACTCGTCGACGACGAAGTGCCGGTACTGTTCCCGGACGGTCGCTGCCACCTTTGGGTCCTCCTGCAGGATCCCCACGGTGATCAGCAGCACGTCCTCGAAGTCGATGACGTTGCGGTCGGTCTTGACGTCCTCATAGGACTGGAAGACCCGTGCCACGGCCGTCAGGTCGAAGCCGCCCGGATTGCCCCGGCCCTGGGCGTTCTCCAGATAGTTCGCCGGGGTCAGCATGGATACCTTGGCCCACTCGATTTCGGAGGCGAGGTCCCGGATGGAGGCGCGGTCCGTGCTGAGCCGGAGCCGCCGCGCGGCCTCGGCAATCATCTGTGCCTTGTGGTCCAGCAGATTGGGCAGGGTGCCGCCGACAGCCTGCGGCCAGAAGAACTGCAACTGGCGCAGCGCCGCGGCGTGGAAGGTACGGGCCTGAACGTTGCCGACGCCGAGGTCACGGAGCCGGCTGCGCATCTCGGCGGCAGCCCGGGCCGTGAAGGTGACAGCGAGGAGCCGTTGCGGGCTGTACACCCCTGAGTGCACGCCGTAGGCGATCCGGTGCGTGATGGCGCGGGTCTTGCCGGTCCCGGCACCGGCCAGGACACACATGGGCCCCTGGAGGGTGCTGGCAACCTCGCGTTGCTCAGCGTCGAGGCCGCCGAGGATCCGTTCCTCCAGCGAACGGCCGTCAGGTTCCGGGGCATCGGCAGGCGGGGCATCGCCCGACGTCGTGCCGCCCGACGGTTCCCCGCCGGGGATGGTGCTGAAGTTCAATTTCTCTGTGGTCACTTTTGCTGCTCAGTCGGTAGTCGGTGTCCTGCGGATAGGGGCAGGCGGTGTCAGCCTGTATGGGGCAGTGTCAGGCGCTGTCCGCGGCGTCCTGAATGATGCCGCCGTACCAGTGTTCAATAAGGGACCGGGCGATGGAGAGCCTGCTGGAAATGACGATCTCGCCGCTGAGGACGGCGTCCTGCAGTTCGCTCCGGCTGAACCACCGTGCCCTGGTGACCTCGACGCCGTCGGGCCGGGCTTCGGTGTCCGGCGTGGTGGCCGTGAAGCCGAGCATTAGGGAGGCGGGAAACGGCCAGGACTGCGATCCAAGGTACTGGGACGCGGTGACGCGGACCCCGACTTCCTCGCTGATTTCGCGCTGCACGGCCTGTTCGAGCGACTCCCCCGGTTCGACGAAGCCGGCGAGGGTCGAATAGTTCCGGGCGTCGAGTGGGCCGCCTCCGCCCAACAGCAGTCTCCCGTCGGGGCCCACCACGGTGACGATGATGGCCGGATCCGTCCGGGGGAAGTGCTCGGAGTTATCGGCCGGGCAGCGCCGGACCCAGCCACCGGCTTCCGGCTGCGTGGGAGTGCCGCAGCGCGGGCAGTGAGTGTGGGTGGAATGCCAGTTGGCGATGGCGCTGGCTTCGATGAACAGCGCAGTGTCCGTGGCGTTCAGGCGTGCCGCGACTTCGCGGAAACCCACCCACTGCGCATCGCTCGGAACGCCGGCCACGTGAGCCTCGAATTCCTCGGCCTGGACTTCGAACTGAAGCGGGAGGACAAAGAGGACAAGCTCGGTGCCGGCGTCGAGGTCCGAACCGGCCAGGGCGGAACCGAGGTAAATCACGTGTTCGGGAGCGTACGGGGTGTTGGCCAGGTGCCCGGAGAGCTCGGCCGCGTTGAGGAGCACGAGGCTGTTGCCGCTGACGAGGGCCTGCCTGCCGGAGAGCACCACGGCCTGCGCCGCGCCTGAACCGACCAGCTCCGCGAGCATTCCGGGTTTCACCCGCGCGGCGGATCCGCGGTCGATCAGGGCCGGGCGCACGGGAAGGACCGTCTCCATGAGGTGGTTTGCCGGCAGGAGATGCAGCGGCGGCGCCGCACCGTCGGATGCCGGGGATTCGGAGGGTGTTTGCTGTGATGCCGATGAAGATGCCGCTGACTCCGCAAGACTCATACACCCACCGTACTGACTCGGGCAGACAATTGACATTTGCCGACCATGCCGCCGGGCGCTCCACAGCATGTGCGGGACAAGCCGCCTGCCCCGGATTCAGCGCCTATTTCCCTCCGATTTGTCCCCGATCTCAAGACTCGCCGGAGTGCATCGCCGACTTGGGCGCCGCTCAATCTACCGTGGAAGGGTGAGAAGGAAACCAATCGAACTGGCAGCTGTAGCAACGGCGGCGGTACCCGGCCTGACCCCGACCGCCGTCAGCTCTGCGCCCGACGATCCGGCGGACTTCGACGCGGCCCTCCTGCTGGACTCTGAGGGCAAGCGTTGGCGCGTCCGCTCCCCCCGGCATGCCGAAGCGAGCGCCCGGCTGGAAACCGAATTCCTGGTGCTGCGTGCGTTCGCTCCCGGCATCCGGGCCGAGCTCCCGTTCCTCATGCCCACAGTGGCGGGAACGGTCCGGCAAGGCCAGCTCAGCACGTTTGTCTATTCGCACCTGGCCGGCGCCACCCGCTCCCTGGACGAGCTCAGCAACGGCTCTCCCGCGCTGGCCCGCGAAATCGGGGCGGCCCTGGCCGCGATCCATGACCTCCCACGGTCAATCGTGAGCAACGCCGATCTGCCCAGCTACACGCCCAACGAATTCCGCCAGCGGCGCCTCAATGAACTGGACCAGGCGGCCACGACCGGAAAAATCCCGCCGCTGCTGCTGCGGCGCTGGGAACACGCCATGGAAGACGTCTCGCTCTGGCGCTTCAATCCCTGCGTCGTTCACGGCGACCTCCACGAGGACAACCTGCTGGTCGAGGGTGAGCGTGTGACCGCAGTGACAGGCTGGACCGACCTGCGCATCGGTGACCCGGCGGACGACATGGCCTGGCTGGTCGCCTCCAACGAACAGGACTTTGTGAATGCGGTCCTGGATCACTACACCTCCAGCCGGCGCGACGCGCCCGATGCGCACCTGTTGCGGCGGGCCGCGCTCTCCGCCGAATTCGCCCTGGCGCAGTATCTGGTCAAGGGCATGGCCGCCGGCAACCAGGAAATGATCGACGAGGCGGAATCCATGCTCGCCACACTGGCCGAGGACGTGGCCGAACACGGCGGCCAGCCGATCAGCGTGGAACCGCTGCCGCAGCCGGTCGCGGCACCCGAACCCGGCACCGAACAAGCCATTGCCGACGCCGGTGCTCATGTCGATGCGCCGACGGTCCCGGCCGCGCCGGCCCCAGCGGCCAACGGGACGGCGCCCGCCGTCAGCAAGGTCACGCTGCTGCCTATGGAGCCGGTCACGGGCAGCGCTCCGGCTGATGATGCCACTGCCGGCATCAGTGCCAGGCCCGCTGTGCACGTCACGCCTATCCCCCGCGAAACGGGGGCTGACGAACCGGCGGCTGTCCCCCAGCCCATCGCAGACACAACCGCAGCCGCAGCCGCAGCCGCTGAAGCAGGCGACCAGGCAAGCGCCGAGCCGGGCGCCGGTAAGGCCGCAGGTGCGTCCGCCGACATCACCGCAATCCCCGGCGCCGCCAAGTCCTCCGAGCCCTCCAGCGCTGATGCCGCGCTGGACGGCGCCCCGCAGGCGGCGGCCCCCGACCCGGACTCCGGGAAGGTCAGTGAGGCCGGTGACAGCGACGCCGGGGCCGCGGTTCCAGCCGGTACCGACACATCGACGCAATCGATCGCCGTCGTCCAGCCCGGGTCCGGTGACAACACGTCAACCGCCGCGATCACGGTGGTCGACTCCGCGTCCCGCTAGCGCCGGCTGCCGGCCGGTTCAGGTGTACTGCCCCGCCCGGATCGTTCGGCGGGCTTTCTCCGGCCGGCTGACATCCGCTAGGCGCCGCTGTGCGTCGCTGTCCTCCCTAGCGCCGCCGACACGATTTCCTCAAGCTTTTCCGCTGATCCGAGGTCATGGGGGCGGACCACCTGGTTGTCGGCCACGTAATAGAAAGCGGCCCGGACGTCCTCCAACGGGACCCCCTTGAGCCGGGCCCAGGCCAGCCGGTAGACGGCGAGCTGGACTGCCTTGACCTTCAGTTGGGCCGCCGAGGGGCGGCGGCCGGTCTTCCAGTCCACAAGATCCCAGCGGCCGTCGGCGTCGCGGAACACGGCGTCGATCCTGCCCCGGACCACGACGTCGCCGATCCGTGTCTCGACCGGGACCTCGACGTGGGCGGGGGCGCGGTGGGCCCACTCGGACTGACGGAAAGTCTCCACCATGGAATCCAGGCCGTAGGCCTCGTCGATGTGGTCGTCAGCGCCGGCTGCCTCACCCAGGTCCAGCATCCCGGCGGCGCCGAAGTATTCCTCCACCCAGGCGTGGAAGGCCGTGCCCTTGCGCGCCGACATCCCCGGTTCGCGCGGGATCGGCCTGCGCAGGCGGGCCACAACGGAGCCTGGGTCATCTTCCAGGTCCACGAGAGTCGACGCCGAGATGTGCCCGGGCAGATGCACATCCTGGACCACCGAACGCCGGGAGCGGCGTTCCAGCAAAGTGGCCGCCTCCTGCGCCCACCCGGCGGCGGGACCGCGCAGGATGGGACGTTTTCCGGCGTCCGCGCCATCCGGGCCGGATGCCATTGCCTGCAGGACACGGGCCGCTGCGGATTCCATGGCCGCCCGCCGGCCCGGGACAAGCCGTAGCCGTTTTCCCGTCCGGGGGTCATGCGGGCCCTCCAGCGGATCATAGGGCCAGGCGGCGACTTCGAGTTCAGAGGTCAGGGGGCTTTCGGCCGGCAGCGCGTCCTCGCTGACGGACAGCGGATGGATTTCGGCCGCGCCGTCGGCGGTGAGGCCCTCGAGCCCGGCAAGGAAGGGAGACATCTCCGCCAAACCGGCCCGGGACCCCACCCACGCGGCACTCGATAGCCAGAGCACGTGTTTGGCACGGGTGTACGCCACGTAGGCCAGGCGCCGTTCCTCGGCCTCGCCGTGCGCCTGGACGGCCGACTTGAACTCCTTCTCGGCGTCAAGCCAGCCTTTTTGGTCCGGCTGGTCCAGGTCCCACTGGGGCAAATCGGTGCGATCGCCGCGCAACGGCCACGGCAGTGCCGCACTGCCGCTGCTCCACCGCGAGTCGCGGCTGCTGGGGAACGCCCCGGAATTGAGCCCGGGAACGAACACGACATCCCATTCCAGCCCCTTGGAGGCATGCACGGTCAGCAGCTGGACGGCTTCGTGGTTCACCTCCGGCGCTGCGGCATCCAGACCGTTTTCCTCGGCCGCCGCAGCTTCCAGCCATGCGAGGAACGCCAGGACATCTACCCGCTGGGAGGTGTGCAGGAACCCGGCCGCCGCGTCCTGGAAGGCGTCCAGGTTGCGGCGGGCCTGATGGATGCTGATCCCGGGCCGGGCCGCAACTTCGATGTCCAGGAGCATCGCCCGTTCGACCTCCCCGAGCAAAGTGGTGAGGTCGTCCCCCATGTAGCTGCGCAACTGCCGGAGCTCGTCCGAGAGCCGCTGCAGACGGTCCCGGGCCTCCGGGCTCAGTCTGCGTCCGTGCGCCGAGGTCCAGCCGTCGCGGGGCAGCCAGTCCAGGGCCTCGACCAGGCTGGCGGCGTCCGTGATGTCGCCTTCGATCACAGCGTCATCCAGCGCGTCCTCGGCGGCACGCCCGTCATCCTCGGCACCCTGTCCGGCGTCGCCGGCCTCCAGGCCGCCGGGGCGACCCCGACGGCGGGCCAGGAAACTCGACCAGTCCCGCAGGGCCATCAGGTCCGCCGGGCCGATCCGCCACCGCGCGCCGGCCAGCAGGCGCATGAGGGAGTCCGAGCGGCCCGGGTCGGCCAGGACCCGGAGCGTAGCGACAAGATCGATGATTTCCGGCGTGTCCAACAGCCCGCCGAGCCCAACGATTTCATAGGGAATACCCCGGACTTCGAACTCGCGGCGAATGCATTCCATCTGTGCCCGGCGCCGGCACAGGACAGCCATGGCCGGCGGAACCGGGTCGGCGGAGTGCGCGGCGTCGAAGTCTGTCACGCGAAATTTCAGCACGTCGCCTGCGATCGCCGCGGCCTCGGCTTCGTCCGTGGCGAACCGTCCCATCACCACCCTGCCGTCCACCGCGGCCGGGCTGGGCTGCAGTGGCGGGACCTCGACGGCGTCGGCGCTTTCCCGGGCCCCGGCGGCCCCGAGGTTCGCCGCCGCTTTGCTCAGCGGCGCCGAAATGAGGTTGGCCGTGGCCAGGATGTTGCGTCCGTTGCGCCACGCTGTAGTCAAGTAGGAGGTGGGCGCCACGGCAAAGCGCCGGGCCTGCCCGCTGCCCCGATCCCCCTCGCCGCCGTGGGCGGTGCCGGTGACTTCGCTGCTGACGAGGATCGGGAATTCGCGGACGAAATGGAAGAGTTGCCCGGCGGACGCTCCCCGAAATCCGTAGATGGACTGGTTCGGATCCCCCACCGCGGTAACCGCATGGCCGTCGCCGAAGAGCCGGGAGAACAGCACCAACTGGGCGTGCGAGGTGTCCTGGAACTCATCGAGAAGCACCACCTTGTAACGCTGGCGCTCTGTTTGGGCGGCGACCGGAATCTCACTGGCCACCCGCGCCGCCAGGGCCACCAGGTCACCGAAGTCCAGGGCGCCGCGGGCGCGCTTCGCCTCGGAATAGCGGCCCACCATGTCCGCGACGCTGGCCCGCGTGCGAAGCATCGCGCTGAGCTCGCCCGCAGCCTGGGTGGGGTTCTTCTTGGCTTCTGCGACATACGGGAGCGACTCGAACGCGGCGACCCGCTCCAAGAGCCAGCCGCGGACCTGGGCCGGGTCCTGCAAATGCTCGGAGCACTCTCCCGCCAGCTGGATCACGGCCTTGACGAGCGTTGATTTGGCGGACCGGAAGTGTTCGTAGTCCCCGTCAAAGGCTTCCACCACCTCGCTGGCGAGCTGGAACGACTGGGCGCCGCCGAGCAGCACGACGTCGCGTTCGACGCCGAGGCGGAGACCGTAGTCGGACACAATGCCGCTCGCATACGAGTGGTATGTCGAGACCTTGGGTTCGAGCGCATCCGCGCTCAGCAGCCCGGCAGGGAAGAGCGTGTTCCCGGTGTCGGCCGCCGCGATGCGCGCCAGCGCGGCCAGCTTGGCCCGGATCCGCGAGGCGAGTTCACCGGCGGCCTTGCGGGTGAAGGTGACGCCGAGGACTTCCTCCGGCCGGACCCAGCCGTTGGCGACGAGCCACACTACCCGGTCCGCCATGGTGGCGGTCTTCCCCGAGCCCGCCCCGGCGATCACGAGCCGCGGCGTGAGGGGCGAGGAAATGATCAGGGACTGTTCGGCCGTGGGGCTGTTCCCCTCCCCCAGCAGTGCCGACAGCTCTTCCGGGCTGAACCGCGGCTCAGGAAGGGGCTCGGGGAGGGGAGCCGGTGCCGGATGCGGGTCGGTCGGGCCGCTTGCCGGCGCCTCGGGGCTCATTCAGTAACCTGCTTTCCCCGCACGCACAGCGGGCACACTTCAGGAAGCCGGCAGCCGTGGCCGCCGTGGCCTCCCTTGGACGGATCGTGGCGGGCCTGGAAAACGCTGCCGGACATCACGCGGGCGGCGTCGCCGACCATCTCCAGTGCCCAGTTGTCCTGCGGATCCAGCGGTGCCTGGGCCTGGATGCCGGGGCTCTTGGTGGTGGTGCCCAGCTGGGCCAGGACGGCGCCGCCCGGCAGCGGCGGCGGACCGTCGTCGGGACCCGCGAAGCCGCCGGCCAGCACGGCGGCCTGGTAGGCACCGAGCTGCGGGTGCCGGTCCAGATCCGCTTTGCCGGGCTGGCGTTTGCCGGTCTTGAGGTCGATGATCACCAGCCGGCCCTCGCCGTCGATCTCCAGCCGGTCGACCTGGCCCCTGAGCACGGCGGGCCGCGCAGGACCGGCGCTTCCGCCCTCGCCCGGATCGGATCCGGCGTGTGTGGAAGCGGCCTCCGCCGGAACGTCCGGCAGCTTCACCTCAAAGTCCTGTTCGACGCCGATCAGGCTCCGGCCCTCGCTGCGCATCACGAGGACATACTGGGCGAGCTTGCGGACCATGGACTCGGCTCGCTGGAAGTCCAGTTTGCCTTCCCAGTTGTCCTTCATCCCCAGCGTGGGCCAGCGCCGGACGAGTTCGGCGACATACTCGCTTCCCGAGGCGTCCGGGAGGTCCTGCGCAATGGCGTGGACCAGCGTTCCGAGGCTGCGGGCAAAATCGGTGGCGGCTTCACCGCCTGCGGCTTGGATAAACCAGTCCAGCGGAGATTTCTGCACGGTTTCGACCTTCGAGGGCGACACGAACACGGTACCGCCCGGCGGAACCACCGCCTCCTCCGAGGACAACTCCGCCAGCCCCCACCAGCTCGCGGGGTGCGCGCCCGGAACCGGCGGCTGGGCCGTGGCCAGGCCCCCCAGGACGGCCGCGGCTTCCGCCGATTCGGCCGCCCTCGGGTCGAGCTGGGCGTACTGCCGCAGTTCCGCGACCAGCGCCCGGAGGGTCAGCGGACGCTCGACCGGGGTAAAGCCCCGGCGGTCCTGCCCGGGCCGCAACGGCGCCACATAGTCCAGGAACGAGGACGGCTGCTCGTCCTCCGAGGACACCGCCGTGCAGATCAGCACCTCCCGGGCGCGGGAGACTGCCGTGGAAAAGCTCCGGAGCTCGTCATAGCGTATTTCGCGCAGCCGGCTCTGCGGATCCAGTCGCAGGGCATACTCCACGCCGTGTTCGACGGCGTCGGCCAACAACGTGCTGCCGAGCAGCTCGCCGCGCAACCGGGTGTTGGGCCACACGCCTTCCTGAAGTCCGGGCACAATGACCACCGGCCATTCGCGGCCGGCCGCGCTGGCAGGGGTCATGAGCTCCACCGCGTCTTCCAGCTGCGCCCGGGCGGCCAGGGTATCCATGGGAAGTTCCTGGCTGAGCAGGTATTCAAGGAACTGCTCCGGGCCGGAACCCGGCAGCTGGTCCACAAAGCGTTCCGCGGTATGGAACAGCGCCATCATGGCATCAAGGTCACGGTCGGCCCGGGCACCGGCTGAGCCTCCGGCGAGGGCGGCGTCGGTCCAGCGGGAGGCCAGGCCGGTGGAATGCCAGAGCGCCCAGAGCACCGTCTCGGCGTTGCCTCCGGGGGCACCGGCGGCGTCCCGGCCCGCTGCGATCATCCGGGCAATCCGGCGGGCCGAGTGCCCCTCGATGCCCAGCGTTGCGAGCGCTCCCGGCTCCAGCAGGGCTTCGACCAGGAGCGCGTCGCTGGTGCGCCCGCCGCCGCCCAGGAGTTCCTCCCGGCGCAGCGACTGCCGCAGCCTCCGCAGTTCAATCGCGGTGGCGCCGCCTATCCGGGACGTCAGCAAGGACACCGCTGACTCGGGTGTGAGCACGGCAGGGTCCAGGGCCACCGCATAGGCATCGAGAAGCGGACGGACCGCCACCTCGTCCCGGACGGCGGATTCGGCGACGGGAATCCGGACCGGGATCCCCTGGCCGGCCAGGTACCGCTGCAACTGGCTGAGCTGGCCGCCGTTGCGCACGATCACGGCGATGTCCCCGAGTTCCCGGGCGTCGTTCAGCTGGGCTTCGAGGATCCGCTGGGCCACATACCGCAGCTCGTGGACCGGGGAGGGCAGCAGGTGGGCCTCGACCGTCCCCGCGCGGGCGCCGGCGGCTCTGTCCGGTGTCGGGACTGGTTGCCCGTCCGGCGCCGGCACCGGCCCGGGCTGTTCGAGCCGGCGGGCGGACTGCCCGCCGGACCTGCGGGAGATGCGCCCGGCCACTGACAGCCATGCCTCCGCCACTGCCGGGTCCTGCCGATGCGCCGTCCACAGGGGCCGTTCCAGGATCGTCCCGTCAGGTGCCAGGAGGCCGGGAAGCTCCGCCACGAGATCGGGGCGTGCCCCGCGGAAGCCCTGAACCACGGTGTCCGGCGAGGCGGTGATGATGGCATCCTTGCCGGCGGCGATGTCGGCAAGCAATTCGAAGACCGCCGGGTTCGCCTCCTGGATGTCATCCACGAGAATCAGCTGCAGGCGGTCGCGTTCGGCGGCGAGGAAATCGGGTGAGTCCTGGAAGATCTGGCGCGCGGCAGTGATGATGCCGGCGGGGTCGAAGGCCTCGGGCATGCGCAGGTCCAGGACATCGCGGTATTCGGAGTACAGGGCGGCCGCCGGAATCCAGTCCGGCCGGTTGCACTGCCGGGCCAAGGCCACAAGGTCCTCGGCGGTCCGCCCGGATTCGATGATCCGGTCAAAGAGCTGGCGCACTTCCTGCCGGAAACCGCGGGTCTGCAGAGCGGCACCCAGGTCCTCGGGCCAGGGCAGCTCGAGGCCGGGCAGCGCATGGCCCTCCAGCAGTTCCTTGATGATCAGGTCCTGTTCCGGGCCGGAGAGCAGCTTCGGCTGGCGCGGAAGCGGCAGGAGGCCTTCGGCCTTGGCACGGCGGATCAGATCGAAGGCATATGACGCCCAGGTCCGTGCCGGCGTCGTGCTCAGGCTCCGGTCCAGGCGGGCCGTGAACCGGTCGCGGAGCGTATCCGCGGCGAGCCGCCCGGGAGCCAGGATGAGCATCCGCTCCGGATCCAGACCATCGCGCAGGGTGCGGCGGACGGCAGCCTCGACAAGGACCGTCGACTTGCCGGTGCCGGGCGCGCCGGGCACCAGGACGGGGCCGGAGCCGGGCGGGACCTCGACGGCGGCAAGCTGGTCCGGTGACAGCACCGGCACCGCGCTGTGCTGGGTCCGGGGCGGCAACAGGCGCAGCCCCGCTCCCGTTGCGCGCCCCGCCCCGGGAAGGGGACGGGACCCGGACCGCTGCAGGCTTGGTTCAAGGTGGCTGGGGGTACTCACACAGTCATTTCATCATCGGGTACCGACAATTTATGCGACTCCCGCTCGAGCCGCTCCGCGATGGCATCGATCCGGTCGAAATCGGCGTCGGTGGGCGTCCACCGGCCGGAGGCCAGGTCAACACGCCAGCGCCCCTCGCCGGTCCGGCGGAAGTCCTCGTAGCGGCCCAGAAGCGGCGTCCCCTCCTGCAGATAAAGGCCCAATGCCTCGTGCTCCAGGCCGGGCGGGGCGTCTCCGCTGGATTTCAGGACACGCCACCAGGGCACGCTGCTGCCATAGTGGCTCATGACCGATCCGACCTGGCGCGGGCCGCCGGCGCCGAGGAGTTCCGCAACGTCGCCGTAGGCCACCGCCGTGCCGGCCGGGATCAACGCCACGAGCTCCAGCACCGCCTCCACATACTCCGTCCGCATCGGTCCAGCCTAGCCGTTCCGGACTCCGGAACAGCGCCGGGACGGCAGGCGGAGGCGGCACGCCGCCACCCCGGTCAGGAACTGTCAGTGGCAGCAGGTAGCGTTGAAGCATGAGCACTTGGAACACCCTCCCCCGCGCAGCCTTCGACCTCGAAACCACCGGGCGGAACTCCCGCGCGGCGCGGATTGTCACAGCATCCATCACCGTGGTGGACTCCGACGGCGGGATTGTCCAGGAACACGAGTGGCTCGCGGACCCCGGGGTTGAGATTCCCACCGAGGCCAGCGACATCCACGGCGTCACCACCGAGAAGGCCCGCAGCGAAGGCCGCCCCGCCGCGGAAGTGACGCGGGAGGTCGCCGCCGTGCTCCAGGAGCTTTTCGACACGGGTGTGCCGGTCATCGCCTTCAACGCCAGCTACGACTTCACGGTGCTCGCCGCCGAGTCTGCCCGCTACGGCGTCCCTCAGTTGAGCCGCTTCCCCGTGCTGGATCCGTACGTCATGAACAAACAGGTGGACCGCTACCGCAAGGGCAAGCGCACGCTCACCGCCTTGTGCGAGGAGTACGGCGTCAATCTGGACAACGCGCATACCTCCGCGGCCGATGCCCTGGCAACCCTTCGGATGCTCGATGCCATGGCCGGAAAATTCCCAAAGCTCAGGATGCCGGCGGGCAACCTGCACCAGCTCCAGGTCGAATGGGCCTCTGCCCAGGCCGCGGACTTCCAAAGCTACCTGCGCAAGACGAAGCCGGCCGCCGTGATCGAAGGCGACTGGCCCGTCCTGCCTCCCGAGGACGCCAGCCGGGGCGACTTCTAGGATTTCCGGACGCTGGGATTCCGGACGCTGGGCCCCGGCGCGGGAGCACTTCTTAAAACGAAACGTTCGCCGGCGGAACGGCTTAACTAGTCCCCCGCTGCGCGCAAATCCAGTGATTGCGACGGAGGTCACACGGCCCGGGGCTTCCACTTGCCGCCCGCTCCGGCGCCGATGATTCCGCGCCACCCCGCCAGCACTATCAGGATCAGCGCCGATCACGCACGATCCCGAAGATAGTTCGCAGAACGCACACATCATCTCTGATTTGTTCGGATTGAATGGGCGCCCACGTCGGATGACACAATTATCTTTCGCGGCGTGTCTGCTCCACCCGGCGCCCAAGCCAGCGGCCGGGGGCCCGATGAGCCTCCCGCGACCCACTGAATTTCAGACGAAAGTGATTGCGTGATGAAAAGCAAAGCCTTGAAGTGGCTGACCACCGTTCCCGTGGCCATCGCCGTGGCGGTTTCCCTTGCAGCCTGCGGCGGCGGTTCGGCCCAGTCAACGGCGTCACCGACGGATGCCCTCCAGGGCAGCGACCAGAAGTCCCTGGACAAATACACGACCAAGGACGTCACTCCCCTGGACCAGATTGACAAGTCAAAGCTCGGCCTGATCAGCGACGGAACCCTGACTGTGGGCACCCTTTCGGACGCCCCGCCGAACATCTACATCGACAAGTCGGGCAAGTTCACCGGCTACGACAACGAGCTCCTGCGCGCCATTGCGGACAAGCTGGGCCTCAAGGTGGAGTTCAAGGCGACCGGCTTCGCCTCGCTGCTCGCCCAGGTTCAGAACAAGCAGTTCGACCTCGGGTCCTCCTCGATCTCCACCACTGACGCGCGCCGCAAGACCGTGGGTTTCACCAACGGTTACGACTTCGGCTACATGGCCGTGGTCGCCAAGAAGGACTCCAACATCAAGGGGTTCAAGGACCTGACCAAGGACACCCGCATCGCCGTGGTCCAGGGCACGGTGCAGGATGACTACGTCACCAACACCCTCCAAATCGAGCCCGTCCGCTTCGAGGACTACAACACCGCGTATGCCAACTTGAAGAACGGCCAGGTCGACGCCTGGGTCGCTCCGTCCCAGCAGGCTACCGGCCAGGTCAAGGAAGGCGACGGCACGGTCATCGCCGAGTCGGTTGTAAACACCCAGAACTTCACCGCGTACGCCGTGAACAAGGAAAACCAGCCGCTCATCGACGCGCTGAACTCCGGCCTCGACGCCGTGATTGCCGACGGCACCTGGTCCAAGCTGACCAAGGAATGGTACCCGGACCGCGAGACCCCGGCCACGTGGTCCCCGGGCTCCAAGGCTGTCACCGTTCCGAAGTCCTAGTCCATGGATGCACTCGATCAACTCGTAAAGACCTTCTTTGACTGGGAGGCGATGGCAGCCGTCCTGCCGAACATGATTATGTTCGGCCTGCCCAACACCCTGATCCTGGCGGTTTCCTCGGGCGTGCTCGGGTGCATCCTGGGCATGGTCCTGGCCGTCATGGGCACGTCCCGCCTGACGCCGCTGCGGTGGCTCTCCCGGATCTACACGGACATCTTCCGCGGCGTTCCGGCTATTGTCATCATCCTCCTCATCGGCCTCGGGCTCGGACCCATAGTCCGGGTAGCGACCGGATCCACGAACCCGTTCCCGCTGGCCATCTTCGCCCTGACGCTCATGGCGGCGGCCTACATCGGCGAGATCTTCCGCTCGGGCATCCAGAGCGTGGAAAAGGGCCAGCTGGAGGCGTCCCGGGCCCTGGGCTTCAGCTATGGCTCGTCTATGCGCCTCGTGGTGATTCCACAGGGCGTCCGGCGCGTGCTCCCGGCCCTGGTCAACCAGTTCATCGCGCTGATCAAGGACTCGTCCCTGATCTATCTGCTGGGCCTGATCGCCAGCCAGCGCGAGATCTTCCGGATCGGTAACGACGCCGCCGCCAATACGGGAAACCTCTCGCCACTGGTTGCCGCCGCGTTCATGTACCTCATCCTGACCGTTCCGCTCACCCACTTGGTCAACTACATCGACAAGCGTCTGCGCACCGGCCGTCCGGAGAAGCGTCAGCCTGACGACGCCGCGGCCTTGATCGGGAAGGGAGCACAGCCATGAGCGAATTCGCCTCCGGCTCGCTGACCGGCAAGAACCTGCACTTGTCCTTCGGCACGAACCATGTCCTCCGCGGCATCGACCTTCATGTCGAGAAGGGCACCACTGCCTCGGTGATCGGGCCCTCCGGCTCAGGAAAATCGACGCTGCTGCGTGTCATGAACCGTCTGATCGAACCGGACCAGGGCGACATCCTGCTCGATGGCCGCTCGGTCCTGAAGGACAACCCGGACGAGCTGCGCCAGCGGATCGGCATGGTGTTCCAGCAGTTCAACCTGTTCCCGCACAAGACCGTGGTGGACAACGTCTCGCTGGCGCTGCGGAAGCTGCGCAAGCTGCCGGCGGAGCAGGCCCGGGCCGAGGCACTCGAGCAGCTCGACCTGGTGGGGCTCAAACACAAGGCCGACGCGCGTCCTGCCAACCTCTCCGGCGGCCAGCAGCAGCGTGTCGCCATTGCCCGCGCCCTGGCCATGAAGCCGGAGGTGATGTTCTTCGATGAGGCCACCTCCGCCCTCGACCCCGAGCTCGTCAAGGGTGTGCTGGCGCTGATGGCCGACCTCGCCAAGGGCGGCATGACCATGGTGGTGGTGACCCACGAGATGGGCTTCTCCCGCAATGTCTCGGACACCGTGACGTTCATGGACGCCGGCGTCGTCGTCGAGTCCGGTCCCCCGGAACAGATCTTTACCAGCCCGCGGACCGAGCGGCTGCAGGGGTTCCTCGCGGACGTTCTGTAGTTCGCTCCAGCGTCACGGCAGCTTAAATGACTGATGGCACCCGCAGTGGCGGGTGCCATCAGTCATTTAAGGGCTGAGGCTACGGCTTGGCGCCGGCCGCCGCCTTCGCCGCGGCTGGCAGTGCGTCGAAGATCCGGTTCATCGCGGCGTCGTCGTGCGCGGCGGAGAGGAACCAGGCCTCGAAGACCGACGGCGGCAGGTAGACGCCGGAGTCCAGCATGGAGTGGAAGAACGGGGCGTAGCGGTACACTTCCTGGCCCTGGGCGTCCTCGTAGTTGTGGACACCCCGGGCGCCCGTGCCGAAGGCCACGGAGAACAGGTTGCCTGCGCGCTGGATGGAGTGGTCCACGCCGGCCGCATCGAGTGCGGAGGACAGCGCCGCGGAGAGTTCCAGCGAGCGGGCATCCACGAACGAATAGACCTCGGGGGTGGCGTGCGTGAGGGTCGCGACCCCGGCGGCCATGGCCACCGGGTTACCGCTCAGAGTCCCGGCCTGGTAGACCGGGCCCAGCGGCGCCAGGTAGTCCATGACCTCCGCGCGTCCGGCGAGAGCCGCCGTCGGCATGCCGCCGCCAATCACCTTCCCAAATGTCAGCAGGTCCGGGGTCCACGGCTGGGCGGCACCGGCGGCGCCGCCGGTGAGGCCCCAGTAGCCGGAGTAGCCGGTGCGGAAGCCGGTCAGGACCTCGTCGAGGATCAGCAGGGCACCGTGTTCGCGGGTAATCCGGGAGAGGCCGGCGTTGAAGCCGTCGCCGGGGGCGACCACGCCCATGTTGGCGGGAGCGGCTTCGGTGATGACGGCGGCAATGCTGTCACCGTGCTTGGCGAAGGCGGCTTCGACGGCGCCGAGGTCGTTGTAGGGCAGCACGAGCGTCTCGGCGGCGGTCGCGGCGGTGACCCCGGCCGAGCCGGGCAGCGCGAGGGTCGCCAGGCCGGAGCCTGCGGCGGCGAGGAGGCCGTCGAGGTGGCCGTGGTAGCAGCCGGCGAACTTGATGATCAGATTGCGGCCGGTGAAGCCGCGGGCGAGCCGGACGGCCGTCATGGTCGCCTCGGTGCCGGTGGAGACCATCCGGACGCGCTCGGCGGCCGGGACGCGCTCCTTGACGATTGCGGCAAGGTTGGCCTCGTCCGGCGTGGAGGCACCGAAGGAGAGACCGCGGTCGACGGCGGCGTGCACGGCCGCCAGGACCTCCGGGTGGGCGTGCCCCAGCAGCGCCGGGCCCCAGGAGCAGACGAGGTCGACGTAGTCGGCACCGTCGGCGTCGGTCAGGTAGGCACCCTTGGCGGACACCATGAACCGCGGCGTCCCGCCCACGGAGCCGAAGGCGCGCACGGGCGAGTTCACGCCGCCCGGCATCAGCTGGCGGGCACGGTTAAAGAGTTCCTCGTTGCGAGGCATGCTGGAAGTCATGGTTTCTATTCTTTCAGTTCGCGGCGAGGTCTGTTCGCGGCCAGTTCAGTTGGCGCTAAGCAACGCGGCCACGCGGGGCGCCACTTCGGTGCCGAACAGCTCAATGGAGCGCATCATGGCCGTGTGCGGCAGGGTGCCGTTGCTGTACTTGAGGTCAAAGCGGTCCACGCCCAGGTTCTTTTTGAGCAGGGCAATCTTCGCGGCCACGGTTTCCGGCGACCCGACATAGAGGGCTCCCTCGGGCGTACACATCGCGTCGAACTCGCCCCGGCTGGCGGGGCCCCAGCCGCGTTCGGCCCCGATCCGGTTCCGCTGCTGTAGCCAGTGCGGGAAGAACTCCTCGCGGGCGTCCTCATCCGTGGCGGCAACGTGGCCGGGCGAATGCGTGGCCATCTGCTGCATCGGGTGCCCGTACTTGGCCATGGCCTCACGGTAGAGGTTGGCGAGGGGCGCGAACGACCGCGGCTGGCCGCCGATGATCGCGAAGATGATCGGGTAGCCGTACTCGGCACAGCGCAGCACCGACTCGGGGGTGCCGCCCACGCCGATCCACGTCGGCAGAAGGTGGTGTTCCAGCGGCGGATAGACGCTCAGGCCGCTGATGGCCGGCCGGGTGCGTCCCTCCCAGTGGACCGGTTTCTGCGCCCGGACCTTGTCGAAGAGCTCGAGCTTTTCCTCGAAGAGGACCTCGTAGTCCGCCAGGTCCAGGCCGAACAGCGGGAAAGACTCGATGAAGGACCCGCGGCCCAGCATGACCTCTGCCCGGCCGCCGGAGATGGCGTCCACGGTGGCGAAGCGCTGGAACACCCGTATCGGGTCATCGGAGCTGAGCACTGTCACGGCCGAGCCGAGCCGGATGTTCTTGGTCCGGGCAGCCGCCGCGGCCAGGAATACCTCCGGGGCGGAGACAGCGAAGTCGCGGCGGTGGTGCTCCCCCACCGCGAAGGCGTGCAGGCCGACCTGGTCCGCGAGTTCGGCCTGTTCCAGGAGCTGGCGCAGCACCTGGGCGTGCGGGACGGGATGGCCGTCCGGGAAGACCCCGACGTCGCCGAAGGTGTTCAGGCCCAGGAGGATGCGGTTGGGCCCCACCGGCGCGGTGGGCGTGGAATTGAGCGGGGCGTCCGCGGATTCGGGGGCCGTGTTCATCGGGTTTCCTTGAGCCAGCCGGCGAGCTCGCCCGCCCAGTAGGTCAGCACCATGTTGGCGCCGGCGCGTTTGATGCCCAGGACGGACTCGGTGATGGCGGCCCGGCGGTCGATCCAGCCGTTTGCGGCGGCGGCCTCGATCATCGAGTACTCGCCGGAAATCTGGTAGGCGGCCACGGGGACCGGGCTCATGGCGGCGACGTCGGCGAGGATGTCCAGGTAGCTCATGGCAGGCTTCACCATGACCATGTCGGCGCCTTCGGCCAGGTCCAGGTCCACCTCGAGGATGGCCTCCCGGCGGTTGGCGGCGTCCATCTGGTAGGTGCGGCGGTCGCCGGTCAGCTGCGAGTCGACGGCCTCGCGGAACGGACCGTAGAACGCGGAGGCATATTTCGCGGCGTAGGCCACGATGGCGGTGTTGGCGTGCCCGGCGTCCTCGAGGGCCTGCCGGATCACGGCGACCTGGCCGTCCATCATGCCCGACGGGCCCAGGACGTGGGCGCCGGCGTCGGCCTGGGCAACCGCCATCTGGCCGTAGATTTCCAGGGTGGCATCGTTGTCGACGTAGCCGTTGGCGTCCAGGACACCGCAGTGGCCGTGGTCGGTGAATTCGTCGAGGCACACGTCGCTCATGACCACGAGGTCGTCGCCGACCTCGGCGCGGACGTCCCGGATGGCCTTGTTCAGCACGCCGTCGGGGTCCAGCGACGCCGTCCCGCGCGCGTCCCGGACGGCGGGAACGCCGAACAGCATGATGCCGCCGACGCCCAGCTGGACAGCCTCGGCCGCGGCACGCCTGAGCGAATCGGTGGTGTGCTGCTGCACGCCGGGCATCGAGGCGATCGGGTTGGGCTCACTCAGGCCTTCGCGGATGAAGGCCGGCAGGATGAGCTCCGAGGCTGAGAGCCGGTGTTCGGCCGTCAGCCGGCGCATGGCCGGGGTGGTGCGGAGCCGGCGGGGGCGGTGGGTCGGGAAGCTCATATGGTGTCCTTTGCTGAGGGCTCTGCGGCTGACGGAGGCGGTGGGGGCTGCTGGTGGTCAAGGGACCGCACGACGGCGGCAACCAGGCCGGACGCCGTCGGCTCTTCGGCGACGGCGTCGACGCTGAGTCCGAGGGAGGCCGCCTCGGCCGCCGTCGAGCGTCCGATGGCGACGAAACGGCAGGTGCCCAGCGGGGTGAGGTCCGCGTGGATGCGGCGGGCGGCGCTCGGGGAGGCGGCGACGACGGCGTGCAGCCGGCCGGCCCCGATTTCGGCTTTCGCCTCGGCCGTGGTGAGCACGGTGGGCGGCGGCGCGTCCTGCCCGGCCGGACTGATCCCCTGCGACAAGGTCGCCTGCGGCGGGGCCGGCGGGAATGCGGGCAGGGCCCGGCGCGGATCGGCAGGATAGTCGACGGTGTTGTACGCGGTGACGGCCTGGACGGCCGCACCGCGGGCCTCGAGGCCCTTGCGGAGCCGCGGGTCCGCTATGTCTGCCTGGGGCAGGAGCACGCTGCCCTGGTTCGCGGGCCAGATGTCGAGCAGGCCCGTGCCGGATTGCTGGCCCGTGGGGGCAAGGTCGACGCTGATGCCCCGGGACTCCAGCTCACGGCGGGTCGCCGGGCCGATCGTGGCCACGAGGATGCTGCCGGGCAGCCAGCTGCTGAGGGAGGCGCCGCGTTCCGCGGCTTTCGCCTCAAGTGCCTGGACTGTGGTCACGCTGCTGATCACGAGCCACGTGTAGGCCCCGGCGCCGAGGGCGTCGAAGGCGACGTCGAGGGAGTGCTGGTCGCTGGCCTGCTCAAAGTCAATCAGCGGGAGCAGCAACGGCTCGGCGCCGACACGGCGGAGGGCCGTGACGAGTTCCCCCGCGCGGTCCGGGCTGCGGGCAACCAGCACGCGGGCGCCCTCCGGCACCCTCATGCCGGTTGGGCCGCCCGTGTGGTTGCGGTCGCTGTGCCGTGCCATGAAGTGGTGGATCCGCGGTTCAGGAAGCTGCCAGGTCCGCGATGTCCGCGGCGCCGCGGGCCAGCAGGACTTCCGCCAGCTCGATCCCGAGCAGCGTTGCCCCGACCTCGGTGAGGCCGTCGGTGGCTTTCTTGTCGCGGACGGTTGCCGTGCCGTCGACGGCGCAGACCACCGCCTCGAGGTGCAGCATGCTGCCCTTGCGGTAGGCGTAGGCGCCCACCGGGGCGGCGCATCCGGCCTCCAGCCGGGCCAGCAAAGCCCGTTCGGCCGTGACGGCGAGCCGGGTGTCCGGATCATCGAGGGCCGCGAGGGCCTGCGCCAGCACGCCCTGGGAGCCTTCCGTGGACCCGGCCCGGCGGGGAGCGTCGGCGGTGCGGCATTCGATCGCCAGGGCACCCTGCCCGGCGGCCGGCAGCATGATGTCCGTCTCGAGGTATTCGCTGACCGCGTCGAGCCGGCCGATCCGGTGCAGTCCGGCGGCTGCGAGCACGACGGCGTCGAGGTCGTTTGACTTGCCGTCAACGACGGCGTCGTTCGTGTTGCCCGACAGCCCGGGGACGCGTCCCAACCGGGTGTCCACGTTCCCGCGGATGTCGCGGATGTCCAGGTCCGGACGCACGGCGCGGAGCTGGGCCGCGCGGCGCGGGGAGCCGGTGCCGACGCTCGCGCCGCTCGGCAGGTCGGCGAGCTTCAGCCCGTCG
This sequence comes from Arthrobacter sp. 05T45, assembly GCF_056395875.1. Lineage (NCBI taxonomy): Bacteria > Bacillati > Actinomycetota > Actinomycetes > Micrococcales > Micrococcaceae > Arthrobacter > Arthrobacter sp. 05T45. Next base: position 13,304 of record NZ_JBFTKI010000007.1, on the reverse strand, counting down.
CGGGCGCACAGCACGTCCCGGACGTCGACGCGTTGGGGTGTGGCCGCGAGGCTCAGGCCGAGGGCCGGACCGGTCGGGAGGTCCTTGAGCGAATGCACGGCGATATCGCAGACGTCCTGCAACAGGGCGTCGCGGAGCGCGGCGACGAAGACGCCGGTACCGCCCATCTGGGACAGCGAGCCTTTGAGGACGTCGCCGTCGGTCCGGATATGGACCAGCTCCACGGGGAACCCGCCGACGGCGGCCAGTTGGTCCGCGGTCTGCTGGGTCTGGGTCAGGGCGAGTTTGCTGGCGCGCGTGCCGATCCGGACGCTCATGCGGTCCCCTGGCCCGCCGCCGCAGCAGCCGTGCCCGAAGCCACAGGGGCGGCCGGGTAGGGATCGTGTCCGGTCCCGACGGTGGTGTCGGCACCTGCGATGGTGGGCTTTTCGCCGCGGAAGTTAGCGCAGCAGCCGGGACGGCAGACGTCGTACCAGGGGCCGAGCTTGGTCAGGTGCGGCCGCTCGGCGATGTTGTTCGCGACGGTCCGCTCGCAGATCAGGTCCACAAGCCCGGCGACAAACTTGCGGTGCGTTCCGGGCGTGGGGACGCGGGTTGCGGCCAGTTCCAGCCGGGCGCAGGTCTCAAGCGCCTCGGTGTCCAGATCCCAGACCACTTCCATGTGGTCGCTGACAAAGCCCAGCGGCACAATCACGATGCCCTTGACGCCCTGGCCTGCGAGCTCCTCGATGGCGTCGTTGATGTCCGGTTCGAGCCACGGCACGTGCGGGGCGCCGGAGCGGGACTGGTAGACGAGGGACCAGGGTGCGGTCAGGCCGGTCGCGTCTTCCACCCGGCGGATGATCTCGGTGCCGGAGGCCAGGTGCTGTGCGGCGTAGGCGGAGTCTTCCTCAAAAGTGCGCGGCTCGCCCTCGGACCGGCCGGCGGCCTCGGCATCGCGGGTCGGGATGGAGTGCGTCGCGAACAGGATGTGCACGGGGGCGTCCGGGGTGCCGGCGGCGGCCAGCTGGGCACGGACGTCGGCGAGGCCGGCGGCGGTGCCCTCGATGAAGGGCTCCACGAACCCGGGGTGGTCGAAGTACTGGCGCACCTTGTCGACCTCGAGCTTGCCGTCGAGCCCGGTTTCGGTCAGCGCCATGCCGATGTCCTCGCGGTACTGGCGGCAGCTGGAGTAACAGGAGTAGGCGCTCGTGGTGAGCATGAGCACCTTGCGGTGGCCGGCGTCGTACATCTCCTGCAGGGTCTGCGGGATGTACGGATCCCAGTTGCGGTTGCCCCAGAACACCGGCAGCGCGATGCCGCGGGCTGCAAGCTCGGCCTCGATGCCGGCCTTGAGCTGACGGTTCTGTCCGTTGATGGGGCTGATGCCGCTGTTGGCGCGGTAGTGGTGCGAGACCTCTTCGAGCCGTTCGTCGGGGATGCCGCGGCCGCGGGTGACGTTGCGGAGGAACGGGATGACGTCCTCCTGGCCTTCGGGTCCGCCGAACGAGGCGAGGAGCACGGCGTCGTACTCCTTGGGGGCCATCCGGCCGGCCTCGGTGACGGTGTTCACGGCGGTTACCGGGGCGGCGGATTCCTGCGGATCGAGCGGGCTCATGCCAGGACCTCGGCAATCTCGGCGGCGGTGACGCGGCGGCCGGTGTAGAAGGGGATTTCCTCGCGGACGTGGTGCCGGGCTTCGGTGGCGCGCAGGTGGCGCATCAGGTCCACGAGGTCCACGAGCTCGGGGGCTTCCAGCCCGAGGATCCATTCCCAGTCGCCGAGGGCGAAGGAAGAGACGGTGTTGGAGATGACCTGGGGGAAGTCGCGGCCCAGCATGCCGTGGTCGCGGAGCATGGCGCCGCGCTCGGCGTCCGGGAGCAGGTACCACTCGTAGGAGCGGACGAAGGGGTAGACGCAGAGCCATTCCGCCGGTTCCACGCCGCGGGAAAACGCCGGGGTGTGGTTCTTGGCGAACTCGGCCTCCCGGTGCACGCCCATGGCGGACCAGACGATCTCGGTGCCGGCGAAAAGTTTGCTGCGCCGGATGTCCCGCACTGCCCGCTGCAGCGCTTCAGCCCGGGGACCGTGCAACCAGACCATGATGTCCGCGTCGGCCCGCATCGCCGAGACGTCGTAGCTGCCGCGGTGGACAACTCCGGCGTCGGCGAGGCTTTTCATCAGGGCCTCGAAGTCCTCAGCGGCATCGGCGCCGCGCAGGATGTCCGCTGACCGCTTGAATACGGTCCAAAGGGTGAAGAACTGCTCAGTTGAATCTTCGGGCGCCGATGCCCCGGCGACTGATTCTCCGGGGGCTGACATTCCGGTTTTAGTGACAGATTCGGCAGAAGTGTGGCTCATGGATACCAGTCTGCCTCCTCTCCCCAGCTAAGTCGAAAAAAAGCACTTCTACAGCGCGTAGAAGTGCTTTATTTCACATGCGGGGCACGGGAGGTGGGTGCGCGTCCGCGGGAGGCGGGTCTGCGGGAGGGTGCGCATCCGCGGGAGGCGGGTCCTGTCAGCTCCGGCGCATCCGGAGGACCACGGCGCCGGCGCCGAGCGAGAGCGCCACCAGGCCGATGCCCCAGCCGACCAGCGGGGACAGGCCGGCCGGTTCCAACGTCGAGGTTGCCTCGAGGGAGGAGTTGCCGGAGTGGCCCTTGGCCGGAGCCGGCGCCTGGGTCCAGCCGGCTGTGTTTGAACCCGTTGGGGACGGGTGCGGTGTGGCCGACGTCGAGGCCGACGCCTGCGCGCCGGCACCGTTGCCCGCGGCCGGCACCGCGGTGCCGGACTGTGGATCGGCGGCCGGGTCGGCGGCCGCGCTGCCCGGTGCCGGCCGGCCCGGGGCCTGTCCGGTGGGGGCAGACCCGGCGGATCCGCCTGCGGCGGGAGCTCCCGGAGCCGGGGCGGCGGGCGGCGCGGCGGGGTCCTGCGGCCCGCCGGGCGGCGCAACCTTCGAGGGCGGGGTGCTCGACGCCGGTGGAGTGCTGGTGCGCGGGGCCGTGGGTTCGGGATTGCTGGGCTCGGGGTCGCTGGGTTCCGGGTCGCTGGGCTCGGGGTCGCTGGGTTCCGGGCTGCTGCCGTGCGACGGCGGCGGCTGCGACGGGGAGGACTCGCCCGAGCCGGCGGACGGCGAGGGGCTCGGCGTCGTCGAGGAACCCAGCAGGCTGTCCAGCACGTCGCCGAGGCCGAGGGTCAGCGAACCCTGCGCGGACGGTGCGGTGGACGCCGCCGCGGACAACCCTGCGGCCGCCTGCGAGGCAGGAGCCCCGGCGGTGCCAGCCAGTACGGCCCCGAGCGCGACCGCCGCCGCGCCGCTTCGAAGGCCCCGATGGCGGCCGGTCTTCGTTGTTGACACCTTGGACCTGAAAATAAACATGGTCATCGAGCCTAGCCGGAATCGACCAGCAGGAAAAACTTGCAAGTACCGCGAATTTCCGGCACGAAACCGCCGTGACCGGAGGGGTTCAGGGTGCCTTTGGAACCGCTGTGATTCCTGTGACTGAAGGTGTGCTTGGGACTCGGAAACCTCGTTCGGAACAGCCAGATTCAGGGTCACCGAATTCAGCGCAGGCACATCGAGGCAGCCACGTTCAGCGCAGCCACGTTGAGGACGACGTTGAGGACAACGTTCAGGACAACAGGGCGCGGACCTGCTGCGGGGTGTCGGCCACGATCGCTGCCAGGCCATTGCCGGACAGCCAGCCGCCCACCACGGCAAGCGTGCCGTCCGCGGCACAGACGCTCCGGACGGCCGCGACGCGCTGCCTGTGGCCCAGGGACGCAAACGGCAGCGCGCCGGCCCAGCGGACCACGTCCCAATCGGCCACGTCCCCGGCGCCGACTGGCACCGCCAGCAGGGCCGACGCATCAGCCAGGGCTGCGCGGAAAAGTTCATCGTCGGAGCGCGGCGCCGCGGCCAGTCCGCCGCCGCGGGGCTCGGGCAACGCCCCGGGAGTAACAGCCTCTGGAGCTGCACTCCGCCCGTAGGAGAGCCGGAGCACATGCCGTCCCGGGCCTGCCTGCTCCGCCAGCCACGCCCATTTGGCGGTGGCGTGCGTCAGCGCCTTGGCCTGCACACCCGGGCTCTGCGGCGCAACAAGCACGCCGGTGCCGCGTGGCGCCGCGTCAAGGGCCGTGAGGTCCACCACGAGCGTGACAAGGCTGACGTCGGGTCCGGCATCGGGGCGGTGGCCGGCAAGTTCCGGCAGGGACTCCTCAAGCAGCCCGACGGCGGCGGGACCCTCGACCGCAACCGCGAGGAGCCCGGCGTCGAAAGTGGCCTCGTCCGTGGCCACGCGCCAGCCGTCGGCTGTGCGCCGCACTGACCGGGCCGCGGTGCCGGGCAGCAGGGTGACTCCGCGCTGACGCAGATCGGCCAGCAGGGCGGCGACGAGGGTGTGCATGCCGCCGCGCAGCCCGGCGACGGCGGAACCGGCCTTCTGGAGCCCGCCGGCCTGGCCTGTTCCGGACGGTCCGGCTGTTCCGGCTGGTCCGGGGGGTCTGCCCGTGGCGGCCGCCGCTCCCCTGCGCTGGGCCGCGACGGCGGCGGCGAGGGAACCGTGCTGGCGGATGCCGGCCCGCAGACCGGGGGCCACCATGTCGACGTCGAGCACTGAAGGGTCGGCCGAGTGGACGCCGCCGACCACCGGTGCGACGAGCCGGTCCAGGACCCGCCTGCCCATCCGCCGGCGGACAAGGGCTGACACGCTCGTTGCCCCGGCAGCGGTGCCCAGCGAGGCCGGCAGCACGGCGTCGACGGAGGCGCGGAGGGATCCCAGCAGGCCCAACGACCGGCGGACTTCCGGGTCCCAAGGGCTCGCCGGGATGCCCAGCACACCGGTCCTAGGCAGTTCCCGGGGGCCGTCAGGCAACTGGACCCAGGCCCCGCCGGGGTTCGGCGCGACGATCTGGCCGGCCAGCCCCAGCTCCGCGGCGAGATCGGCTACGGCGGCGGTGCGGGTGGCGAAAGACTCCGCGCCGCTGTCCAGGGTCAGTCCGGCCACGACATGGCTGCCGACGCAGCCGCCCCAGGCCTCGCCGGCCTCCAGGACGGTGGTGCGGACCCCGGCCCGGGCGAATTCCCGTGCCGCAAGCAGTCCGGAAATCCCGCCCCCGATCACGACGGCGGTACCTTCCACGGGAGTCCCGGCGGCGCCTGCGTCCACGCCCCTACTCCGGAGCGATGGAGTGGATGAGTTCGACGACGCGCGTGAGCACCTCAGGGTCCGTCTCCGGCGGCACGCCGTGGCCGAGGTTCAGGACGTGCCCGGGCGCCGCGGAGCCGGCCGCGATCACCTCTCGGACGTGGGCTTCGAGGACTTCCCACGGTGCCGAAAGCAGTGCCGGGTCGATGTTGCCCTGCAGCGGGACGGTGCCGCCGAGGCGGCGGTTGGCTTCGTCCAGCGGCAGCCGGTAGTCGACCCCCACGACGTCAACGCCGACGTCGCGCATCGCGACGAGCAGTTCCGAGGTGCCGGTGCCAAAGTGGATCAGGGGTGCGCCCAGGTGCCGGACATGGTCCAGGGCGCGGGACGACGCCGGCGCAACGAAGCGCTGGTAGTCGGCAAGTCCCAGCGAACCGGCCCAGGAGTCGAAGAGCTGGCCGGCGGAGGCGCCGGCTTCCAGCTGTGCGCGGAGGAACATCCCCGAGGCATCGGCGGCCCAGTTGGCCAGGGCAGTCCAGGTTTCGGGGTCGGCGTGCATCATGGTGCGCGGGCCGAGGTGGTCGCGGGAAGGCTTGCCTTCCACCATGTACGCGGCGAGGGTAAAGGGCGCACCGGCGAAGCCGATCAGCGGGGTGCTGCCGAGCTCGGCCACCGTGAGCCGGACGGCTTCGCGGATGGGCTCCAAGGCCTCCCAGGTCAGCTGCGGCAGGGCGGCAACGTCCGCGGCCGTGCGGACCGGCTTGTCCAGGACGGGTCCGACGCCGGGCACGATGTCCACTCCGACGCCGGCCAGCTTGAGCGGGATGACAATGTCCGAGAAGAAGATGGCGGCATCGACGTCGTGGCGGCGGACCGGCTGCAGGGTGATCTCGGAAGCGAGCTCGGGGCGCAGGCACGAGTCCAGCATCGCGACGCCCTCACGGACCTTGAGATATTCGGGCAGTGAGCGGCCGGCCTGGCGCATGAACCAGACGGGACGGCGGGAGGGCTTGCCGCCGCGGTAGGCGGTGATCAGCGGCGAATCCGCGGTGCGGCCGTCCATCAGCGGGTGGCCGGCATCGAGGCCGCGGGCGGCGCCGTCAATGGCTGCATTGCCGGCTGCGCCGTTGTCGGACGTACTGAATGTGGTCGTGCCGGCACGTGCCGCAGCGCTTGGAGTCATGACTTCGATTGTGCCCAAATTTGTGCCTAAAAGATAACGACAGCCTGTCACGCCGGCTCTGACACCGGCCCCGAGTGCCGCGTCGTGGCGGGAATCACAGGCCAGGGTGCCTGAGCCCACGCCCGGACAGTTGTTCTACACGGACGCGAAAAAGCTATGATGGTGATGCTGTGGTTCTTTTTTCATTGGTGGCTACACACGCCGACATCGACCTCGAAACCGTTGCTCAGTTGAGCACCGGTGCTTCAGGGATCGCCACATCCGCCCTCGCCGGATCGCCGGCCGTGGCGGGTGCCGTTGTCCTTGCCACCTGCAACCGCCTTGAAATCTACGGTGAAGCCCCCCATCCGGACGCCGTCGCCGCGGCCCGGGCGGCCCTCATCACCCACATCAGCGGCGCCAGCGGACTCAACGATCAGCTCGTCTCCCGCGCCTTCAACACCCGCACCGGCGCCGAGGTCAGCCAGCACCTCTTCTCGGTCAGCTCCGGTCTGGACTCCGCTGTGGTGGGCGAACGGGAAATTGCCGGGCAGGTGCGCCGCGCCTTGATCACGGCCCAGCACGAGGGCACCGCCAGCTCCGGCCTGGTCAGGCTGTTCCAGGCCGCGTCCAAGACCGCGAAGGACGTCGGCGCCCAGACGGCGTTGGGTTCGCGCGGGCTCTCCATCGTTTCCGTGGCCCTGGACCTCGCCACTGACCTGTCGGAAAACCCGGACTGGTCCGCCAAGAAAGCCGTCGTCTTCGGGACCGGCGCCTATGCCGGTGCCACCATGTCCCTGCTGCGTGAACGTGGCTGCACCGATGTCTCTGTTTATTCCTCCTCCGGCCGCGCCGCCGGCTTCGTCGCCACCCGGGGCGGCACGGCACTGAACGAGGACACGCTTCCGGGCGCAGTTGCCGGTGCCGACGTCATGATCGGCTGCAGCGGCTCCGACAGCCGGGTCGAAGCGGACGAACTCGCCCGGATCCGGGCGAACTCGCCCCAGCCGCTGATCGCGATCGATCTCGCTTTGACCCATGACTTCGACCCCGCTGTCGGCGACCTCGACGGCGTCGAACTGCTGACGCTGGAATCGGTCCGGCTGGCCGCACCGCAGGAACAGGCCGAGTCGCTCGAACAGGCCAGCAGCATCGTGGCCGGGGCGGCCAGCGCCTTCGAGCAGGAGCGCGAGGCCAGGAGCGTCGACTCGGCGATCGTCGCCTTGCGCCGCCACACGATGAACGTCCTGGATGCGGAAATGGAAAAGGTCCGGGCCCGGCACGGCTGCACGGCCGCCGCCGAAGAAGTCGAATTTGCCCTGCGCCGCATGGTGAAACAGCTTCTCCACGTCCCCACCGTCCGGGCCCGCGAACTGGCCTCCAACGGACAGCAGGACGCCTACATTGCCGGTCTTGAGGCGCTGTACGGCATCACGGTGGAGCCCACCGCCGGCGCAACGGTTGCAGGTGCCGCCGGTTCCGGGGCCGCGTGCCCTGTGGACCACAACGCCGCTGTCCACAACCCCGGTGCCCACAACCCCGGCGACCCCGGCCCCGCCGCGGGCGACATCCGCGAAACCGCGTAGCTGCCCCGCGCGTTCCCGCGCCGCGGTTTATCCCTGGATTATCCGGGGAAAGCGTTGATCCCGGTCATTTCGGCCGACACCTGCCACAGCCTAGTGGCCGCCTCCCGGTCCACCGCGTGGGCATCCACTCCCCTGATCCTGGCTTCGGGCGATCCCGGCACCGTGGCTTCGGCGATGTCGCAGTCCTCGCAGTAGACGCCCCCCATCCCTTCGAGCGCCGGCGCCGTCGCGGCCCAGACCGAGGTGGCGGCGCCCTGCGCGGGTGTCTTGAAGCGCGGGTCGAGCTTGCCGTGCTCGTCCATCCAGCCCGCGGCGATCATCTCCTCCCGCGGCAGGTGCCGTTGCAGCTCCGTCATGATCCCGCCGGGATGTACTGCGAAGGCGCGCACGCCAAAGTTGCGGCCCAGGGCATCGAGCTGGACGGCGAAGAGCGCGTTCGCCGTCTTGGCCTGGCCGTAGGCACGCCATTTGTCGTAGCCGGCGTCGAAATTGATGTCATCGAAGCGAATGGCCGAGAGCTTGTGGCCGGTCGAGGAGAGCGAGACCACGCGGGCTCCCTGCGCCGCGGCAAGCGCCGGCCACAGCAGGTTGGTCAAGGCAAAATGGCCCAGGTGGTTCGTGGCGAACTGTGATTCCCAGCCGGGTCCCACCCTTTGCTCCGGACTTGCCATGATGGCGGCGTTGTTGATGAGGATGTCCAGGCTGCGGCCTGAGCCCGGCGCCGCGCCAGGTGCCGGGCCGGCCAGGAAGCCGGCGGCGAACTCCTTCACACTGTCCTGGTCCGCCAGGTCCAATTCGGCAACTTCCAGTTCGGCAACGCTGACGCCGCCGCCAGCCTTTGCCGGCGTCAGCCCGGCCGCGGCCAGGACGTCGCGGGCATGCTCGGGCCGCCGGGCCGGCACCACGACGGTGGCGCCGGCGGATGCCAGCGCCCGCACGGTCTCCAGGCCCAGCCCCGAGTAGCCGCCCGTGACAATAGCGGTCTTCCCGGTCAGGTCGATGCCGGCAATGACGTCGGCCGCCGTCGAATCCCGGCCGAACCCGGAGCCAATCTTGCGCTGGGACGTCACTGTATTTTCCTCGCTCATGACCAGGCCTTTCGTTTTAGGGCGCCGCTCGGCGGAGCATGTTGTGCGGTATCGCGGCCTTGCTGGCCATATGGGCCGCCGCGGCTCAATACACCGGTTTCCCGGGCTCCACGTCCCGTACCCAGGCGAGAATGCCGCCTTCGAGGTGGCTGACGCGCTCGTACCCGACGGCGCGGGCTGCGGACAGGACGGCGGCGGATCGTGTTCCGGCCTTGCAGTGGAAGACAATTTCGGCATCCTGGGGCAGTTCCTGCCACGCCTCGCCGGCAAGGATGCGGCCTTGCGGGATCAGCTCCGACCCCTCAATGCGGACGATTTCGTATTCTCCCTGCTCCCGCACGTCCACGAGGTGGAAGTCTTTGAGGCCGGCCTTGCGGGAGGCCAGCATGGTGGCGAGCTGGGTCGCCGTCACGGTGTGCTCGGCACCGGCATCCGCCGTTGGAGTGATCCCGCAGAAGGCCTCGTAATCGGTGAGTTCGGTGATTCGTGCTGCCGCCGGGTCCTTGGTCACCTTGATCTCGCGCCAGGTGCCGCCCAGAGCGTCATAGAGCGCCAGCCGGCCCAGCAGGGACCGGCCGACGCCGGTGATCAGTTTGACCGCTTCGGTCACCATCAGCGCTCCGACGGCGGCGCACAGCATGCCGAACACGCCGCCTTCGCCGCAGGACGGCACGGATCCGGGCGGGGGTGCCTCCGGGTAGAGGTCCCGGTAGGTGGGCCCGAACTGTTCCCAAAAGACGCTGACCTGGCCGTCGAAACGGAAAATCGATCCCCAAATGTAGGGCTTGCCGAGGATGGCGGCGGCGTCGTTGACGAGGTAGCGCGTGGCAAAGTTGTCGGCGCCGTCGAGGATCAGGTCGTAGCCGGCAAAGAGCTCCAGTGCGTTGGACGCGTCGAGCCGGACGTTGTGCAGCCGGACGTCCACGAGCGGGTTCAGGGCCTTAATGGCGTCGCGGGCGGACTCGATTTTCGGCCGGCCCACATCCTCGACACCATGGATGATCTGGCGTTGGAGGTTGCTGAGGTCGACGTCGTCGTCATCAACGATGCCAAGGGTGCCGACCCCCGCGGCGGCGAGATAGAGCAGGGCCGGGGAGCCGAGGCCACCGGCACCGATCACCAGGACTTTCGCGTTCTTGAGGCGTCGCTGGCCGATCGCGCCGATCTCCGGAATGATCAGGTGCCGCGAGTAGCGTTCCACCTCGTCCGGCCTGAGGTCCGCAGCCGGGTCGACCAACGGTCCGGGCTGCGGATCCAGCTTCGTCTGGGGGGTTGCGGGGGCACCGGCGGCGGTGAACTTGGAAGCCATACTTCAATCTATGCCCGAAGATACCACCAGGTCATATTACCCGCGCGTAAGGTGTAATTGAGTGCAAGGTAGTTCAGTACAAAATGCAAAATATTGCCATTGCGCGCAATGGGGTGAATAAGGGAAAGAAGGCCGACAGTGGTTCATCAGGCACCGTTGGAGCGGGACGAGTCCGGCAAGCCGACGGCAGGGCAGCCCCGGAGCGGACAACGCTCGGCCCGCCTCCCCCGCGACGAACGCCGGGCGCAGCTGCTGGCGGCCGCGCAGGAAGTTTTCGTGGCGAACGGCTACCACGGTGCCGCCATGGACGAGATCGCCGAGACCGCCCACGTCAGCAAGCCGGTGTTGTACCAGCACTTCCCTTCCAAGCGGGACCTCTACCTGGCTCTGCTGGACAGCCACCTCAGCAAGCTGACCGACCTCCTGCTTGGCGCCCTGAACTCCACCACCGACAATGACGAGCGCGTCCAGGCCGTCATGCGCGCCTACTTCCGCTTCATCGCGCACGACGACCAGGCCCACCGGCTCGTCTTCGAGTCGGACCTGATTAACGATCCCGACGTCAGCGCGCGGCTGGAAACGTTCAATAAGACCTTCGCCGACGCCGTCGCGCACGTCATCGCCGAGGACACCAAACTGCCTGAGCTGGAGGCCCAGCTGCTGGGCCGCGGACTCGCCGGCATGGCCCACGTGAGCGCAAGGTATTGGCTGGAAACGGACGGGAACCTGGATCTCGACGTAGCCAGTGACCTCATCTACCGTTTAGCTTGGCGCGGAATCTCCCGCTTCCCCAAAGAGACCTAGACTACAACTAGAGATTGACCTTAGACATTTTTTGGACGTTGATTGGCTGGGAGGCCTTGCTGTGGAAGTAAAGATTGGTATTCAAAACATTGGCCGCGAAATTGTCCTCGAATCGGCGCAGGATGCCGAAGCCGTCGCCAAGGTAGTTGGCGACGCGATCGCCAAGGGCAGCGAACTGCGGCTGACGGACGACAAAGGCCGCCTGGTGATCGTCCCCGCCAATGTTCTGGGCTACGTGGAAATCGGCGCAGAAGAGGCCCGCCGCGTCGGCTTCGGTGCCCTCTAGCCCCGTTCTTCCCACGACCGTCCTTCATCGCAGTTTCTACATCGTGAGGTGTCCTGAATGCTTTCCCTGATTGTGGTCGCCATGGTGACCGTGGCTGCGGGTTTCGTGGTGTGGGCCAACGACAAGCGGCACCAGAAGTACGGCGTCGCCGTCCCCGCGGGGGTTGCTGCATCCGTCGGTATGCTCAGCTGGATCATCTTCATAGCGGCCGGATTCGGCTACCAGCCGGGCCTGACCTGGATCCCGTGGATCCTGCCGATGGTCCTGGGCACTGCGGCCTCGATCGCAGCCGTCGTGTATCTCGGCAGGGCCCGGACGCGGCAGGACACCGAGAGGCTCACGGGCATCCTGAAGCTCTAGTTCGTTAGCCCCGCGCAGCTGTTTTCGGCGCGCAACTGTGACCACGCACCCAACGGGGTGCGTGGTCACAGTTCGTTTGGGGTTCGGCCGAGTGCGCCGTACCGGAGTCATTCCGAGGCGGAACCGTGCCCATCACTTTTGTCGGAGCCCTCAAATAGACTCGAGCCATGGAAGCCGTCAGGGATTTCATCAGGGATTTCACCGTCTGCGGGGACGAGGCGGAGGGCACGGAGCGGGGTGCAGCCCCGGTCGGGCAATCCGGTATGGACGCCGCCCTGGCCGCGCTGCGGGCGGTGGGTTCGACGGCGGTGGAGGATGCGGGGTCGTGGGGCTTCCGGGCCGCGTCGGACTTCGCCGGCAGTGTGGAGGAAGTCTCCCGCGCGGTGGAGTATCTTCAGCTCGTCGCGGCGGCCGCCGTGGACCGGACCAGGAAGCAGTCCGCAGCCGCGGCCACGGGGGCTGTAACGGGGGCGGTCACCGGGTGGACCACCGGCTGGCGTGAGAGCCCCGCCGGGTGGCAGACCGGCACACCCGGAACCGCGAAGCCTGCCGGCGCCTCCCTGGCCTCGGCTCCCGCGGGCACGTCCGCTGCTGCGGAGCCCTCCGGCACGTCCGCTGCTGCGGAGCCCTCCGGCACGTCCGTTGCGGCGGCTCCCGCCGGAAGCCCCGGAACGGTGGAACCGGCGGTGCCGGAATCGGTGCTGGATGACGGGTACCGGAACACGGTGGAGTTCCTGCGGGCACGGCTGCGGATCAGCGCCGCCGAGGCCAGGCGCCGGCTGGCGCTGGCCGACACGCTGCTGCCCCGGCAAGGACTCGCCGGCCGGCCCATCCCGCCCGTGCACCCGGAGCTCGGAGCCGCCGTCGCGTCCGGCGAGGTCGCCTCCCGCGCAGCGACCGTCATCACGCTCGCCCTGGACCGGGTCCGGCACAGCTGCCTCCCGGAGGCCGTCGCGGCGATGGAGCACGCCCTGACCCGCACCGCGGCCGAGAACGACGCCGACTTCCTGGCCCGGATCGCCCGCCGGTGGACGGAGGCGCTGGACCAGGACGGCGCCGAGCCCTCCGAGGAACTGCTCCGCCAGCTCCAGGGCGCCTTCCTCCGCAAACCCCGGCACGGCCTGCAGCACCTGGAAATCTTCGCCACCACGGACCAGTTCGAACACCTGATCACCGTGATGAACACCGCCACCAACCCCCGCACCGGCCCCGACACCGGCCAGGGCACCGCCACCGGCAACACGGCACAGGCCGGACCGGGCGAGGCGGGCGAGGGCGGGGCGGGTGACGGGTCCGCGGCGGCGGATGCGCCAGGCCCGGCTGCGGAGCCCGCCACGGTGGAAGAGGACCCGTCGCTGCCGGTTCTGGACCTCCGCTCCCGGCCCCGACGGCTGCTCGACGGCCTGGTCGGCGCGTGTAAGGCGGCCCTCGCCGCCGGAGGGCTGCCCGCCGCGGGCGGGCTCCGGCCCCAGGTCATGGCCACCATCGACTACCGCGACCTGCTCACCCGGCTCGGGACGACTCCCGCCGAAGCAGGCACCCCTGCCAACACCGCACAGCACGGCACCGGAACCAGGCACGGC